>DASVEF010000059.1:0-4730 GCA_036380715.1 Thermoanaerobaculia bacterium | reverse complement strand
GACGGCATCCCGGTGCTCGATCCGGTGGGCGAGCCGCGCGCCCTCGCCTTTGGAGAGTCGGGGCCGGCCGACGCCGCCGGGGCCATGGCCGCCCTGGACGCCGGGATCGCCCTGGTCCGCTCCGGCGCGGCCGACGCCCTGGTCACCGCGCCGGTCAGTAAGTCGTCGGTTGCGCGCCAGCACCTCCCCGGCTTCAAGGGGCACACCGACTACCTCGCGGAGGCCTGCGGCCTGGAGCGCTACGGCCGCGACTACCTGATGGCCTTCCTCGCGCCCGACCTCCAGGTGGCGCTGCTGACGGTCCACATCCCGACGAGCGAGGCCCTGGCCGTGGCCACCGACGGCCAGGCGGTGGGCGAGGCCCTGGACTGCCTCCACCGGCACGCGGGAGGGAAGATCGCGCTCGCCGGCCTCAACCCGCACGCCGGCGAAGGCGGTCTCCTGGGAGACGAGGAGGGACGGTTCCTGGCGCCGGCCGTGGCCGCGGCGCGCGAGCGCGGCATCGACGTCCACGGTCCGGAGAGCGCCGACTCCCTGTTCGCCCGCGCCCGCCGCGGCGAGTTCGACTGGGTCCTCGCCCTCTACCACGACCAGGGGCTGATCGCGGTCAAGACCGCCTGTTTCGGCTTGGCCACCAACTGGACCCTCGGCCTCCCCTTCCTGCGCACCTCCGTGGACCACGGCACGGCCTTCCCGCTGGCCGGCAAAGGCGTGGCCGATGCAGGGCCGATGGAGGCGGTGGTGGAGGCGACGCTGGGGCTGATCGAGGGGCGGCTGCCGAGGTCCTCACCCCCCTGACCCCCCTCTCCCATCGCCCTCCCCCCGACCGGGAGAGGGGGACGGGGGGTGAGGACCGGGCGGTGGGACGCTCTACGACGCGCCCTTCCCGCTCAGCACCGCCGGGATTGTCTTGAGCAGGATCTTGACGTCGAGCATCGGCGTCCAGGAGTCGATGTACTCGAGGTCGAGCTGCATCCAGCGGTCGAAGTCCAGCTCGTTGCGCCCGCTGATCTGCCAGAGGCAGGTCAGGCCGGGCTTCATGGCGAGGCGGCGGCGCTGCCAGCGCTGGTACTTGGCCACCTCCTCGGGGATCGGCGGGCGCGGCCCCACCAGGCTCATGTCGCCGCGCAGCACGTTCCAGAACTGAGGCAGCTCGTCCAGGCTGAAGCGGCGCAGAAAACGGCCGAGCCAGGTCACCCGCGGATCGCTCCGCAGCTTGAACACCGGCCCGTTCATCTCGTTGAGGTGCATCAGGTCGCGGCGGCGGTCCTCGGCGTCCTCCACCATCGTCCGGAACTTGTAGAGGGTGAAGAAGCGGCCGTTGAGCCCGCAGCGGGTCTGGCGGAACAGGACGCTGCCGCCGCCGGAGGTGATCTTGATGGCGACCGCGATCATGCACGCCAGCGGCAGGCCGATCAGCAGCAGGAGGGAGGCGACGGCGACGTCCAGCACGCGCTTGGCCATGAGTTGGAGCTGGCTGGTGGGCGTGGTCGCGAAGCTGAGGAGCGGTATGCCGTCGAGGTCCTCGAGCTGCACGCGCGCCCGGGTGTGCGGGAACAGGTCCATGGCGAAGCGGGTGCGGATGCCCTGCTCCTGCAGGCTGAGAAAGAGGTCCTCCAGGCGGTCCAGGTCGCGCCGATGGACGGCGAAGAGCACGTCGTCCACCACGTTGTTCTCGACGATCCGCGGGATGTCCTCGATCTCGCCCAGGACGGGGTAGCGGCCTGTCCGCGGTCCGTCCTCCTTCCCTCCTGCCCCGTTGCTGTTCGCGACGAAGCCCAGGATGCGGAAGCCCCAGTAGCGGTGGCCGTGGATCGACTCGGCGATCTTCAACGCCGCCGGACCGGTGCCGACGATCAGCACGGTCCGGTAGTTGAAGCCGTGCAGCCGCACGTACCGCGAGGAGATGCGCAGCGCGAGCTTCTCGGCCAGCAGGAACAGGCACGAGAAGATGCCGAAGAGCAGCAGCCACGAGCGGCTGATCCGGTCGTCGCCCAGGAGCTGCTCGTCCACCCGGGCCGCGTAGAGCGACAGGGTGAAGACCACGGAGCCCATGACGCAGACGCGGATGATCGCCCAGGCCTCGTCGAGGAGCGGGACGGTGCGGTGCGACCGGTAGCGCCCCGACAGCAGCAGCAGCGCGCCCCAGATCACCAGCGCGAGCGGCAGCAGCGGAAAGTACTCCTCGAGAGGATAGAGCCGCCCCGGGAAGGTGCCGTGCGCGATCCACGGCAGGACCGCGTCACGGACCCAATAGGCTGTCAGGAAAGCGAGGGAAACGAGGGCGAGGTCGAGGGTGAAAACCGTGACCGCAAGGATGCGCGCTCTTTCTTTCAGCATGGATGATCTGGGTCTCTGACGTTCCGTCTCCGCGCAACTCTCTGTATTTTACGTGCGAACCGCTTTATTTATCTAGGGCTTGAGCAGAGAGGCGCGGCCGGCGAGCCTCTCGAACAGCCGGGCATACTGGTCCGCGACCCGTTCCCAGGAGTAGAGCCGGGCCGCCCGGGCCGCCATTTCGCGGCCGAGCCCGGCCGCCCGCGCGGGGTCCTGACGGACCTCCTCCAGCCGTTCTGCGAGCGTCCCGGGCTCCGCGGCCCGGAAGTACAGGCCGGCCTCCCCCGCCACCTCCCGGTTCTCGGGCGTGTCGTTGACCACGACGCAGTTGCCGTAGCCCATGGCCTCGACCAGCGCCGGATGGGTGCCCCCCACCTCGGTCGCGTGGATGTAGGCCAGAGCGTGCGCCAGCAGCTCGCGGTACCCCTCGCCGTAGATCGGGCCGGGGAAGAGAATGCGGGGATCTGCTCCTTCGGTGAAGCCGGCGATGAACCTCCCGGCGTACGGCGCGCCGCCGACCATGACCAGGGGGAGATCCCCGCCGACGCACCGGTAGGCCTCGGCCACCCGGTGCGGGTTGTTCTCCGGCTCGAAGCGGCTGACATAGAGGAAGAAGCGCCGGCTTTGGATCCCAAGGCGCTCCAGCACGCCGGTGTCGCGCGGCGGGCGCGGGTCCACCCCATAAACGATGGGGACCGACTCGGCGCCGTAGCGGTCCAGGTAGTGCCGGCGGATGACCTCGGCGTCGGTCACCAGGAGGTCGGGCAGCACGCAGGCGAGGCGCTCGGACAGGGCATAGACGGCGCGGCCGACCGGTCCCCACTTGGCCCGGCGCTTCTCGATGCCGTCCACGTGGAGCGCCACCGGCGGCCCGCCCACGCGCAGCAGGGGGACGAAGACGGCGTTCGCCGAGTTCACGACCAGCGCGGCGTCGAAGGGCTCGCGGGCGGCGTGCAGGCAGGAGAGGAAGGTGTGGACCGGTGTGTCGAGGTACTTGGTCCGCAGCGTCGGCAGCACCACGAGCCGGGCGCCGCGATACGAGGTCATGCCGCGCGGTGTCGAGTGGGACCGGCAGTAGACGGTCACTTCGAACCCGCGCTCGACCAGGCGGACCGCCAGCTCCTCCATCAGCGTCTCGTAGCCGCCGTAGCGGCCGGGGATGCCGCGGCTGCCGATCAGGGCGACGGAGAGGCCCTCACCCCCCCTGCCCCCCTCTCTCGGTGACGGGAGAGGGGACGGGGGTGAGGGCTCCAACGGCTCGCTCTCGCAAAAGAACCAGCGGTCGAGGTCGCGGCCGGGGAGGGTGCGGCGCGCCTGGATGGCCCGCCGCCGGCGCAGGACCTCGCCGCGGTGGCGCCAGATCCAGGCGTAGGCGGCGAGCGACGAGCGCTCGCGCAGCAGCGCATAGCCGAGCGCCATCAGGTCGCGGACCAGGGTCGGGACCAGGGTCCGCAGGAGGTTGCCGCCCGTCTGGTGGTAGAGCCGCAGGAGGTACCGGTTTTTCAGCGAGTGGTAGTTGACCATCGCCGGCATGGCGGAGCGCCGCTCGGGCAGGTTCCAGCGCCGGTGCTCGGCGACCGCTGCGGGCTCGTAGAGCACTTCCCAGCCGCGCTCCCGCAGGCGGAAGCAGAGCTCGGCGTCCTCGCGGAACGAGTGGAACCGGGGATCGAAGGCCTCACCGTCGATCGCTGCGTCGTCGAGCGCCGCACGCCGGAAAAGCGACGCGGCGCCGGTGGCGCCGAACACCTTTTCGGGGACGCTCCACTGTCCGCGGTCCACCTCGCCCGAGCCGCGGTCCAGGTGTCGCCAGTTGCGCGTCAGGCGCATGCCGCAGGCGTCCAGGCGGCGCGACCCGTCGGGCGCGGCCGGCCGCACGAGCCGGCCGGTGACCGCTCCGACTTTCATCCCGGCCGCCTCCGCCCGGCCCAGGAGCCTGGTGACGTAGTCGGGAGCCGGCCGGGCGTCGGCGTTGAGAGTCAAGATGAAGGGGGAGTGCGCGAGCGCCAGCGCCGCGTTCATGCCGCCCGCGAACCCGGCGTTTTCGGCGAGGCCGGCGGCCTGGAATGGGAGGCCCTGCGGCGCTGCGACGCGAGCCGCCTCCAGGCTCCCGTCCGAGCTGGCGCAGTCGATCACGACGACCTCCAGGGGCCGGTGCTCCAGCCTCGCCACCGCCTCCAGGCAGCCGGGCAGGTCGGCCGCCGAGTTGTGGGTGACGATGCAGACGGCCACGCCGAGGCCTTGGCTCACGCTGTTTCCTCGAAGAGCCGCCGGGGCGTCCTCCAGCCGGTCAGGGCTCCGGAGAGGACCGCGGCCAGCCCCCGCACCGCCTCGGCCCGGGACGCCGCCCGCCGCGGCCGGCGGAGAGGCAGCAGGAGCAGGCGGATCGCCACGCC
>DASVEF010000058.1:0-18365 GCA_036380715.1 Thermoanaerobaculia bacterium | reverse complement strand
GGAGACCACGCGGCTGTCGCTGCGCAAGTCGACCGACGGCGGCGACACGTTCGAGGCGGCGGTCGAAGGGATCGACGAGGAGGAGGACTTCCTCTTCATCACCCCGTTCGTCATGGACCCTTCCAACGCGGGCCGGCTCTGGCTTGGCGGCACCTCCCTCTGGCGCACCACCGATGGAGCGGCGAGCTGGACCCAGGCCAGTACCTCGGTCGCGGGCGAGGAGCGCCGCTCGATCAGCGCGATCGCGGTCGCTGCGGCCGATCCGAACCGGGTGCTCGCGGGGACCGTGGAGGGCTTCATCCACCGCAGCGACGCGGCGCTGACGTCCACCGGCGCGACGCGCTGGCGGCGCAACCGCCCGGCGGAGGGGTATGTCTCCTGGGTGGCCTTCGATCCCGTGAGCTCGAACGTGGCCTACGCCACCTATTCGACGTTCGGTGTGGCCCACGTCTGGAAGACCGTCAACGGCGGAGCCACCTGGGTGCCGCTCGAAGGAGAGGGGGAGGGGCGGCTCCCGGACGTCCCGGTGCACGCGATCGTGGCCGATCCGGAGAACCCGGCGCACCTCTACGTGGGCACCGACCTTGGGGTCTTCTCTTCGCTGGACGGCGGTCTGACCTGGATGGTGGAGAACACCGGGTTCGCGAACGTGGCGACCGAGTCCCTGTCCATCCGCACCACGCCGGACGGCGCACGCTATCTCTTCGCCTTCACCCACGGCCGGGGGGCGTGGCGGGTGCGGCTCGACGGATGACCGCCTCGACCAGACCCTGATCTCCCGGCTCCGCCGCCTCGGCGGCCGGCTCGACGCCCTGCCTGCGCAGCTCGGCGCTCGTGACCGGACCGATCGAGGCGGCGAGCAGCTCGCTCCGCCGGCCTTCCCAGTCCCCTCCGAACAGCTCCGCGAAGTGGCGCGCGATGCGCGGGCTGGTGAAGGTCACCCAGCCGATGGGCTCGGAGCCGAACAGCTCCCGGGCTCGCCGGGGAGCGTCCGCGGGCAGACCCTTGTCGTAGGCGACGACCGGGACCGCTTCGGCGCCAGCGCGGCTCAGCCCTTCGACGAGAGCGGGCCGGGCGTCGGCCGCCTGAGGGATCAGCACGCGGCGGCTGCGGTCCACCCGGGGGGCCAGCTCGGCGGCCAGACCCTCGGCGTCCGGGCGGGAGGCGATCAGGTGGGGCTCGATCTCGAAGGAGCGGAGAGCCTCGGCGGTCGCCGGCCCGACCACCGCGATGCGCAGCCGCTGGGGGAGCGCTCCGCCGGTGAGAGGCAGGAAGGCCTCGACCGCGTTGGACGACGTGAAGACCAGCCAGTCGTAGAGCGCCAGCTCCGAAGCCGCCCGCTCCAGAGGCCGGGGATCGGCCGGCGGCACGACCTCCAGAAGGGGGAGCCGCTCGACCCGGGCGCCCTCGGTTTCGAACGCGGCGGCGAGGTCACCGGCCTGGTGGGCGGCGCGGGTGATGACGATCCGGAGGCCCGAAAGGTTCACCGCCGCCCGCCCTCCTCACCCCCCCGGCCCCCCTCTCCCATCGCCCTCCCTGCCCCCGGGAGAGGGGGGAGAAGGTATGTTTTCGACCACGGGCTCATCACGAGATCCTCTGCATTGTTCCCCCTCTCCCGGTCGGGGGGAGGGCGATGGGAGAGGGGGTTAGGGGGTGAGGATCTCCTCCGCGCCGTTCTCCCGCATCACCGCCACGCACGCTTCCGCGACCTCGGCCGGGTTCGCGCCCACGGCTTCGCCATAGGCGGAGCGGCGGCCGTCCGGGGTGAGCAGCAGGGCAGTGAGGCGCAGGCGTCCGTCCTCCGGCCTCGCCCAAGCGGCGAGCGGGAGGGTGCAGTCCCCTCCGAAAGCGGCGACCACGCGGCGCTCGGCTTCGGAGGCACGGGCGGTGGGCTCGTGGTCGAGGGCGCGGCAGAGCTGCTCGGCCGGCGTGCCCGCGCGGACTTCCAGGGCGAGCGTCCCCTGGCAGGGCGCGGGGATCAGGACGTCCGGGGGGATCGGGTAGGCCGGCAGGTCCCGGAGGCCCAGCCTCGCGAGGCCCGCGCCGGCCAGGATCACTCCGGCCGCGCCGCTCTCGCGCCACTTGCGGAGCCGGGTGTCCACGTTGCCGCGGATCGGCTCCACGCGGAGGTCGGGCCGCCGCATCAGGATCTGCGCCTGGCGGCGGAGCGCTCCGGTGAGGAGGACTCCGCCTTCCGGCAGGCCGTCCAGGTCTTCCGCCGCCTCGCTCACCAGCACGTCGCGCGGGTCGGCGCGCTCGGGGTGCGCCGCGACCACCAGCCCCGCGGGGAGGCGGACCGGCAGGTCCTTCAGGCTGTGCACGGCGAGGTCGAGCGAGCCGTCGAGAAGCCCGCGCTCCAGCTCCTGGGTGAACAGCCCCTTGCCGCCGACCTTGGACAGGTCGCCCTGGATCACGTCGCCGGAGGTGACCACGGGGACCAGCTCCACGGTGAGGCCGGGATGGCGCTCTTCGAGGGCGCGGGCCATCATGCCGGACTGCGCCAGGGCCAGCGGGCTCCGGCGGGTGCCCAGACGGAGGTGGCGGACGGCGAGGTCAGGCGTCGTCTTCGTCATCCAGGTGGAACAGCTCGCGTACGAAGTGGAGGCGGGAGACGTCGTGCGCGGCGTCCTGCGCGCGCAGGTGGGCGCTCGGGTGGTGGAGGATCTTGCGCACCAGAGAGCGGGTGAGGCGGTCGAGGTCCCCGTGGGTCTCGGGCGGAAAGCGCTTCAGCGCCTCCTCCAGCTCGTGCCGGCGGATGCGCTCGGCCTGCCGCTGCAGGCTCGCCACGACGGGCTCGGCTTCCAGGGTGTGATACCAGCCGCGGAAGTGGGAGAGCTCCTGCTCGACGATCTCCTCGACGCGTGGGATCTCCTCCTTGCGCCGCTTCAGGTTCTTCTGGATCAGGTGCTCCAGCGAGTCGATCGTGTGCAGGAACAGGTTGCCGATCTTGGCGGCCGAGGGCTCGACGTTGCGCGGCACTCCCAGGTCCACGACCAGCAGCGGACGGGGGGAGCGGCTCTCCATGGCCTCCTTGAGCTGCTTGCGGGTGAGGATCGGCTCCTCGGCCCCGGTCGACGCGATGACCAGGTCGGCCTCCTTCACCGCGGCGAGCCGCTGGTCGAAGGAGATCAGCGCGGCTTCCGGGATCTCCTCCTTGAGCTGCTGCGCCCGCTCGGCGCTGCGGTTGGCCACCGTCAGCTCGCGCGCTCCGCGCTCCACGAGCGGGCGGGCCACGGAACGGGCGATCTCGCCGGCGCCGATGAGCAGGACCCGGCACTCCTCCAGGCCGCTGAAGATGTTCCGCGCCAGCTCGACCACGGCATAGCCCAGGGAGACCGCTCCGGCGGAGATCGCCGTCTCCTGGCGGACGCGCGCGCCGGCGGAGAGGGCGCTGCGCAGCAGCCGGCGCAGCACCGGGCCGCTCGCGCCGACCGTTTCGGCCATCGCGGCCGACTGCCGGACCTGCCCCAGGATCTCCGGCTCGCCGAGCACCATCGACTCCAGGCCGCTCGCCACGCCGAGCAGGTGGCGGGCCGCCTCGCCGTTGCCCTTGACATAGAGCCGGCCCGGCTTCTCCAGGTCCGGTTCCTTTTTCAGGAAGACCAGGTCGAGAGCCTCCCGGTAGGCCGCCTGCTCGTCCCGCGGCTGGAGGTAGAGCTCCGTCCGGTTGCAGGTCGAGAGCAGGTACGCCTCGGCGATCTCCGGGCGGGCCAGCAGGTGGAGCAGGGCGTGCTCAGCCTCTTCCACGTTATAGGACACCCGCTCGCGCAGCTCGATCGGCGAGCAGCGGAAGTCGGTGCCGATGAGGAGGAGAGAGGGCTCTTGCGCCTGCTGCCCGGACATGACTACAGAAACTCGTGAAAATCCGAGAAGAAGAAGTTCACCGCCACCAGCGAGAACAGGATCGCGCAGAAGCCCGCCAGGCTGGCGATCGCCGTCTGCCGGCCTTGCCAGCGCTGGAAGCGCCGCAGCGACAGGGCCACCGCGTAGAGCAGCCAGGTGGCGAGCGTGACCAGGATCTTGGGGTCGCGCAGCCAGGCGTCGTGGAAGAGACGCTCCGCCCAGAAGGCGCCGGTGATCACCGCGCCGGTCAAAGCGATGAACCCGACCGAGAGCGCTCCGACCATCATCCGTTCCAGCACCTCCAACGGCGGGAGCTTGCCGTAGAAGGTGGAGAAGCGGCCGAGCTTCAAGTCGCGGTAGAGCTGCAGGAAGAGGAACGCGTAGCCCGCCCCGACCACGAACGCGGCGTAGCCGAGCAGGGCGAGCGAGACGTGGACCGAGAAGAACACGTCGTGGAAGATCTCGCGGTACGGCGGGTTCGGCCGGGTGAGCACCGAGGACAGGAGCTGGAAGAAAAAGACCAGCGACACCATCCAGAAGCCGGTCGACCGCTCCCGGCCGTGCCACTCGACGAAGACGTAGACCACCGCCACCGCGAAGGCCACGATCGACAGCGCCTGGGAGACCGTCGCCGCCGGGAACTGCCCATGCCGGGCCGCGAGGACGCCGAGGTAGAGCAGGTGGAATGCCACCGTGCCGCGCAGCAGAGGAGTCGAAAGCCGGGCCCCCGTCGGGTGCGCGGCGAAGAAGACGAAGCCGTAGGCCACCGCTGCGAGGAGGTACAGCAGAGGGAGCAGGAGGGACGCGATGTCGAGGAAGGTGGTCAAAGCGTTGAAAATGCTAGCACCTTCTTGCCCATCCCCCTATCCTCTGCTAGTGTCCCGCCCCGCCATGACCAACGTGATCATCGTCGGGATGCAGTGGGGGGATGAGGGCAAGGGGAAGATCGTCGACCTCCTCTGCCCGGCCTTCGACGGGGTGGTCCGCTATCAGGGAGGGCACAACGCGGGCCACACGGTCAAGTTCCGCGACCGCCACTTCTCCCTGCACCTGATCCCGTCCGGGATCCTCCATCCCGACATGCTGTGCGTCCTCGGCAACGGCATGGTCGTGGCGCCGGACGCCTTCCTGGCCGAGCTGGACCGCCTGCACGAGGCCGGCGTCCTCTCCGACGGCCGTCTGTTCATCTCCAACCGCGCGCACGTCCTGCTGCCGTGCCATGCCCTGCTCGACCGGGCGCGCGAGGAGGCGCGCGGCGACAGCCGCATCGGCACCACCTCGCGGGGGATCGGCCCCGCCTACGAGAGCAAGGCCTCGCGCTTCGGCCTGCGCATGTGCGACCTCTTCGCCCCGGACCTGGAGGAGCGCCTGGCGAACCAGGTGCGGAAGATCCAGGCCGAGCTGGAGAGCCTCGGGGAGGGCGAGCGCCCCGACCCGGCCGCCTACGCCGACCAGTGCCGCCAGTGGGGTGAGCTCCTGAGGCCGCGGCTGCGCGACACCGAGCAGCTCCTGAACCGCTGGATCGCCGACGGCAAGAGCCTCCTCTTCGAAGGCGCTCAGGGCGCTCTGCTCGACATCGACCATGGCACCTATCCCTACGTGACCAGCTCGAGCTCGACCTCGGGCGGCGCCTGCACCGGCACTGGCGTGCCGCCGACCCGCATCCACGGCGCCATCGGAGTGCTCAAGGCGTACACGACCCGGGTTGGGGGAGGGCCGTTCCCGAGCGAGCTGCACGGGGACACGGCGGAGTTCCTGCGCCGGCGCGGCAACGAGTACGGCACCACCACGGGCCGCCCCCGGCGCTGCGGCTGGCTCGACACCGTGGTCGCCCGCTACGCGCAGCTCCTCAACGGCGTCGACGCGATCGCCCTGACCAAGCTGGACGTGCTGGACGACTTCGACGAGATCCCGGTCTGCACCGGCTATCGCCTGAACGGGCAGACGATCCGCGACCTGCCGCCGGACCAGTGGAGCCTGGAGAAGGCGGAGCCGGTGCTCCGTACCATGAAGGGCTGGAAGACGTCGACCGTGGGCATCCTCGATCCCGCCGAGCTGCCACAGGCCGCGCGCGACTACGTCGACTTCATCGAGCAGGAGATCGCGGCGCCCGTCTCCCTCGTCTCGACCGGACCCCGCCGCGAGGAGACCATGGTCCGCGAGTACGCCACCCTGACCCGGCTGACCTCGGACCGGCTGGGGAACGTGATGGAGCAGCGGTAGGCCTACGGCGCCGGAGCCGCGGCCTGGGCCGGGGCCGGCTGCACCGCCGCAATCCGGAATCCGCTCGCGGTGCCCTCGAACACTTCTGGCGAGAGCGTCGCGTTCTGCGGCTGCTGGCCGAAGTCCGTCCGCGCCCGCTGGGCGAACTGCTGCTGCTCGCCGAAGTCCTTGGACCAGGCCACCAGGAAGCCGCGGACCGGCATGACGAAATAGAAGGGCTCGCCGAGGGCTCTGGCCAGCTCCTGGCGCACACTGGGGAGCAGGATGCGGGCCGAATCGAAGCCGTCCCGGGCGGAGATGCCGGCCCATTTGCCCTTCGCCTGCGGGTCCCGGGGGGCTGTGGGCTCCACCCTGAGCCCCTGGGTCGCATTGGCCAGATTGGCCAGGGCCTTCTCATAGAGCTGAGGCTCGCCGACTCCCCAGACCTCTAGATCCTCCTGCGTGACGAGGAGAATCGACATGTCGCGGAAGCCGATGGTGTAGGCCACCTGGACCCCCGGCGCCATCTCGCGGTGTACCAGGCCCTGGATACGCTGGGCGTGAGCCGCGGACACGAGATGGGGGAGCAGATTGCCCTGGGCCTCTTCCCAGGGAGGAGTCTGGACCGGCGCCAGAGGCCGCCTCCGATTCGCCTGGGCTGGCGCCCGGCCCGTGATCGCCAGCTCCAGGTGGTCCTGGATCCAGCCGTCGATGTCCTCGGCTCCGGCCTCGGCGCTCCGGATGTCCTCGTAGAGGTTCTCGATGGTGATGGTCTTGTCGGCGCTGCGGATCGCCTTGGCGTCCGCCACCAGCTCGAACTGGCGGTCCGGGTACTTGGCCCGCGCCACCTCCGTCACATACTCGCCGAAGGCGGGGAGCGACCGCATCGCCCGCTTCGCGGGAGAGGTCAGCAGCAGGAGAGAAGCCGACCAGATCACGATGATGGCCACAGGGATGGCCCAGAGCAGCATAGTCTTGCGATTCGCCACAACGGTCTCCTTAGATCGGACGGCCGGAAGTATGCCACGGCTCGCGCGTGCTGTCCTCTCCCGGAGCCCGGCCTCCCTTACGCTATACTCTCGCCGGGGGCCGTTAGCTCAGTTGGTAGAGCAGCGGACTTTTAATCCGCGGGTCCAGAGTTCGAGTCTCTGACGGCCCACCACTGCAACATCTTGGGTGGCCCAGCCCATTGCTGCTTCGCGATGTCAGCTCGCGGGAGCAGGTGGATGGTCGAGGGGGCCTGTTCCTACCTCTGCGTATACCGAAAACGGTATAATGTGGCATGGCTCGCCTGCCGACGCCGCCCGAAAAGCCTCTTCACTGGGTGGGTTCGTCGAAGAAGGACTTGCTGGCGTTTCCGGGCGATGTGGTGGACGACTTTGGGTATGCCCTGAGCGTGGTCCAGTACGGCGGTATGCCGCCTTCAGCCAAGGCCTGGAAGGGTGAAGGGGCAGGAGTCTTCGAGCTGGTCGAGGAGCATCGGGGCGATGTGTTCCGAGCCGTCTACACGGTGCGCTTCGAGAAGGCGGTCTATGTCCTGCACTGCTTCCAGAAGAAGTCGCCCTCGGGTGTGCGCACGGCCAGGCAGGACGTCGACCTGATCCACGAGCGGCTGAAAACGGCACAAGCAGACTACGAGGTACGCTATGGGAAGAAAGAAGACTGAGACAGTCGACGCGGGAAGCGGCGACGTATTTGTGGACCTTGGCTTCGCGGACGCCGAGGAGCGGAAGCTGCGCGTGCAGCTCGCGATGCAGGTGAACGAGCTGACCGCCGCCCGCGGCCTGACTCAGGCGGGCGCGGCACAGTTGTTTGGCATTCCGCAGCCACACGTCTCCGAGCTAAAGAACTACAAGTTGAGCCGGTTTTCCTCCGAACGGCTGCTGCGCTTCGTGACTCTCCTGGACCGTGACGTCGAGATTGTCATCCGGCCGAAAGCCAAGGGGCACGCGTCGGGGGTCGTGTCCGTATCGGTCGCTTGAGGGCAATCCTGCCCGAACAGGTTCCCTGGGGCGCACCCAGAGGCGTGCGGGCAGCCGTCCTAATGGGGCGCCAGGAGCTACGCGGCCCCGGGCGCCGTCGGGACTTCCGCCTCCTCAAAATGGCGTTGCAGAAACTCCACGATCGTCTGGAGAGCCGAGCCGTGGAGCACGGTCGAGTGCCGGGCGTCGAGCATCACCTTATCGACCCCGCCGGCGGTGAGGCGGCCCCAGCCCAGGTCCGAGGGGAGCCCGGAGCGGCTGGACTCGTTCGCCACAAAGAGGAGCACCCGCCCCGGATAGAGCCCCGGCTGGTAGCTCTTCAAGGCACGCGCGTTCGCGCACACGATCCGCCACATGCGCACCGCTTGATCGATGCCGAAGCCGGCGGGCAGCGCTCCAGCCTCCTGCGCCCGCCGGAGGAGGTACCGCACCCCTTCCTCTCCTTCCACGCCCCGGAGCTCCTCCGCCGTCACCCGCAGGTCCCGGCCCGCCAGGTTGCCGAGCTCCCAGGCGAGGCCTCGCAGGATGGAGACCTCGTCATACCGGTCGGGTGGAAGCTCGGTCGGCGGCACCGCGTCGAAGAGCGCCACGGTCTCCACCCGCACGCCCTCCCGCGCAAGCCGCCGCGCCATCTCGAAGGCGATCACGCCGCCTAGGGACCAGCCTCCCAGATGATAGGGACCCTCGGGGGCGACCCGCCGCGCCTGCTCCAGGTACCAGTCCGCCATCTCCTCGATAGTCTCCTGCGGCTCCTCGCCCGGCCTGAAGCCGAGCGCCTGAAGGCCGTAGACCGGCCGGTTGCTCTCCAGGAGAGTCGCCAGCCGGCTGTAGCAGAGGGCGCTCCCTCCCACCGGATGGACGAGGAACAGGGGCGCCTCCGACCCGCCCGGGTGGAGCCGCACCAGGGTGGAGGCGCGCCCCACGCCGGCCGGCTCGGGCTTCTCCTCGTAGCCCAGCCCGCGCGCCAGACGCCGCGCGCCTTCGCCGAGGAAGTCCTGCCGGTAGACCGTCTTCCAGCGGTCCGCCACCTCCGGATCCACGCGGGCGTGGGTGTGGAACTTGACGTCCCCCAGCATCCGCGACTGGGCGTGAACGCCGTCCGTCATCCTCCTCGCCCCGTCGGCATAGGGGTCGAGCATGCCTTCTTCGAAAGGCACTCCCAGGAAGGCGCAGATCCGTTCTGTCTCGGCGCGGGGGCGCCGCACGAGATCCTCGAAACGGACCCGGAGCTGCCGCGCAGCCGGCACTCCTTCCAGGAATCGCAGGATGTTCTCGTGGCTCACCAGCCAGATCAGCTCAGCGAGTTGGCGCCGGGTGAAGGGGTGCCGGGGGCGGAAGAACACCTGTTCGAGCTTCGCCTCCTCGAAGGAGGCGATGGTCGCGTACGGGTGCCGCAGCAGGTGGACGTAGAGAGGCTCGTCGAAGGTCTCCTCCGCCCGCTCGAGGACGCCCCGGTCGAGGGCGTAGGACGGGGTTTTGTCGATGAGGGTCCGGCCGGTCCACTCCTGGAGGAGGCGGTAGAGCTCGCGGACCGGGAGGTCCGCCGCCTCCATCTCCGCGAGGAGGGCGCCGGCCTCGTCGAGGTCCAGCCCCCGGGCTTCCATGACGGCCCGCACCGCGCCTTCCTTCCAAAGGGAGAAACGGCCGGAGAGCTCCGCCGCCCGCTCGCCGAAGGTGTCGAAGCCCAGCAGCTCCAGCTCCGGCGGCGCGAAGAGGCGGCGGTTGCCCGCCAGCATCACGCGCAGCAGCGTCGAGCCCGAGCGGGGCGGCGACAGCACGAACACGGCGCGCGGGTTCTTCGGCCCGGGGATCGCCCGGCCCGGACGGGACCCGATCAGGCCGCGGAACCGTTCGACCATGGCCGGGTCGACCGGCGGGCCGGAGCCCTCCTCCGGAGCGGGGACCTCTCCCCGCAGGCGGGCCACCGCGGCGGGGTAGTGCCGCTCCAGGTAGCGCGCCAGCTCGGCGATCGTCGGAGCGTCGAAGAGGGCCACCGGATAGACGTAGTCGCCGAGCCTCTCCTGCAGCAAGTTGGTCAGGATCGCCGCCTGAAGGGAGGTGCCGCCCAGCTCGAAGAAGTTTTCCTCCATGCCGATGGGCCGCAGGCCGAGGACCTCTTGCCAGAGATCCAGAAGGAAGGTCTCCACCTCGCCGGCCGGCTCCCGATGGACACCCGCGGCCCGCCTATCGCTCTCACCGGGCAGCGGCAGGGCACGCCGGTCCACCTTGCCGCTGGCCGTCTTCGGCAGCGCGTCCAGGAAGACCACCCGCGACGGCAGAAGCCAGTCCGGCAGCCGGGTTTCCAGGAAACCGCGCAGCTCCATTGCTGTGAGGCCGGTCTCAGAGGCGGCGGCGATCCAGGCCGTGAGCTTGCGCTCGCCCCGCGCGTCAGCGGGCGCCATGACCTCGGCCTCGCGCACCGCCGGATGGGCGAGCAGGGCCGCCCGGACCTCGCCGGGCTCGACACGGTAGCCGCGCACCTTGACCTGCTCGTCCGTCCGGCCCAGAAGCTCGATCCGGCCGTCGCCGGTCCAGCGCGCGAGGTCTCCCGTCCGGTACAGGCGCTCTCCGGGTTCCTCGCTCCAGGGGTGCGGCACGAAGCGCTCGGCCGTGAGGTTTGGCCGGCCGAGGTAGCCGCGGGCGAGGCCCGGCCCAGCCAGGCAGACGTCCCCGGTCACGCCGGGCGGCACGGGCTCCAGGCCGCGAAGATCGAGCAGGATGGCGCGGACGTTGGCGATGGGCCGGCCCAGGGTCAGGCGCAGGCTCCCCGGCTCGTAAGGCTCGGCCGTGGCGCAGACCGTGGCCTCGGTGGGGCCGTAGGCGTTGGTGAAGCGACGTCCCGCGGACCAGAGCTCAGCCAGCTCAGGCGGGCAGGGCTCGCCGGCCACTACCAGGGAACGCAGCCGCGGGAGGTCCGCGGGAGGCGTCACCGAGAGGGCCGAGGGAGGCAGGGTGACGTTGGTGATGCCGCGCTGGCGCAGGAGGTCTGTCAGGGATGCGCCGGGCAGGAGGTTTTCGTGGGGAGCCAGATGGAGCTCTGCCCCGGTCTGCCAGGCGACGGCCATCTCCGCGACCGAGGCGTCGAAGCCCGGCGAGGAGAATTGGAGGATGCGGTCGTCCGGGCCGAGGCCGAAGATCTCCGCCTGGGCTCGGGCGAGGCTGGCGAGACCGCGGTGGGTCACGGCCACCCCTTTGGGCGTGCCCGTGGAGCCCGAGGTGTAGATGACGTAGGCGAGGTGGTCGGGGCCCCTCACCCCCCGGCCCCCTCTCCCACCCCCTCCCTCCCTGCCGGGAGAGGGGGAGAAAACCTCTGGCTCCGTGCCGAGGAGGAGGACGGGGACGTTGCCCGTGGGGAGGACATCGAGGAACCGCTCCTCGGTAACCAGCAGAGCCGCACCCGAATCCTCCAACAGGAAGGCGAGGCGCTCTTGCGGCAGGCCGGAGTCGAGCGGCACCCAGACGCCGCCCGCCTTGAGGACGGCCAGGATCGCGGTCACCAGTGCGGAGGAGCGGTCCAGACAGAGGCCCACGCGCACCTCGGGCCCGACGCCTTCCCGCAGCAGGCGTTGCGACAGCCGGTCCGCTCGCTGGTCCAACTCGCCATAGGAGATCGTCTCGCTTGGAGCCACCAGGGCCGTCCGCTCCGGCCGGTGGGCCGCTCGTTCCTCGAAGATCCGGTGGAGCGGAAGGGGCTCGATCTCCGCCGCCGTGTCGTTCCAGCCCAGCAGGAACTGGTGCCGCTGGGCCTCCGAGAGGACCGGCAGGGACGAGACCGGGAGGCCGGGCTCGGCCGCGATCCCCTCGATCAGGGTGCGCAGGTGGCCCAGCAGGCGCTCGGCCGTCGTGGCGTAGAAGAGGTCGGAGTTGTAGCCGAGGACCAGCTCGAGGCCGCCGCCGTCGAGCCGCCGGGCGAGGAGGGTAAGGTCGAACTTGACGGTCCGGCTCTCGGCCTCCAGAGGGGTCAGGCGGAGCCCGGCCAGATCGGGCGGCGCGGGAGGCTCCTCCTCAAACGTGAACAGGACCTGGAAGAGCGGCGCGTGCTGGAGGCTCCGCTCGGGAGCCAGCTCCGCCACCAGCTTCTCAAACGGTAGATCCTGGTGGGCGTAGGCCTCCAGGGCCGCCTCGCGCACCCGCTCCAGGAGAGCGAGGAAGGACGGGCTGTCCGCGAGGTCCGTGCGCATCACCAGGGTGTTGACGAAGAAGCCGATCAGCCCTTCGACCCCGGTCCGATTGCGGTTGGCGATGGGCGTGCCCACCAGGAGGTCGGGCTCGCCGGTAATCCGGAAGAGGAGGGCCTTCCAGGCGGCCAGAAGGGTCATGAAAAGGGTGGAGCCCGTGCGGCGCGCCAGGGCTGACAGAGCTTCGGCTATCTCCGGCGGCAGCTTGCCCCGGCGGCGGCGGCCGTGGAAGGTGTGGACTGCCGGCCGCGGCCGATCGAGGGGGAGCGCAAGGACCGGCGGGGTGCCGTCCAGCCGGTCCCGCCACCAGCCGAGCTGCCGCTCCAGGATCTCTCCCTGAAGCCAGCTCCGCTGCCAGACCGCGAAATCGGCGTACTGGACCGGCAGCTCGGGCAAAGGGGAGGGGAGGCCGGCGGCGAAGGCTTCGTAGAGCATACCCAGCTCCCGGATCAGCACGCCCATGGACCAGCCGTCGGAGACGATGTGGTGCAGGGTGAGGGCGACGGCATGGTCGTCAGCGCCCAAGCGAAGGGCGAGAGCCCGAACCAGGGGGCCGGCGGCCAGGTTGAAGGTCCTCTGGGACTCCTCTCCGGTCCGGCGCGCCAGCTCGCTCTCCCGGTGATCGCCGGGGAGCCCGGAGAGATCGGCGAGAGGGAGGCTTATGCGGAGCTCGGGGGCGATGGCCTGCACCGGCCGGCCGCCGGCCATGACGAAGGTGGTGCGCAGGGCCTCGTGCTGGCGGACGACCTCGCCCAGCGCCGCTTCCAGGACGGCGAGGTCGAGCCGTCCCTGGAAGCGCACGGCGGTGAACAGGTTCCAGGGGGAACGGCCGGCGTCGAGCTGGCCGAGGAACCAGAGCCGCTCCTGGGCGAACGAGAGCGGCGGCGGCTCGTCGCGCGGCACCGGCCGGATCGGCGGGGCCTCCAGCCCCCGGCGCTCCGCCAGTGCGGATTCGATCCGCCGGGCAAGCCCGGCCACGGTCGGCGTTTCGAAGAGATCGCGCAGGGGGAGCTCGACGCCGAGGCGGTCGCGCAGGCGCAACACGGCCTGGGTGGCGAGGAGCGAGTGGCCGCCGGCCGCGAAGAAATCGGTCTCCAGCCCCGGACGCTCCTGACCCAGGAGGTCGCGGAAGACGGCCGCGACTTCGATCTCGACGGGAGTGGCCGGCGCGGTTTCGCCGCCGGACATTGGGGCCAGGCCGGCCATCAGCTCGGGCGCGGGCAGGGCGCGGCGGTCCACCTTGCCGCTGAGCGTCCGCGGCAGATCTTCCAGGACGACGATCGCCGAAGGGACCAGGAACTCGGGCAGGGTCTCCTGGGCCCAGGCGCGCAGCTCAGGCACGAGGCGGCGGGCCAGCCCTCCGAGCAGCGGATCGTTGGCCCAGCGGCTCCACGGCGTCCCCTCAGGTACCATGCCCTCCGGCGGCGCGATCTCGAAGGGCGCGCCGGCCGCAGCCCCGTCACGACGGCGGAGCAGGACCTCGAATCGTCCGTCCTTCGCCAGCCGTGCCCAACTCACCTCGACGTCGTACCCCAGGCCGTCCGCGAGCTCCTGGAGGTCGTCCGGGTGGACGCCGACGGGGCCGAGCCGAGCCACGGCTTGCCTCAGCTCGCCCGCGGTGGCCGGCCCTCCATCGGCGAGCAGGCGGACGGCGGCCACGGCTCCGGCCACGCGGGCGTTGGGGATGCCTTCGACGGCGAGGATGTCGGGCCGCTCCTGGCGCAGCCGGCGGGAGAGACCGGAGAGGGTCAGACCGTCGCGTGCCCAGTCCATCCAGGGACCGGGCACGGCCGGCGCGGGATCTCGCTCTCCGATCCTCAGCACCACCTGGTACCGGAAGCGGTTCAGCTCGTTGCCGGCCCGCCCCCGCTTCGGCCGGATCTCGACGCCGCGGACGCGCGGCAACGTATGGCGCAGGGCATGGAACAGGGCGGGGGAGACGAGCAGCTCGGACTCCTGGAGGCGGCGGGCCGCGGCGCGGCTGCGCAGAGCTGCCAGCGGCAACGATGGGTCCGCCCCGTGCAGCTCCACGTCCAGGTGAAACGCTTCGGCCAGGGGGAGGCTCCGCACGTCACCGAGGAAGACGGCGCCGCCGTCCGCCACCGCGGCGACCGCCTTCTCCAGAACTTCCGCGAGGTAATCGGCGCCGGGGAAGTACTGGACGACGGAGTTGAGGATGACGGTGTCGAACGACTGCTCGGGAAGGCCGAGGAAGTCGTCCGCGGTCCGCGCCTCCAGACGGATATTAGAGCGGGAAGGGGAGCAGGAAGGCAGGACCTGGTCCAGACGGCGGCCGAGGTCGTCCAGCACCGCCGCGGAGAGGTCGGTACCCACGTAGAGAGAGCAATGCGGCGCCACGCGCAGCAGGACGAGGCCCGTGCCACAGCCGATCTCGAGCACCCGCTCGGGGTGTAAGGCAAGGACCTCCTCGACGGTGGCCTCCAGCCATTCGCGCATCTCGCCGGCCGGGATGGGCTCGCCGGTGAAGCTGCTGTTCCAGCCCGCGATGTCGAAGGCCGGGTCCGCGACCTCGCGTCCGCCGCCGTAGACCTCCTGGTACAGGCCGCGCCAAGCCTCCAGGTGCTCGTCCCGCCCCTCGTTCCCGCCTCTGGCGCCGCCGCGCCTGGGCACCACGTATGCCACCAGCCGGCGGTCGTCCGGCCCGTCCCCCAGCACCGCCACCACGGCAGCCTCCACCTTGGGGTGTTCGGCCAGCCGGGCCTCCACCTCGCCGGGCTCGACGCGGAAGCCGCGCAGCTTCACCTGCTCGTCGAGCCGCCCCAGGAATTCCAGGCTGCCGTCGGGCAGCCAGCGCGCCAGATCGCCCGTGCGGTACAGGCGGGAGCCCGCGAGGCCGAACGAGCTGGGCAGGAACCTCTCAGCCGTGAGGTCCGGCCGGTGGAGGTAGCCGCGGGCCAGCCCCTCGCCGGCCACGCACAGCTCTCCGGGGACACCGGCCGGGACCGGCTCCAGGCGCTTGTCCACCAAGTGGATCGACGTGCCTTCGAGCGGCCTCCCGAGGTCGGGACGCCTGTCGGGATCGAGCCTCCGCACGGCGGAGGTGATCGTGGCCTCGGTAGGGCCATAGGAGAACACGACATGATGTCCCGGAGCCCACCGCGCGGCCAGCTCGGGAGGGCAGCTCTCTCCACCCATCGTCAGGACGCGGAGCGCCGGGACCGCGTCCTGATCCAGGGCCGCGATCATGGACGGCGGCTGGCCGAAAACCGTGATCTCCCGGTCCCGGAGCAGGGTCGTCAGCTCCGGCCCCGGCACGCGCTCCTCGCGGCGGGTCACATGGAGTGCCGCTCCGGAGGCCAGGGTCGTCGTGACCTCCGAGACATAGACATCGAAGCTGGGCGACATGGCCTGCAGGACACGGTCGCCGGGGCCGACGCCGTAGAAGCGAGCCAGGGAGTCCGTCACCCGGGCCAAAGAGCCGTGGGTCACCGCCACCCCCTTGGGCCGGCCGGTGGACCCCGAGGTGTAGATGACATAGGCCAGGTTCTCGGGGAGGATCTCCGATTCCCCTCTCCCGCTCTGCGGGGGAGGGGCCAGGGGAGGAGGCTCGTCGAGCAGCAGCACCTTGGGTGGCAGGACCTCCGCGGGCAGGCGCGGCAGCAGAGGCTCCTCGATCAGCAGGAGGTCGCAGCCCGCGTCGGCCAGCATGAAGGCGAGCCGCTCCGAGGGATAGCCGGGATCGAGCGGCACCCAGGCGCCGCCCGCGAAAAGCACGCCGAGGATCGCCTCGACCATGGCCTCGGGTTGATCCACGCAGATGCCGACGCGAGCCTCGGGGCGCACTCCCAGTTGGACGAGCTGATGCGCCCGCTGGAGCGTCCGGTCGTGGAGCTCCGCGTAGGAGAGAGTCCCTCCGGCGAAGACCAGGGCGGGAGCGTCCGGCGTCTCCCGCACCCATGCGGCGAAACGCGCGGGCAGCAGGGGGACGGGCTCCAGCACCGCCACGGCGCCGCTCCACTCGGTGAGGAGTTGGTGGCGCTCGGCCGGCGCGAGCAGCGGCAGGGCGCTCACCGGCCGCTCCGGCGCCTCGGCGGCGGCCTCCAGAAGGCTGGTCAGGTGCCGGTGCATCCTGGCGATGGTGGCGGCCTCGAACAGGTCGCCGTTGTACTCGATCCACCCCTGGAGCCCATCGCCGGCCTCGGCCAGGAAGAGGATGAGGTCGGCCTTGGCCGTGCCGGTGTCGTTGGCCTCGCTCTCCAGGGGGGCGAAAGTGAGGTCGCGCACCCGTACCTCGCCGCGCGGGAAGTTCTGGAAGCCGTACATCACCTGGCAGAGCGGGTGGTGCGCGGGATCGCGCGGGAGCTGCATCTCCTCGACCAGCTTTTCGAACGGCAGGTCCTGGTGGGCGTAGGCGTCGAGCGACATCTCGCGCACCCGGCCGGCGAGCTCCGAGAAGCCAGGGTCTCCGGAGAGGTCGGTGCGCAGCACCAGGACGTTGACGAAAAAGCCGATCAGCCCCTCGATCTCGCGGCGGTTGCGGCCGGCCACGGCCGAGCCCACGACGACGTCCTCCCGCCCCGTGTAGCGCGCCAGGAGGAGGTCGAAGCCGGCGAGGGAGGTCATCGACAGGGTGGCCCCGGTCCTCTGGCCGAGGGCGCGCAGCCGGCGCACGAGCCCGTCTGGCAGAGCGAATCCGGCAACGCCGCCGCGGAAGGTCTCCACGGCCGGGCGCGGGCGGTCGAAGGGGAGGTCGAGGACCGCCGGAGCGCCGTCGAGCTGGCGGCGCCAGAAGGCGAGCTGCCGTTCCAGGGGCTCGCCGGCGAGCCAGCGGCGCTGCCAGACCGCGAAGTCGCCGTACTGGACCGGCAGCTCCGGCAGAGGGGACGGGCGGCCGTCCGCGAACGCCTCGTAGAGAACCGACAGCTCGCGCCGTAGAACGCCCATGGACCAGCCGTCCGAGATGATGTGGTGCAGGTAAAGGAGCAGGGCCCATGATCCGGTCGATTCCCCAGTCCCGAGCCGGGCGAGCAGGCCGCGCAGGAGCGGCCCGCGTTCCAGGTCGAAGGGGCGGCGCGCCTCCGCCCGGCCGAAGTCTCCCAGCTCGGTCTCTCTCTTCGCCGGGACGAGCCCGGACAGATCGACCACCGGCAGCGCCGGGTCCGCCGTCTCGGCCACAACCTGGCGCGGCTGGCCTTCCACCGTACGGAAGGTGGTGCGCAGGGATTCGTGGCGGCGCACGACCTCGCGCAAGGCGCGGCGCAGAGCCACCACGTCGAGCGGCCCCTCCAGGCGCAGGCCGAAGGCCATGACGTAGAAGGGGTTGCCCGGGACGAGGCGGTCCAGGAACCAGAGCCGCTGCTGGGCGAAGGAGAGGGGGCGGTCCCCTTCGCGAGGAACCGGGAGGATGGGAGGAGCGAGATCCTCATCTCCCTGCGCGTCCACGGCCGCCGCCAGGGCTTCCAGCGTCGAGGCCTCGAAAACGGTCCGCAGGGGGATCGCGACGCCGAAGGTCTCCCGCACACGCGAGACGAGCTGGGTGGCGAGCAGCGAATGGCCGCCCAGCGCGAAGAAGTCGTCGTAGACCCCCACCCGCTCGCGGCCGAGCAAGTCGGCCCAGATCCCGGCCATCAGCTCCTCCGCCGGGGTGCGGGGCGGGGTCCAGGCCTTCCCGGCGGGTTCTCCGGCAGCGGGGAGCGGGCCGGCGGCCAGGGCGCGGCGGTCCACCTTGCTGTTGGGCGTCAGGGGGAGGCGGTCGAGGAGGACAAAGACCGAAGGGATCAACGGCTCAGGCAGGCGCTCCCGGAGGAAAGCGCGGAGGTCCGGCGCCGGCATCTCCGATGCCACCCAGAACGCCGCGAGCCCCCGGCCGCCGGGCAGGTCGTCCCGCGCCACGACCGCGGCCTCGGCCACGCCCGGGTGCCGGACCAGCGCGGCCTCGATCTCCCCCGGCTCGATGCGGAAGCCGCGCACCTTGACTTGGCGGTCGACCCGGCCCAGGTACTCCAGCTCGCCGGAAGGACGGAGCCGCGCGAGGTCGCCCGTCCGGTAGAGGCGGGCGCCGGCCTCGCCCGTGAACGGATCGGGCACGAAGCGCTCGGCGGTCAGCTCCGGCCGGCCCAGGTACCCCCGGGCCAGACCCGCGCCCCCCACGTGCAGCTCGCCCGGTACGCCCAGGGGCGCCAGCTCCAGCCCCGGCCCC
>DASVEF010000057.1:0-27549 GCA_036380715.1 Thermoanaerobaculia bacterium | reverse complement strand
CGGCGCGAGAGAAGCCGACGCGCATGCGGCGCTGCAGGAAGCTCGCGGAGGCCTGGCGCTCCTGGACCACCAGCTTCGCGGCCTCCTCGTAGAGATCGTCGTCGTTGTCGCCGCCGTCCCCGCTGTTCTTGTCCCCGTCGTCGGACCCCTTGAGGACGTCGGGGTCGAGATCCGGCTTGCCCAGCTTCTTGAGCCAGCGGATGAGCGCCGCCGTCTCCTGCTCCGAGATGTAGGCGCCGTGCAGGCGCATGATCCGCGACGAGCCGGGGGGCATCATCAGCATGTCGCCCTTGCCCAGCAGCTTCTCGGAGCCGACCTGGTCGAGGATGGTGCGGGAATCGTGGCGGCTCGCCGTCGCGAAGGAGACGCGGCAGGGGAAGTTCGCCTTGATCGTGCCGGTCAGCACGTCCACCGACGGGCGCTGCGTCGCCACGATCAGATGGATGCCGACCGCGCGGGCCATCTGGGCGAGGCGCGCGATCGAGGTCTCGACCTCCGAGGAGGCGACCATCATCAGGTCGGCCAGCTCGTCGATCACCACCACGTAGTAGGGGAGCGGCTTGAGGTCCGCCGCCGTGAACAGGCTCTCCCCATCGGTCAGCGACAAGCGCTGCTGTACCTGCGGGTCCTGGATCGCCCGGTTGTAGTAGGCGATCGAGCGCACGTGCACCTCGGCGAGCAGGCGGTAGCGGCGCTCCATCTCGGCGACCGCCCAGCGCAACGCGTTGGCCGCCTTCTTGGGGTCCACCACCACCTCGCATTTGAGGTGCGGGATGTCCGCGTAGACCCCCAGCTCGATCCGCTTGGGATCGATGAAGATGAACTGGACCTCCTCGCGCGTCGCCTTGTAGAGGATCGAGGTGATCATGCTCTGGAGCCCGACGCTCTTGCCGGCTCCGGTGGCGCCCGCGACCAGCAGGTGCGGCATGGTGGCGAGGTCGGCGTAGTAGGGCTCGCCGTGGATGTCGGTGCCGATTGCCATGGTCAGCACCGAGGGCGACTTCTTGAAACGCTCGTCGGCGAGCAGCGATCCCAGGCGGATGATCCCGCGCTCCCGGTTCGGCACTTCGATGCCCAGGGTGGACCGACCGGGCATGCGGTCGATACGCACGGACTCCGCCTTGAGGGCCAGGGCGAGGTCGTCCTGCAGGTTGACGATCTGGCTGACCTTGACGCCCGGGGCCGGCTGGAACTCGAAGACGGTGATCACCGGACCGGGGTTGATGGCCTCGACCGTCCCCTCGACGCCGAACTCGGCGCAGCGGGCGCGGACCAGCTCGCCCAGCCGCATGAGCTCCGCCTGGTCCAACTGGCTCTTGCCGTCCCCCAATTGGAGGAGGTTGACCGGAGGGAGCGTCCCCGGGGCGATCTCCGAAGCGGTGAAGAGCTGCGCCTGCGGAACCGCCTGAGCCCGCGGGCGCCGCGGCATGGGCATGGAAGACGGGACCGGCGAGCCCGCGGTCTCCTCGGCCTGGCTCGCCGCCTCGAAGGCCGCCCGCACGGCGTGGAACTCCTCTTCTTCATGGAGCTCGGAGGCGCTCACCCTGCGAATTCCCAGGTCCGCCTCGCCCTTCCGCTCGGCGACTCGCGCCGGACGCAAAGGCAGGTCGAGCCGGTCCGACGGCCGCGGCGGCTCGGGTGGAGCCTTGATCACGGGCACCGCCGCAGGCTTGACCGGGACCGCCGGCTCTTCCTTCTTCTGCTTCTCCTCGACCACGCGCTGCAGGTGCTTGGTGATGATCCGCCGCCGGACGCGCTCCTTCTCGCGCCGCTCCCGCCGCCGCTCGCGGGCCAGGACGTACTCCTGCCAGAGCTGACGCAGGCGCTCCCGCCAGGCGGTAATCAGATCGCCGAGCGTCGACTGCACGATCAGGGCGGTGCCGCAGGCGACGCCGGCGAGGAGCACGAGCAGAGTCCCCATGAAGTTGAGCCGCGTGTCGAGCAGCTCGGCGAGGAGCTGGCCGAAGGCGCCGCCGGACGCGATCGATCCGTCGCGCCAGCCGATCCGCCCCAGGGTGAGCTGGAGCAGCGCCGGGGTGGTGGCCAGCAGGAGGCCGACGCCGAATCCCCGTCCCACCACGCGAGACGCGCCCCTCCGCCGCAGCCGCCGCCAGGCGGCCACGACGAGGAAGAACGGGACGAGCAGGCAGGTCAGCCCCAGGAAGCTGAACCCGACCGCGGAGATGTGAGCCCCGAGGGAGCCCGTCCAGTTCTTCGCCCGCGCCGGCTCCGCGACCTTGTGAAAGAGGCTGGGATCGTCCGTGTGGTAGCTGGCGAGGGTCAGGGCGAGGAAGACCCCGACGAACAGCATGAGCAGGCCGACCAGCTCGCTCCCCTTTTCCGGAGAGAGCGTCGCCCGCTCGCGCGGCTTGCTGGTCTTGGTGATCGCCAGGGACACGGGTTTATTGAGAATCCGGATGAGGGATTCGCTCTCAAGTAGGCTTAAAGTCTAGCATATGGGCTCTCCAGATCCCCAAAAACTCCTCCAGCTCCAATTCCTCCGCTCGCACCTTCTCCGGCAGCCGCACCGCGGCCAGCGCCGCTTCCGCCTTTTCTCTCCCCCACCCGGCCGCCAATGCGTTGCGCAACGTCTTGCGTCGCTGTCCGAAGGCCAGCCGGACCATCCGGACGAACCCGGGCATCTCCTCCGGCGGCAACGGCGGCGCCTGGAGCTCGAAGCCGACGAAGGCGCTGTCGACTTTCGGGGGCGGACGAAAGCTGCCGGGCTTCACCTTGCCGAGCACCTTCGCCCGCGCGTAGGCGGCGACGATCACGCTCAGAGATCCGTAGGCCTCATCCCCCGGCCCGGCGACGAGCCGCTCCGCGACCTCTTTCTGGACCAGGAAGGCGGCCCTCGGCACCCGCGCGTGATGCGGCAGCAGCCTCTCGATGATGGCCGTGGCCACGTTGTAGGGGAGGTTTCCCGCGACCAGGGTGGGGGACGGCAGGCGGTCCCAGGCGATCTCCAGGGCGTCGCCGACCACGAGCCGGAGATCTGCCTCCCGCATCCTGCGGCGCAGCTCGGCGGCCCACTCGAGGTCCAGCTCCCAGCCCATCACCCGGGCGCCGGCCGCGAGCAGCTCCGCGGTCAGCACCCCTCCTCCGGGTCCGATCTCCAGGACCCGCTCCCCCGCAGGCGCCAGGAAGCCGATCAGCGGACGGCAGAGCGCGCCGTCGATCAGGTGATGCTGGCCGAGGGATTTTTTGAGAGCTGGCGATCGCATGGTCAGCCCCGAAACCGTATCAGACGAACGTGCCAAATTGGCCATTCGGCAGCCGGCAACGCGCCGGGGAGGCCCGCGAACCTCCCCTTCCACCCGGTTCTCCGGGAGAATGCTGCACAATTTCCGTGGCACCCCCCTTGCACCCCTAGAAAGCGCTTATGGAACCGGATGTCGCCACCCTGAGCCGGGACGTCGAGCGCGAGGCGCTCACTCTCAAGAGAATCGAGTCGGAGCTCCGCAAGGTGATCGTCGGGCAGGACTACCTGCTCGACCGGCTGCTGGTCGGCCTGCTGGCCCGCGGCCACGTGCTCATCGAAGGGGTCCCCGGCCTCGCCAAGACCCTCGCCGTCAAGACGCTCGCGCAGACGCTCGCCATTGAATCGCACCGCATCCAGTTCACCCCCGACCTGCTGCCGGCCGACCTCATCGGCACCCTGATCTACGACCAGCGGAGCGGCGAGTTCCTCCCCCGCAAAGGCCCGATCTTCACGCACCTGCTGCTCGCCGACGAGATCAATCGCGCTCCCGCCAAGGTCCAGTCCGCTCTGCTCGAATCCATGGAAGAGCGGCAGGTCACATTCGGCGACCGGACGTACAAGCTGCCGGAGCCGTTCATGGTCCTGGCCACCCAGAACCCGATCGAGCAGGAGGGAACCTATCCGCTCGCCGAGGCTCAGGTGGACCGTTTCATGATGAAGCTGAAGCTCACCTACCCGAGCCGCGCCGAGGAGGGCGAGATCCTCGACCGGATGCTGGTGGAGCGGGACCTCCGGGCCGTCCCGGTGGTGGACCGCGAACGCCTGCTCGCCCTCCGCGGCGTGGTCGACTCCGTCTACCTGGACGCCAAGATCCGCGGCTACATCCTGGACCTGGTGACGGCCACCCGGGAGCCCCGCTCCGTGGGCCTGCGCGAGCTCGCGGACCTGATCGCCTTCGGAGCCTCGCCGCGGGCCACGCTGTACCTCGCGCGCGCCGCCAAGGCCATGGCCATGGTGCGCGGCCGCGGCTTCGTCATCCCGGAGGACGTCAAGGAGCTGGCTCCGGACGTCCTGCGTCACCGCATCATTCCGACCTACGAGGCGGAGGCCGAGGAGATCTCGTCCGACGCCCTGGTCGCGAAGCTGCTCGACCGCATCCCAGTCCCCTAGGAGGAAACCGAGGTGTTCGGCTTCCTCGCACCGCGCAAGCTGTTCGCCCGGGGCGAAACGGCGGAAGCCCCGCCCCGGCCTGCGGGGAAGTCCCTGCTGCCCGCCGACCTCATGCGCAAGGTGCGGCGGATCGAGATCGCCACCAACCGCCTCGTGGATCAGGGAGTCGCCGGCGACTATCACGCGGTCTTCAAGGGGCTCGGCATGGAGTTCGCCGAGGTCCGCCCTTACCAGCCCGGCGACGACATCCGCACCATCGACTGGAACGTCACCGCCCGCATGGGCACCCCTTTCGTCAAGAAATACGTCGAGGAGCGCGACCTCACGATCTTCCTCGTCGTGGACGTCTCCGGCAGCCTCAGCTTCGGCTCGCGAGCGATCCTGAAACGGGAGCTGACGGCCGAGATCGCCGCCCTCCTCGCCTTCGCCGCGGTCCGCAACCAGGACCGGGTCGGCGCCGCCCTGGTGAGCGACCGGCTGGAGCTGTTCCTCGCCCCGCAGCGCCGCCGCACCCACGTCCTGCGCATGGTGCGCGAGATCCTGGACCGGCCGGCGCAGGGGGGCACGAACCTGGAGGCCAGCCTGGAAGCGGTCCTCGCCACCCTGAAGCGCCGCTCGGTCCTCTTCGTCATCTCCGACTTCCTGGGCACGCCCTGCTCCCGCGCCCTCAAAGCAGCCGCCGCCCGGCACGACCTGATCCTGGTCGAGATCGTCGATCCCCGGGACGAGGAGCTTCCCGCCGTCGGTCCCGTCGTTCTGCGCGACGCCGAAACCGGGAGGATCGCCTTGGTCAACGGCCGCAAGCTCGCCCGGAGGCACGGCGAGCGCCGCCGTCGCGAACGAGACGAGCTCAGCCGCCTCACCCGCCGCCTCGGAGTCGACCACCTCGAGCTCCGCACCGACCGCCCCTACCTCAAGACCATCGTCGCCTTCTTCGAGCAGCGCCGGAGGAGGTTGCAGCGATGAGGGGGCGGCGGATCGGGGAGGAGGAGACGCCCCGCCGGTGGCGGACGTCGATGGCGTGGTGCAGGTGGGGCCGGGGCGTCTCTACGGGGGTTTTCGTGGCGATGGTTGTGGCGGCCGGGCCGGCCTTCGCTCAGTCGGTCGACGTCGCGCTGAATCCTCGTACGGCGACGGTCGGCGACCGGGTCGAGGCGGTTTTGACGTTGCGGACGGACGCTTCGCTCGTGGGCGAGCCGCGGTTCCCGGTCTGGGGCAAGACGTGGGGGGATGCGGAGGTCCTGGCGAAGGAGCCGGCCCGGAAGGCCGAGGACGGCGCCTGGCGGCAGCGGATCGTGATCGCGGCTTTCCGGACCGGCAAGGTCGACCTGCCGCCGGTCGAGGTCGCCGTGCCGCAGAGGGACCGGACCGTCCAGGCGCGGACGACGGGGCTCTCTCTGAACATC
Source organism: Thermoanaerobaculia bacterium (assembly GCA_036380715.1). GTDB lineage: Bacteria > Acidobacteriota > Thermoanaerobaculia > Multivoradales > UBA5704 > UBA5704. The sequence continues at coordinate 21,771 of DASVEF010000057.1, read as the reverse complement.
CGGTCGGTGCTGCCGCCGGACGAGAAGGACCCGAAGCCCAAACCGCCCGCGCCTCTGCGCCCTTTGCCGATCGGCGCTCCGTTCTGGTGGACCCTCATGGCGATGTCCGCGGCCTGCCTGCTGCTGGGATGGGCCCTGTGGCGGCAGGGGCGCCGAGCAGAGGAGGGAGAGGCTGGAAAGCCGCGGCTGTCCCCCTACGAAGAGCTGGTCGCGCGCCTGGACGGCCTGGCCGGAGAGAGCTCCATGGTCCTCCTCCATACGCGGCTCAGCCTCGTGCTTCGCGACTATTTCGGGCGGACCCTCTCCTTCCCGGCGGCGGAGAGCACGACGACGGAGATCCATCGCCGCCTGCTCGCTCAACGGGTGCCGGGAGCGCTGGTGCGGCGCACGGTTGAGCTGCTCCGCGCCTGCGACCTGGTGAAGTTCGCGCGGCAGGAGGCCGGAGAGAGCCAGGGGCGCGAGCGCGTGGCCGCCGCGCGGCAGCTCGCGCGGGAGCTCGACGAGCACGTGCGGCCGCCCGAGCCGGCCGAGACGCCCGAGAGGCTGGAGGCCGCGGGATGAAAGAGGTCTTCCCCCACCTCGCGAGCCCGGCCTGGCTCCTGTTGCTGGCGGCCCTGCCGCTGCTCGCCTGGCTCCACCACCGCCGGCCCGGGATCGGCGCCCTGACCTACAGCCGCCTGCCCGCCGGCACCCGGAGCGGAAGCTGGCGCCTGCATTTCCCCTTCTACGCGCGCCTGCTCGCCCTGGCCTGCCTGGTGCTGGCGCTCGCCCGGCCGCAGCTCGGCTACGCCTGGGAGGAGAGCCTGACCGAAGGGATCGACATCGAGATCGTGCTCGACATCTCGGGCAGCATGGGCGCCGAGGACTTCCAGCCCAAGGACCGCCTGACCGTCGCCAAGCGGGTAGTCCGCGATTTCGTGAAGGGACGGCCGGGAGACCGCATCGGCCTGGTGGTCTTCTCCGGCACGGCCATGACCCGGGCGCCGCTGACCACCGACCGCTCGATGCTCGACATGCTGATCGACTCGATCGAGCTGAACAGTCTGCCGGACGGCACGGCGATCGGCGTCGCCCTCGCCAACGCCGCCGCCCGCCTGAAGGCCAGCCCGGCCAAGAGCCGCGTCATCGTGCTGGTCACCGACGGCGTCAACAACGCCGGCGAGATCGATCCGCTCTCCGCCGCGGCCCTGTGCCATGGCCTGGGGATCAAGGTCTACACCGTCGGAGTGGGAGGGACCGCGGGGGTGGTGCCGGTCCCCCTCCCGACGCGCGACCCGGTGACCGGCCGCACGGAGTACACGCGGGTCATGATGCGCGTACCGGTCGACGAGCCGCTGATGCGCTCGATCGCGAAACGTACGGGCGGCCAGTTCTACAAGGCCACCGATCCCGAGAGCCTGGAGCGGGTCTTCGCGTCGATCGACCGCCTGGAGAAGACGCCTCTCAAGATCAAGCGCTATGTCCGGTACCGCGAGGCTTTCCCGCCGCTGGTCTGGGCGGGCCTCGGATTCCTCCTCCTCCCCTTCGCCGCCGCCGGCGCCAGGATCACCGCCGAGCCATGAGCTTCGCCGAGCCCCGCTTCCTCTGGCTGGTTCTCCTCGCCCCGATCGCGGCGGCGGCCCTGGCCGCGTGGCTCTGGCGGCGCCGGCTCGCGGCGGACGCGGCCTGGGCCTCGCGCGGGCTCTGGGACCGGCTGCTGCCCGCCTACTCGGCCCGCCGGCTGACTGCCTCGGTCGCCTGCCTGACGGTGGCGGCTCTGGGCGCCTCGCTCGCCCTGGCCCGGCCGCGCTGGGGAATGGACGAGCAGAAGGTGGAGAGGCGCGGCGTCGACGTGGTCTTCCTCGTCGACTCGTCGCTCTCCATGGGAGCGTTCGACGTGCCTCCATCCCGGCTCTATGTCGCCAAGGCCATGGTGCGGCGGATCGCCCGGTCGATGCCCGGCAACCGCATCGGCCTCGTGCAGACCGAGGGGACCGGCGTGGCTCTCGCGCCGCTGACGCTCGACGGCGGCGTCGTGGACCTGCTGCTGGACACCATCGAGCCGGGCTCTCTGCCCACGCCGGGGACCGAGCTCGCGCCGGGCCTGGAGACCGCTCTGCGCCTGTTCGGGGAGGGGAATGAGAAGCACCGGGTGCTGGTCGTGCTCTCCGACGGCGAGGACCACGGCGGCGGGCTCGAGGAGCGGATCGCGCGCCTCAAGGAGGAAGGGGTGGCGGTCCACGCCTTCGGCATCGGCACTCCGCAGGGAGCGCCGGTGCCCATCCCCGGGACCGGGAACCGCCAATTCAAGAAGAACGCCGACGGCAGCCTGGTGATGAGCCGCCTTCACGAGGATGTCCTGGAGGGGATGACCCGCGCCACCGGCGGCGCCTACCACCGCGTCACCAGCGCCGCTTTCGACCCCGCTCCCGTGCTCCAGCGGATCGACTCCATGGAGAAGAGGACGGTCGAGAGCCACTCTTTCAGCACCCTGGAGGAGCGCTTTCAGTGGCCTCTCGGCTTGGCCGTGGCCGCCTTGCTGGTCTACCTGGCGGTGGGGCCGTTCGTGCCGGCCGCGCGGGAGGAGGGTGGCCATGCCTAAGCTCGGCCCCGTCCTGCTCCTGCTCGGCTGGGCCGCGCTCCCTTCGCTGCCGTGGAAGCCCCACCTGCCGGTCTGGGCGGAGCGCTGGCTGTACAACCCGCGGGAGCGGACCGCCGGCGCGATCGAAGCCCTGGAGAAGAAGGACAGGGAGCGGGCGGTCGACCTGACGGACACCGCGCTGCGCCTCGCCCCGGACGACCCGCTGACGCGCTTCAACTCCGGCACGGCGCAGCTCGCCGCCGGTCACGAACGCCGGGCGGCTTCGCTGCTGGAGAAGGCCGCGCGGGACACGGTCCCCGAGCTCGCCCCGGCCGCGCACTACAACCTGGGCAACGCGCGGCTGGGGGCCGGAGACGCCGCCGGGGCGGTCGCCGCGTACAAGCAGGCCCTCCGGCTCGCTCCAGGCGACGTCAACGCCAAGCACAACCTGGAGATCGCCCTGCGCGAGCACGAGAAGCAGCGCAGAGGCCTCCAGGGATCGCCCCGGGGCTCCCGCGGCAACCGGAAGGATGAGCAGGACCCCTCGGGCAACCGGGGATCGCAGAACCCGAACGACCAGGACCCGCGGCGCTCCGACCGCGACGACCCGGGGAAGTCCGGCCAGCCCGGGCAGGGCGAGCCCCAGGCCGGCCAGAGGCCGCAGGCTCCGGGCCAGGACGGCCGGCCGCGCTTCCAGGATCAGCCGGAGATGAGCGCCCGCGAGGCGGCGGCCCTGTTGCAGTCGGTCGAGAACCTCGAGCGCCAGCAGCGGCGCGACCAGGCCGCCAAGAGAGCCCGCCAGCGCGCCGCCGCGGCGAAGGACTGGTGATGGCACGCCTCTTCGTCCTTGCCGTCCCTGCCGTCCTTTTCGTCCTTTTCGCCCCTTTCCCGGCCACCGCCGCGGACATCGCCGTGCGGGCGTCCCTGGAGCCGGCGCTGATCGGAGTGGACGAGACCGCCACCCTGACGATCGAGGCCCGCGGCGGGCTGGGCCGGCTGAGCTTCCGTCCCGACTTCGACCTGGACAACCTGGAGATCGTGGGCGGTCCGTACCAGTATGAGGACATCCGCATCGGCGGCGGACTGTCGCGCTCGCTCCGCATCTCCTGGCGGCTGCGCCCCCTGGGGACCGGCAGGGCGCGGGTCCACTCTCTGCGGCTCCAGTTCGAGGGCGAGGTCGTCCAGATGCGGGACCGGGAGATCATGGTCCAGGAAGATCCCACCGGCCCCCCCGGCGAAACCGACCCCGGCCGCCGCGAAGACCGGAGGATGAGCGACCCCTTCGGCCGGCCTTTAGGCTCGCTGCGGATTCCGATCTACGGCCGGCCGCGCCGTCCCGCGGTCTTCCTGCGCGCCGAGGTGCAGCCGATCCGCCCCTTCGTGGGCCAGCAGGTGCTCTACACGGTCTACCTCTACACGCGCGACGACATCACCTCGATCGCGACGCGCGAGATGCCGACCTTTCGCGGCTTCTGGGTGCGCGAGATCCCCCAGCCCCAGAAGATCCCCACCGACATGGTCGAGCTGGAGGGCGAGCGCTATGGCCGGGTGCCGCTGATGCGCAAGGCCCTGTTCCCGCTGCGGTCCGGGCGGCACACCATCGAAGCGACCGAGATGGACCTGGTGGTGCGGATGTTCGAGCAACGGTTCTTCGGCCCTCCGCTGTCCCGCTCCGAGCCGGTCCACCTGCGGACGCCGGCGATGACGATCGCGGTCCAGCCGCTCCCTCCGGCCCCCGCCGGCTTCGGCGGCGCGGTCGGCCAGCTCTCGCTCGCCGCCCAGGTCGAGCCCGCCCATCTGCGGATCGGGGAGGCCGCCACCTTGACCCTGACCCTCGCCGGCCGCGGCAACGTTCAAGGGGTGGCCGAACCCAAGGTCCAGGTGCCCGAAGGGATGACCGTCTATCCGCCCCAGCAGCAGAGCGAGGAAGAGGTGGCGGGCACCGCGGTCCAGGGGAGCCACACGTGGAGCTATGTGGTCGTGCCCGAACGCACCGGCCAGCACACCCTGCGCATGCCGTCGATCCCGTACTTCGATCCTCAGGCCGCGAAGTACCGGGCAGCCACAGCGCCGCCGGTCCAGCTCACCGTCCTCCCCCGTCCCGAGCAGCCCACGGAAGAGCCGCGCGCGGCCCGGGGGTCCAAGCCCGGCAAGGCCGCGAGCCCGGGGCTCTCCTGGAAGACGATCCTGCCGTGGGCCCTCGCCCTGCCTCTCGGGATCGCCCTGGGAGTGGCGCTGGCGCGCCGGCGGCGGAGCGCGCCGCCGGCAGGCCCGAAGTCCTCCCGCCCGGCGAGCGAGCTGGAGGCCAGGCTGCGGGAGGCCGAGGCCGAGACCCGGCCCCGCCAGGCGGCGGCGCAGATCGAGGAGGCCTGGCGCGCGTTCCTGGCCGAACGGTGGGATATCTCCGCCGGCATACCCTCCTCCCGCTGGAGCGAGATGCTGAAGGACCAGGGGGCCGATCCCGGGGCCGCGGAAGAGCTGGCCCGGCTCCTCGACGACCTGCACTACCTGCGTTATGCTCCGCAGCTCTGCGCGGCCGAAACCATGGGCCGCGAGGCGCTCGACCGCTGCCGCCCCCTCCTGCGCCGGCTCCGTTGAGCGCCTTACCGCTCGCCTGCCGCTTTCCCCCCGGCGGGACTTCTGGTATCTTGAACGCAGTCGCCGCCCTACAGAGCGTAAGTGGTTCCTGGAATACGTCGCATGGGAACGAAGATCGAATCAGGTAATGCCATGATCCCTGCGGACGCCACAGCATGAGTGATGTCCTGAGAAAGGTCGACCGGCCGGCCGAAGAGATTTCCGTGGCTTCCGATTGGCACAGCCTCTCCCATGTGCAGCTCGTGCGGTTCCTCGAACGGCGGCGCGCCAAGTCGACGTTTCCGCTGGAGCTCAGCCTGGCGGACAACCTGGTCGAGATCCTGCGCCGGGCCAACGGCCTGGTCCCTTCCGCGTCCGGTTCGATCCTGCTCGACAACCCTGCCGAAAAGCACGAGGACCGCCGCAGGAATCTGCTGACGTTCATCGCGACGTTCGGAGAGAAGTCGGAGACCCTGGTGGGGCGGACGATCCCGGCCGACCAGGGGATCGCCGGCCGGGTCTACATGACGGGCGAGACCTACATCACCTCCAACGCCCCCACCGACCGCTTCTTCTACCGGCAGATGGACGAGCAGACGAGCTATCAGACCCACTCGCTGATCGCCGTCCCGATCCGCATCGAACAGGAGGTCTGCGGCGTCCTGGAGCTGATCAACCGCCTGGACGGCAGCGGATACAGCCAGCAGGACCGCAATCTGCTCGAGATCTTCGCCGGCTACATCTCGATCTCCATCCAGAACGTCCTCGACGGCCGCCAGGCGCAGGAGATCGCCAAGCGCGACAACCTGACCGGCCTCTACAACGACCGCTTTCTGCACATCGCGCTGTCGGAAACGATCCGCCGCTGCCGGACCGAGGACATGGACCTGGCGGTGCTGTTCCTCGACCTCGACTATTTCAAGCGGGTCAACGACTCGCACGGCCATCTGGCCGGGAGCCAGGTCCTGCGCGAGGTCGGCCACCTGCTCCGCGCCGCGGTCGCCAAGCTCAACGGCATCCCGGCCCGCTACGGCGGCGACGAGTTCGTCCTGCTGCTCCCCGGCTGCGACGTCGACCAGGCGATCGACCTCGCGGAAGAGATCCGCGCCCGGGTAATCGGGTCCACCTTCTGCGCCCAGCCGGGCGAGATCCAGCCGGAAGCCCTTCACCTCAAGGGGCAGACCTGCTCGATCGGCATCGCGACCCTGAAGCAGCACCTGACCGACGACCTGTCGCCCGAGGAGATGAAGAGCGCCCTGCTGCGCCTGGCCGACACCGCCATGTACGTGGCCAAGGAGACCGGGCGCAACCGCACCGCCCTCGCCGGCCAGCCGGTCCGCCGCCGGGCTCCCGGCCCGGTTCGTTGACCCCTCGTAGATGAGCGAACGCCACAAGATCGTGATCGCCGGAGCCGGCGGCATGGGTAGCGCCACCGGCCTGATCCTGAAAGAGCTGGGCGACTTCGAGGCCGACCTGTTCCTCGGCGACTCCAAGGCCGACCGGGCCCAGGCCGCCGTCCAGTGGATCCGCGAGGGCTCCGCGCGGGAGGGCGCCGTCGAGGCATTCCACCTGCCTGAGAACGGATCGAGCCCGGAGCTCGACGCCATCTTCCAGGGAGCGGACATCCTGCTCGACTGCCTGCCGGGGGCCCAGGCGACCCGCATGGCGCGGCTGGCCAGGGAATACGGCCTCCACTACGCCAACCTGACCGAGCACGTGCGGGAGACCGCGGAGATCATGGAGCTGGCCGCGGGCGCGGAACAGGGCTTCCTCCTCCAGACGGGCCTCGCTCCCGGCTTCGTGAACGTGCTGGCCTGCCGGCTCTTCAACCAGTTCTGCCGCGATCACCAGGTCTCGTCCGTGGACCGGATCGTGATGCGGGTGGGAGCGCTCGCCCCCACGGCCCAGCCGCCCCACTACTACGACTTCACCTGGAGCACCATCGGAGTGGCGACCGAGTATGTCGAGCCGGCCACCGTGATCCGCAACTTCCAGCGCATGGAGCGCCCGTCGCTGACCGAGGTGCAGCCTGTTCTGATCGACGGCGTGCTCTACGAAGAGGCCCTGACCTCGGGAGGCGCGGCCGACCTCCCCACCTCGTACCTGAGCAAGACCCGGGACCTCGACTACAAGACGCTCCGCTACCCCGGCCACTACGCCTGGGCGCAGGCCCTGCTCGACCAAGCCCCCCTGGGGACGGACAGGATCCGGTACCTCCACGAGAAGATGCGCGAGTCCGTGCCGTTCCTGGACGGCGACGACCTGGTGGTGATCTACGCCTCGGTCGAGGGCCGGGATCAGAGCGGAGGCCTGCGGCGGATCGCGGCCTCGCTGCGCATCCCCCCCTGCCAGGTGGGCCGGCACCGCCTGAAGGCGATCCAGGCGACCACGTCCGCCGGGCTCGCCGAATCGGCGCGGCTGCTGCTGCGCGGCGCCGTGCAGGGGGTCTGTCTGCAGACGCAGGTCGATCCCGAGAGGTTCCTCAACGGGCCTTTCGTGGGGACGATCTACCGCTAGACCCTTCCAGGGTCATCCTGAGCGCAGCGAAGGATCTGGGAGAAACCCTCTGGGGTTTCTTATGCTGCTACGGTATACTTGCGGGATTGTTGCCGAACTCCGATCGGAAGAGGTTCCCATGCCGCAGACCCCACGCTTCCCCGTCCTTTCCGCAGCGTTCCTCCTCCTTCTTCTGACCCTCGCCGCTCCGGCGCGGGCCACCACCTACAAGATGGTGGGCGACGCCGCCCTGGCCGACCAGGCCGCGGCCATCGCCGAGGTCCACGTCGACGGCGTCGAGAGCGCTCCCACCGAAGGCTGGCCGGCCACGGACTACCTGGTCTCGGTCGAGCGGCTGGTCAAGGGGAGCGTCCCGGGCAGCAGCCTGATCGTGCGCGTGCCCGGCGGCCAGCGTCCCGGCGGGCTGGGGCTGCGGATCTGGGGAGCGCCCGAATTCGCGCCCGGAAACCGTGCCCTGCTCTTCCTGGCTCCGAACCGCGACGGCTCGTTCCGCATCCTCCACCTGATGCTCGGCGCCTTCTACGAAGTCCAGGAAGGAGGGCGGTGGCTCGCCATCCGCGATCTTTCGGAGGCGCACGAGGTCGGGGCCACCGGCTCGCCGGAAGACGAGCGGCAGAGGGGAGCGCGGGACCTCGCCCGGTTCCGGAGCTGGCTGGCCGATCGCGCGGCTGGAAGGCTCCGGGAGCCGGATTACTTCGTCTCTTCCGCAGGGCTGTCGTCGATCCGGGAGCCGTTCACGTTCATGGAGCACCAGAGGACGAAGATCCGCTGGTTCGAGTTCGACCAGGGCCAGAGCGTGGCCTGGCGCGCCAACAGCGGGGGACAGCCAGGCCTGCCGGGCGGCGGCTTCGCGGAGTTCCAGAACGCCATGGGCGCCTGGAACGCGGATCCCTCGACCAACGTCAACTACGTCTACGCGGGGCAGACCTCGGCCACGGCCGGCCTCGAAGACTTCGACAATGTCAACACCATCCTCTTCAACCGCAACCTCGAAAACATCGACGAAAACGCGGACCCGTACGACTGCGCGACGGGAGGCGTCCTGGCGATCGGCGGCCCGTGGTTCGATCCCGAGCTCCGGGGCACTTTCAACGGCGAGACCTACATCCGGGCCGCGGGCGCTGACATCGTCACCAACGCCGGGCTGGACTGCTTCTTCCAGGACAGCGCCGATGGGCGGAGGGCGGCCGAGGAGCTGTTCGGCCATGAGCTCGGGCATACCCTGGGGCTCGGCCACTCCTGCGGCGACGCCCGGAGCGGGCTCTGCGCTGCAAGCCCGCTGCGGGACGACGCCCTGATGCGGGCATCGGTCCACGACGACGGCCGCGGCGCCCGCCTGAACGAGGACGACCGGGCGGGCCTCCGGACCCTCTACGGGCGCTCCGGCACGCCGCGCCCCTCCGGCCCCACCGCTCCCGGCAACCTGGCGGGGACGGTCGAAGGGCTCTCGATCCTGCTCACCTGGACCGACCGGTCCTCCAACGAGCAGGGCTTCCGCGTCTACCGCGGCACCGACGCCGGCGCCGTGGAGCTGATCGCCACCCTGCCCGCGGGCGCCACGTCCTACTCCGACCCAGGGCGCAACTCGAACACCCGGTATGACTACCAGGTGGCTTCGTTCAACAACCAGGGAGAGACCCGGAGCTCCAGGATCTCGGTGAGGACTCCCGCCGCGCAGCCGGTCACCGTGGTCATCGAGCCGGTGACCGTGGCGCACACGGGGGAGCCGGTGCAGTTCCAGGCCGCCTTCTCCGGGCCGGCGCGGAGCGCCCGCTGGGAGATCTCGGGCGGCGCCGCGGCCTTCAGCGACGCTCCCTGCGCCGCCGGCGTTTTCTGCGCCCAGCACATCTTCACCCACCCGGGCACCTACCAGATCCGGGTCACGGTGACCGGCGACCAGGGGCAGACCTCCGAGAGCGTGCTCACCCTCACCGTCGACGGTCCCGAAGCGACGCTCCAGGGGCGGGAGTCGTTCCTGCAGAGCGTGCTCTTCGCGCCGCGCGGCGACACCGGCCTGTTCAAGAGCGACGTCTGGCTCCACAACGCTTCCGCCTTTCCGGTCCTGGTTCGCATCACCTTCCTGCCGCGCGGCGTGTCGAGCCCGGTCCGGCGCGAGGTGACTCTCGCGCCGGGGACCTCCGTGTTCCTCCCCAACGTGCTTTCCAGCCTGTTCGGGCAGACGAACCAGCAGGGCTCGCTCTCCCTGGAATACCTGGCCCCGGCGTCCGCCGGCGGCGCCGAGCCCCGGGTCTTCGCCTTCAGCCGCTCCTACGCCGATCCGCAGAACCCCGCCGAAGGGAGCTTCGGCCAGCTCGTCAGCGAAGAGCCGGAATCGACCTGGTCGGCGGCGCCGAAGGCCGTGGCCGGCATCCTGGAAGGGAACGGCTTCCTCAGCACGATCCTGGCGGCCAACCTCGACGCGACCGGCGGCCAGGTCACGATCGATCTGCGCGACCGCGACGGGAACCGGGTCGGATCGCCGGCCACTTTCACCCTCGGCCCCCGCACCCTGCGCTTCCAGCCGGTCTCGCGGCTCTTCCCGGACGTGATCGACCACACCGGCCCGTTCACCGCCCTCTTCACCTCGAGCGGCATCCGCTTCGCGGCCTCGGCCACCCTGCTGGAAGTCGAGTCCGAGGATCAGATCTTCGTGCCCGCCGCTCCGGCCGGCGCCGGGAGCCTCACCGGCGGCGAGGTGCTCATCCCCCGGGTGGTGCGCAACCGGGGCCAGTTCAACACCTTCCTGGTCAGCCGGCTCATCGCCTTCAACCCCTCCGCGACGGAGCGCAGGGACATGACTCTCGAGCTCTGGCTGCGTGGGCAGGACAACACGGCTCCGCGGACCGTGCAGCGGTCGGTCGATCCCGGCGCGTCCCTGCTGATCGAAGACGTCCTTCAGGACCTGTTCGGTCTGACCGAAGGGACGGGCGCCCTGCGCATCACTTGGAGCGGCGGCGCCGGTCCGGACCTGCGGCTGCTCAGCATGACCTTCGCCGAGACCCAGGGGGAGAGCCGGCAGTTCGGCACCCTGGTCGACAGCCGGGCCCCCGCGGAGGCCGTCGCCCGGGCCGTCGACTTCGGCGCCGAGCAGACCGGCGTCTCACGCTCCGCCTACGGCGTGGTGAGCCTGAGCACCGCCCCCACCACCGTCCGCCTCACCCTGAAGAGCTCGGCCGGCGCGGTCCTGGCGACGGCGGACGTGGCCCTGCGTCCGCGCCAGCACTTCGAGCGCGCCCTGAACGGCATCTTCACCGGCCTCGGCAACGGCAGCAACTGGGTCATCGAGACCGAGGTGCTGAGCGGAGGCCCGGTGCTGACCTACCTGGCCAACGTCAACGTGAGCGGCGACGTCTTCTACGTGCCCGGCCACGCCAAATAGCCTGGGGTTGAAAACCCCAGGCTGGGTTGTTGCGCCCATGTAGGGCGCGCTTCTCTCCTCTAAATCTGCCCTCCAAAGGAGGGCGAAACAGCCCAGCCCGGGGTTTCAACCCCGGGCGCGGGTGCGGCCCGCACGGCGGAAAATCCGCCTCTCTTTCGCCTGTGGAAAAAATACACCCTCCCGAATCGGGATCGAACGATAAATTCGCTCTCCTCTATGCGAGCCATAATTTTCAACCCGTTGAAAACAAATAGCTTATGGAGATTGCACAAAAATTTGGGCAAACTGGACCAAACCGCTGTTTTTCCGGATCTTTCGGCCCGGATCGGGAGCCTTTTTCACAGGGTTTTCCACAGCCGTTGTGGAGATCTGGAAGACCTCCCGGGGCCCCGCTCAAAAAGTGCGCAGCGGCTGCTCACGGAATGAACAACGGGGTTTTATGGGGCGCAGACGGAAGGATGAAACGCGGTCCAGAAAGTGGTCTCCAGGGTCGTGGCCGGCGGCAGGTCGAGGCGGTCGAGGAGGCGGAGGCGGACCGGCACGAGAGGCCACTGGGTCGGCCAGGGGCTGCGCCGGAAGAGGCTCAGAGAGAGTGAAGCGCCGGGCTCGGTGTCCAGGCCCAGCTGGATCCAGTCCCACTCGCCCCGGCGTTCTCCGGGAGAGGGCGCCGCGGACAGGAAGGCCTCTTTCCATCCCAGGTCCACATGGGGCCAGATCCGGATGTCTTCGAGAGCCCGGCGGAAGACCGGCTCACGCCTCTCCCAGGCGGTGGCCGCCGCCAGGCTCGGCTCCGCCAGAAGCGCGTGCGCGCCGTGACGGGCGGCTCGCACCGGGTCCGTCTCCACGAGCATCTGGTAGAAGGGCGGGAAGGGATCGAGGGTGTTGTACGAGCAGGCGTTGTGGAGAGCCGCGGCGGTCCAGGGCCTCTTCGCGTCGTTCCCCAGGACGCCGGCCACGGTCCACAGGAGCGCCACTCCGTGGCCGTCCTCGGCGGCGCGGCGGGCGAGCTCGGCCTTGGCGATCTTCTCCCGCGGAGTCTCGCCGCGGAACAGCGCCAAGCGCATCCGGTACAGGGGGAACCCCGGATCGAGCCGGACCGCGCTCTCCAGATGCCCGCGCGCCCGCGCCCTCTGGCCCGCCAGCTCCGCGGACAGCGCCCGGTCGTAGCTCCCGTGGGCCAGCACCCCGGGCAGAAGAAGGGCCGCCGCCGCGACCGCGTAGAGGCGGACCGGCCAGGCGCGGCCGCCGGCAGGCTCCGGCGGCAGGCATGAGAGGGCCGCTCCGGCCGCGACGGCGGCAGCCAGAGGGAGGGCCGTGACGGCCAGCGCGCCCGTCCCCAGCGAGATCACGCCCGCTCCGGAGAGCCCCACGAGAGCGGCGAGGAGCAGGCCCGGATCGGACGCCCGCTTCCGCTCGGCGTACCGCACCGCCAGAAAGAGCCAGACCAGGGAAAGGGCGAGCAGCAGGCCGGGCGCTCCGAGCTCGTAGGCGAGCTGCAGCGGCAGCGAGTGGAGCTCGCCGACCGTCTCCCCCCAGGGGTTGACCCCCGGCACGGGATCGAGGAAGAGAGCGGCCGTCCAGGCGGCCGAGCCCGGCCCCTGGCCCAGGAGAGGACGCGCCCGGAACCCTTCGAGCGCAGCCTCGGCGTAGACGGCCCGCGCCCGCCGGGAGAGGTCCTCCCCTGTCGCGATCCGCGCCAGCCGGGGTCCCTGCAAAAGGAGGCCGAGGAGGAGCCCGGCCGCGAGCACGGCCGCGGCGACCATCATCCCCCACCGCCGGCTCCGGCTCCGGGCCAGGACGGCGAGCCCGAGGAGCCCTTCAATCCCCAGAGCCATCCCTCCCAGCAGCGACCGGCTGGCCAGCACCGCGGCGATCCCGAAGAGGAGAGCGCCCAGCCCGAGCAGCCGCCAGGGGCCGCGCTCGCGAACCGGGAGCAGCGCGGCGAAAGGGAGCAGGATCACCAGCCAGGCCGCGAGCAGGTTGTGGTGCCCCAGAGGCATGGCCGCGCGCGGCGCGTCCAGGAGGAGCCGGTCGAGGAGGGCCCAGAGAGACACCCCCGCCATCACGGCCGCGAGCCCGCGGAGACCTCGGCGCCGGTCCTCCCCCGCCGGCCAGCAGCGCGCGACCGCGGCGGGCAGAGCCAGGAACGCCGGCAGCAGGACGAGCCCGACCCACCCGGCCCGCCGGACCGGCGACGCCCACCAGCTCGCCAGGGCCACGGCCCAGAGAGCGAGAGGCAGCCACCGGCCGGCCGGCCCCAGCCGCAGGGGGTCTCGCCAGGAGGGGCCGGTCCAGAGGAGAATCCCGAGCAGAGAGGCGATGGCCGCCGCGCTCCCCGCGGACGTGGCGCCGCCGGCGAACGTCCCGCACCAGGCGGCGGAGAGCGCGAGCAGCAGGGGTGGGAGGATGGCCCTCATGGATCCTTGTACGGGAGCGGACGGCGCGCCATCTACGAGGTGTCTCAAAAATTTTCGTAGAGCCGCCGCTGCGGGCGCTCACCCCCGACCCCTCTCCCGTCGCCGGGAGAGGGGCGCCACCGCACACCCTGAGACGACAACGTTCTCTTGCGTTTTCCCCTCTCCCGGTGACGGGAGAGGGGGCCAGGGGGTGAGGGCTCGGCGGGCGCCCCCCGGTGCTTCCAGGCGCTCTCTACGATATGCTTTCCTGTCCCGGCCCGGCCGGGCACCCCCATACGCCAGGAGAGAGCCATGACTGTAGATACCATGACCAACGTTTCGCGCATCCTCGACGCCCTGGGCATCGAGGCCGAGAACCCCGGCGCCTTCGACGGCGAGTGGATCGAGACCCACGGCGAACGGGTCGAGTCGCTGAATCCGGCCACCGGCGAGCCGATCGCGGCCGTCCGCCTGGCGACCGCCGACGACTACGAACGGGTCGCCGCCGTGTCCCTCGAAGCGTTCCGCGAGTGGCAGACCTGGCCGGCCCCGCGCCGCGGCGAGATCGTGCGCCAGCTCGGCGACGAGCTGCGGCGCCACAAGGAAGAGCTCGGCCGGCTCGTCACCCTGGAAGTGGGCAAGATCCTGCCCGAAGGGCTCGGTGAGGTGCAGGAGATGATCGACATGGCCGACCTCGCGGTGGGCATGTCGCGCCAGCTCTATGGCCTGTCCATGCACTCCGAGCGCCCCAAGCACCGGATGTACGAGCAGTGGCATCCCCTCGGGCCGGTCGGCATCATCACCGCCTTCAACTTCCCCGTCGCCGTCTGGGCCTGGAACGCCATGGTCGCGGCCGTCTGCGGCGACTCGATGATCTGGAAGCCGTCGCACCAGGCGCCGCTCACCGCCATCGCCGTGACCCGCATCGCGCAGCGCGTCCTGGAGGCGAATTCCGCGCCGCCGATCTTCAACCTGGTCATGGGCGGCCGGACCGGCGTGGGCGAGCGCATGGTCGCGGACCGCCGCCTCCCCCTGATCTCGGCCACCGGCTCGGTGCGCATGGGCCGCGAGGTGGGCAAAGTCCTCGCCGACCGTCTCGGCCGCGCCCTCCTGGAGCTGGGCGGCAACAACGGCATCCTGGTGATGGACGACGCCGACCTCGACCTCGCCCTGCGCGCCGTCCTCTTCGCCGCCGTCGGCACCGCCGGCCAGCGCTGCACCACCACCCGCCGCCTCTTCCTGCAGAAGGAAATCGCCGCCGAGATGAAGCAGCGGCTGGTGAACGCCTACAAGTCGATCCGCGTCGGCGATCCGATGGAGCAGGGCACGCTGATGGGCCCGCTCATCGACGGGACCGCGGTGGACAACATGATGCAGGCCCTGGAGCGGGTCAAAGCCGAAGGGGGCAGGATCCTCTACGGCGGCAAGCGCATCGACCGGCCCGGCTGCTTCGTGGAGCCGACCCTGGTCGAAGCCGCCGCCCACATGCCCATCACCTGCGAAGAGACCTTCGCGCCGGTCCTCTACATCTTCGAGTTCGAGGATCTGGACGAGGCGATCCACGTCCACAACAGCGTGCCGCAGGGGCTCTCCTCGGCCATCTTCACCCTGAACATGCGCTCCGCCGAGCGCTTCCTGGCCGCCACCGGCAGCGACTGCGGCATCGCCAACGTCAACATCGGCACCTCGGGAGCCGAGATCGGCGGCGCCTTCGGCGGCGAAAAAGAGACCGGAGGAGGCCGCGAAGCCGGCTCCGACTCCTGGAAAGCCTACATGCGGCGGCAGACCTGTACCCTCAACTGGGGCACGGATCTGCCGCTGGCGCAGGGGGTGGAGTTCAAGGTGGGGGCCTAGGACCGCTCCTCGGTCCAGGTAACCGAACCCGGGACCGTTCCAGAGGGGCAGTCCCGTGGTGCCTGACACTTATTATTTGGTTGGGGGCGACCGACGAGCCGCCCCCAACCCTGACAGTTCAACTCTGGGGGCAGGAATATGTGGCTACATCACCCTGACTTCCCCATGCAGTGCAGCCGCTTCCGTCGGTGCAGCTAACCGTGGCGCCGGAGCACGTAAACCCCGTTCCATTGCTGCACGTTCCGGAGCATTCAGCCGCAAGGCTGGGAGGGGCGTCCCAGTTTTCCGCCATGAATCCAGGGACGGCCCGAGCGGGGATGTTCTCTGACTCCTCGGTGGCTTGAGCGACGGGAATCACTCCGGTGATCAGCAGAGCGATGAAAAAGAGACGGACGGTGTTCTTGACCATGATGTACTCCTTGCGAGTGGAGCGAGGTGAAATCCAACGCTCCTTGTCTCACCGGCCGGTGCGGCATCTAAGCCGCAGTAAAGCATAGTCTTTAATTCTCCTCTTGTAAAGAGGCTTTAGATTCCCCGACAGGACAGGATTTGCAGCCGGGAGCCAGGAGCCGAGCTCAAGGTGGATTTCGTAAGCGCCCCGCGTCTCAATCCAGGCGTGACCTGCGAGCGAGCTTTACCACCGGAGACAACCCAGCGAAGAAGCTTCACCCAGAGCGACCACACCTGCACCTGCGGACGTTGGCCGAGCGACGCTTGCGCGGTCGCGAGGGAATCCTCGATCAACGCGTCATGCATCGGTCGGAACATGACCGGCCACGAGAGCACGGCGAGGCCGTGGGTGGTCATCTTCAAGGTGTGCCGCAGCAGAGCCGGCTTCCCGTCTGCGCGGACAACCTCATAGCCGTGAAATCCGCTGAAGCCTTTCGGGCCGGTGAAGTGAAACTTGATCGATTGTCCCGGTGCGTACTCTTCGACGAAGTACCGGATGGGACCGTGCCCGCCGTCCGCGCCAACGCCGAGAGGGCGATCGAATTCCATCTTCGGCCACGAGTGGCGCGGCCACAGGGCATCTTCCCGCGAGGCCAGTGAGTCGATGAGCGCCCCGATCTGCTCGGGGTTACCTTCCAGCTCTCGTTCGTGAACGTTGAGGACTCTCATGCGATCGGCTCGTCGCTCTCCTCCACCTCGGCGGATTCAGTGAGGGGGACCAGAAGCTCCCGGGCCTCTTCGAGCCGATCCAGCAGGGTGAAATCGGGGTGAAGGCTCATCCGTGCGCTCCTATTGTTACCCTGATCCCGTTTGGAGAATTCTACGACAGAGAGGGGGCGCCCCCCTCTCCCGCGATGAGAGAGGGGAGCAAGGGGTAAGGATCAGGGCGCGCTCTTCGGGCCGCGCTTGCGGAGAGGCTTGACCCCGAAGTCGGCGAGCGCCTCGGAGCGTGGCCCCAGCACGCCCTTGGCAAAGTTCCGGAGGCGGATGGCGGCCTCGTGGCTCTCGTCGAAAGCGAGATTCAACTGGTGGGTTGCCTCCATCTTGGAAGCGTCGAGCGTATCCCGCAGCCTCCTGGCGCTCACCGCCCGCGCACACGCCTCCTCCAAGACCTCGCGGAACGGCTTGATGCCGGGATGGGTGGCTTCGTGCCTCCGCGCCGTCGCCAACAGCGAATCGAAGTCGTGCAACCAGTCATCCTGCGAATTCCCTGACGTGATATTCTCCTCGTATCGATCCGGTTTCCTGGATCTGGAAAAGGGGGGCGTGCTCGGAACACGCCCCCCGGGGTTCAAGGGACTAGACGACAGGCTTGTCGGACGGGGAGGCCGCGGCGCCCGCACCGGTTCCAGCGGTCTCTCCGCTCCCCTTCTTCGCCTTCCCCGCCGTGCGCGTCCGCTTGCGGAGGGGAGACACGTCGAAGTGGACCAGGCGCTCGCTCCGGGGGCCGATCTTGCCGCGGACCACCGAGCGAACCCGGATCGCCGCGTCCTTCCCCCGCGCGACGGCCGCCTTGAGCTTCTGCGTGGACTCTTGGCGCTGCGCGGTCAGCTCCTCCTGACGCGCCCTCTCCGTCTGCACCTCCGTCAGCGACTGGTCCAGGGTCGCGAGCTCCTCCTGGATACTCGGCTGCACGTCCGGGTTCCGCTGCACCGCTTCGCGCAGACCCAGAAGGTCGTCGATGAAGTCGGAAAACGCGTTGCCCTTGGGCATGACAGATCTCCTTTCTAACCGGCCTCGCCGGTCGGGTTTCTTGCCCGGATTCCCGAGCAGGGTGATGGACCGTCAGCTCGCAGGCCACGATGGCCGGCGAGCCGGTCTCTGGCTCCGCAGGGTCGTTGCGGACTGGAGGCGGCGGGCGCCCCTCGCCGAGAGGGACGCCCCTAGGGAATGAAACCGCCTGTGTACCATCCATATGACTCTCCTTCCGCACATCCGTGCCACCATTGGCCCGGAGCTCAACTCCTCTTCGGTGTTCGCATTGCACCACAACGACTTCTTTCTCCAACCTGGGAACACTATAGGCATAGAAAGCAACGGCCGTCTAGGGGTGAAATACAGATTTCTGCCGAGTTTCGCATCAATAGTCGAATGTTGCGGCGGGAGAACACAAACTCCAGGCTCTGTTTACGGCCGAAAAGATCTTTGAAGGCAACCATCCCCTGGCCACCCTATTGTGATAGCTTGTGTCGACTTTGAAAGTACCTTGAGTTTGCGGCAAGATCGGGCCGCATGCGCCGGTTTGCCGGCGGACGGCGTCGGCTCACCGGTACGCTGCGCCGGGCTCCCTCGGGGCGGGGTCGACTCGCACCAGGTCGGCGCCGATTCCCGCGGTGGCTGCGCCGGTTACCGTGCAGACTCCGCCGGTTCGCCGCGGGGCCGTGCCGGCATACCCTGGGACGGTATCGAGACACCACCAGGCTGCGCCGGTTCACCACGAGCCTGCGCCGGCTCGCCGCCGCATGGTGCCGGCTCACCGCTGCACGGTGCCGGTTCACCGTCGCACGGTGTCACTTCACCACCAGGCGGTGTCGGTTCGCTGTCGCACGATGTCGGTTCGCCGCCGCGCGGTGTCGGCTCACCATCGGACGGTGTCGGTTCGCCGTCGCACGGTGTCGGTTTAGGCGAGATGTGCGCCCGGTTCGCGCGCGGCGCGTGAAAGGAGCCCGCCGGAGCGGATTCCGGCACACGCTGGCTGCTTCCCGGCGCATCGCACCTCCTGATAAGCGAACATGACAGCCACCGGAGCGCCAAGACGACCAGGACCTGCTCAGGAGCCGGATGCTTACACGTCTCCTCTCCAACGTGTAAGCATCCCTACGCCTTTCGCCATCTGCCGCAGGATCAATGGCTTGAGACCATTCCCGCTCGCCGGTGGACGTGCTTATGCCGGGTTTTCAGACGTGTAGAGCGCTCCACACCCTCTTACGATAGGCTTACACGTCCAATCTTCGATCGCGGATCTATTTAGATTCAAACACTTATAACCCAGGACCGCACGTGTAAGCCAACATCCGCCCCCCCATCATGCCTGGAAGCTTACACGTGGGCTTTGAGGGAGTTGACGAGGATAATGAACGGGCATAGAGTCAGTCTAAGTAGCAGCAAATAGGGAACATAGACGTATTGTAATTTTTGATGAATCGCCCCGCTCGGTCAGGCGGGAGTAGATAAGGCCGCTTAGGAACAGGCAGGAGGCGCCTGTCGAATTATACGGTTAGGGGGACATGGCAGCTTTCGTGGTTTGCCAACGCTAGCTGACATGCGCCCGAGTCAGTCGAGACGTTCCGGCGCGCTCAACCGGTTAGTGTCGCGGCGGCCTGCGAGATGATCGAGCGGACCGGCACGCGCCGCGAAGCCAGCCACGACAGAGCGGGTAAGAGGAGCGGACTGTCGTAGGACCGGCCTCGGAGAAAAGGAGAGGTGTCATGTTCATATTCAATTCCGAATCGGCTGCCGCGCTGCGACGGAGGGTATCTATCCAGAGCTGCCTCCTCGTAGCAGCCCTCCTTGGGTGCTCAAGGCACAGTGAGACACCGGGTACAGAAGGAGAACCCGTTGCCGCGGTAACCGACTCCGCAGCGTCGCCGGAGACGAACGAACCCGCTGCCGCGGCAACCGACTCCGCAGCGTCGCCGGAGACGAACGAAGCAGCCGCTC
Source organism: Thermoanaerobaculia bacterium (assembly GCA_036380715.1). Classification (GTDB taxonomy): domain Bacteria; phylum Acidobacteriota; class Thermoanaerobaculia; order Multivoradales; family UBA5704; genus UBA5704. The sequence continues at coordinate 2,378 of DASVEF010000057.1, read as the reverse complement.
TAGCTGCTGTGAAGGACTATGCAGCAGCGCTTTGCGATGGCGGGTGGCAAGGAATGTTCCGATATGACCACGAGTATCGCACTGCGGCCGAGTCCGCCAGGGTCTCCGTGCCACCGAGCATGTGGCCCGAAAAAGAGAGCCGCTTGCAGGGCGAGTGGTCGAACAGCCTTGACCGTCAGCGGCAAGGCTCGCACTTTGACCTGGGGAGCGGCGGAGACTGCTTTGCAGTGTTGAAATCGGGGGCACTCATTGACTTCTCGAAGCTCGAGGCTCGTCAATTGCCCAATGAGGGAGCCTGGCAGGCGTTCGTGCCTTTCTCGTATGCATTGCGCGAGTCGGCGCCTGCAGCGACTTGGGCTCCTGGCGACGAGCGACGAGTCAAAGGTGGGCTCGTGGGTCTCATAGTGGAGACCGGTGTCAATGGGGCCGCTCCGTTTGTGAGGCGGACGTGTACCCCCGTCGAAGGGACTTTTGTCGCGTGGGAACGCCCGCCCCTAACCAGAGAGATGGCAGCAGAGTTGGCCGCGAAGGCCGGAGTTCTTCCTACCTCGTATGCGGCCCCGATGTCTGGCCAACGCGATCCTCGGGCTCTTGCGATCGGGCTTTCAGGTACTCGGTGGGGGGGCTGGGCCAATTACGTCGCCGCCTCAGAGCGCTTGAAGGATCTGGTTCAAAAGGACGGCTTTGTGGTGTCCGGGTTTGACCGCCCTTCGCCGGGTTACTACGCAATGGGCGGCCTTATCCATCTCTCGGATGACCAAGCGACGTGGATCGTCAGGTCTGTCAACTACGGCAGATACGTCGCTCTGTTGGCCGATCCGACGAGCGAGCTAACGACCTTCGAACAAAACAGCGGGGAAGCCCAAGGAGTGTTCCAGACACGCTTCAAGCAAGTCACCCCCTTTGGAACACTCTGGAAGGATCTGCAAACCCAGGGCATGGTGGACGGCGTCTTCAGCAACGCCTTCGGCGATGCTCCGCCGGTGAATCAAGACCTCGACACGGTGCAGAAATCGACCACCGTGAAGTTCCGTTACGACGGAACGCAGGGCTGGGTTGTAGCGCGGTAGCCTGATGATACTTTGGTGTAACAGTCTGTGAGTGTGCGCGACACGCGTGGCCTGATCGGAACGTGTCAACGATTCTGAGACCGATGATCGTCTTGCACGCCTACGTCGACCCGTCCCTAAGATGCGGGGGCATCTGGTCACTGCCTGGGACCTCTGGCCGCGCCGCCCAATGCCGTCGCGACTCTTCCGTGGTATTTGGAAGGGGACTGGCTCGCAACTCCCATGCGACCGTATGTGGTCGCTCGGGGTTGTGGTGGTTGGCCCCCTAACACCGGCAGTCGAGCGGACGACACCGCAAACGGCGCGGTGCCGCCGCTCACTGCCAACCCGTTGGCGGTCACTAAGGCAGGGAGGGGTATGCCCAAGGCAACGACATGCAAGCTGAACGGTCAAGACCTAGTTAGGCGGCACTCGGCACACTGTCTGCTTCGCACATCGCTAAGGGCAAAGAGAGAGATGGACCGACAGGCCTGGCCGGGTGTAGAGAAATGAGCAACGAAGTACGACTCCGCAACATCGAGCCCAACGACCTCCCCATCTTCTACGAGCAACAACTCGACGCCGACGCCACGCGCATGGCCGCCTTCCCCGCCCGCGACCGCGCAGCCTTCGACGCCCATTGGGCGACAAACATCCTCGGCAACCCGGCGGCGGTCAAGCAGACGATCCTCCTCGACGGCCATGTCGCGGGCAACATCGGGAGCTGGCCCCAGGACGGTGTCCGCCTCGTCGGCTACTGGATCGGCAAGGAGCATTGGGGCAAGGGTGTCGCGACCCGGGCGCTCGCCGCTTTCCTGCACCTCGTGACCGAGCGTCCCCTCCACGCGCATGTGGCCAAGCACAACGTCGGCTCGATCCGCGTCCTGGAGAAGTGCGGCTTCAGCCTCGAGCGCGAGGAGAGCGTCGAGGTCGCCGGCAAAGACGTCGCCGAGCTCGTGCTCGTCCTGCGCTGAGGCCTCTACCCGCAGAAGGGAGCCCGTGCCGCAGAAGATCAACCTCCATCTCGGCTGATCCCTATGGCTGGGGCTGGCCGGTTCAGGCTACAATAAAGCAAAGCAGGGCGGCGGAATCATAGCCATATGCGCGGGTAGGAAACGTTGTGTTCCGCCAACCCAGACGCTGCACAGGACGGCTGGGCTCGCGCCCACCCGCCTGTGAGCTGTGCAACGTTGTACGCCAAGATGAAGCTGCGTGGACTGCTGAAGAGCCTATTGGGGAGGGGGCGATCTGCTCGGACTTCAACAGCGCGGATCGTCTATGCTCTGCCGGATGTCAGCGTTTATAAGAAACTCTACAACCAAGAAGAAT
>DASVEF010000056.1:0-24556 GCA_036380715.1 Thermoanaerobaculia bacterium | reverse complement strand
GCCGAAAGAAAGCCGGTGCAGAGGTCCGTCGGGAAGGATCAGCAACCGCTCGCTCCTCCCCACCAAGTCGGCCACCGGTCCGATCAATGTGCGATAGAGCGACCGGGCGAGATCGGCGGGCGCTTCCTGCAACCGGACTCTCTTCAGGAAGCGCTCCACGTCTTGGCGCAGCTGCTCTTCTCCGATCGGCAGGACCTTCACCCGGAGGCCCCCTTCTCGGGTCACAGCGAAGAGGGCGGTCTGGTCTTTTCCTACGCTGTACGAAAGAGCCAGAGTCCCGGGATCGAGGACGGTCCGGGCGGCGGTCAGATCGAGGGGCTGCGGCTGGTGCAGCGCGGCGAGCTGCGGCGAGGCCTTGCGGATCTCGGCGGCGATCTCATCGCGCTCCCGGCGCAGGCGGCTCAGCTCGCGGTGGAGGGCCTCTTGCGCCTCGTCGCCGGCCGAGGGCGCCCAGCGTGCCAACTCGCGCAGAGCCTGGTTGTAGCGCGCCGCGTTGTCCCGCCGGGAGCGCTCGAGCGTGGTGGGCAGCTCGCCGGAGAGCGCGAGATCGCGCTCCGAGAGGAGTGTCAGGAAGCTGCGCGCCCGGGAGCGCTCCACCAGGTGGAACGCCTCGGCGGCGTGCCCCCGTTCGAGCTCGACCTCGATGGCGTCGCGGTAGATCTCCTCATGGCGCGCCCGGAAGGTAGCTTTCAGATCCTGAGAGCCTCCGAGCCTCCCGACCTGGGACTCCAGCGAATTGACAGCCTGGGTGAGGTGTTGTGCCGCCTGGTCGAGGCGGTGCATGCGGCGATAGAGTCTCCCGAGCTGTTGGAGTGTCTGGGCCTCTTCGATCGTGCCGGGCCCCAGACGCTCGTAGATCGCTTGGGCCCGCTGGTAAAAATCCAGCGCCACCTTCAGGTCGCCGCGTGCCTCGGCGACCGTACCAAGACAGGTCAGGCTGTACGCCATATAGAAGCGGTTGGAGAGCCTCTCGCGGATTTCCAAGGCCCGGCGGTGGAGGTCCCATGCTCCGTCCAAGTCGCCTCGTAATCGCGTGACGATCCCCAGAGCGTCGAGTCTCCCCGCCACGCCGATCTCGGGAGCGGACTTTTCCATGATCGTCAGGGCGCGTTGAATGAGCTCCGCTGCGGTGGCCAGGTCGCCGCGCTCCTGAGCGATCACACCGAGGTTGCTCAAAATGTCGGCGGTCCCGAGGCTTCCGGGGGCCAGCTTCTCCCGGATGGCCAGGGCGCGCTGCAGCACCTCTACTGCGAATTCCTCGTCGCCGAGCAGCATGGCCACCGACCCGAGACGGGCAAGGCTTATAGCCATCGGGATGCTTCCGGGAGACCGCTGCTCGAGGATCGCCAGAGCGCGCTGGAGTGCCGCCGCGGATTCCCCATAGCGATCACGTTCCAGTGCCAGGAGGCCCAGGTCATTCAGGGTGTCGGCCATCGCCAGGGTGTCGGGAGGCCAGCGCTCCTGGATTGCCAGGGCACGTTGGGTGTGCTCGGACATCGCCTCCATGTCCTTTCGATCCCAAGCCACAAGGAAGAGCTGGTGCAGGCTGTCGGAGACTTCCAGGCTGTCCGGCGCCAGACGCTGCCGGATCTCCAAGGCGCGGCCGTGGAGCTTCTCTGCCTCTTCCGGCCGGTTCTGCAGCCGCAGGACATAGCCCAGTTTCGAGATCGTGCTGGCCACCCGAAGGCTCTCTCCCCAGGCCCTCTCGCCTACCTCCATCGCCGAACGGAAGCTGGACTCGGCACGCGCCATCTCATTCGCAAGCTGATGGCTCGTGCCCAAAGCTTCCTCGAGGGCGACTCGGGTCTGTGCGTCCGGCGCCTCCTCCAGCGCTGCCTCCAGGGCGGACCGCGCCTTGTCGCCCCGTCTGCCATTCGACCAGGCTTCGCTGGCCTGCAGCAGGATCCAGCACCGCAGACCCGGCGCGGCCTGCGGCTCGACGCGTTGGACGAGCTGGTTCCACAAGGCGACGCCTCCCTCCATGTCTCCGGCCTCGATCCGCTGCCGCCCCTCCGTATACGCCTGGAGAAGGTCTGCCGGCATCCGTGGCCGCACTCGCGCGTCCCACTCAAGACCCTTTGGGACCTCAAAGACAGTCGCAGTGCCACTCCGTTCGCCGTGGAGCCGAACAGCCCCCCGGGGCGCCTGCTCGGTCTTGACCCACAACCAATCGAAGACCGTTTTGATCTCCCCCTTGTCTCCCTCGGGATTGGCCGGCGGATCGGGCGCCCTCTCCCAGGTGAGGAGAATGTCCCCGGGGCGAAGCCCTGCTTTCTCCAGAGCGGATCCCTTGCCGGCCTGCTCGACGACGACGCCGGGCGAGCCGGTTTGCACGAGGCGACTCTCTCCCTCCGCTGGAATCGGGGTACCGGCGAGCCCGAGACAGAGGATGGCAATAGAGAGTGCTCGCTGATGTTGAGAGCTCACTGCAGAACCTCTGCGCCCGGCAAGCCGGGCTTCAAGAATCATTATAAACCAGGGGTTGCACGCACACAGCTCGCAGTAAACCGGGGCCACGATAAGGGCGCGAACGCACGCCGGCTCCACAGTAAACCGGATCCAAGATTCAGGGTCTTTCTGAATGGCAGTCATCGACGGCACGTGGGTGTCGCCCGAGTGTCTGTCGCTCAGGAAAAGGAGATCTCAAATGAAGAAGTTGATCTTGGTGCTCACGTTGGTTTCCCTCACTCTGCTGGCGACCACAGCAATTCCAGACCGAGCGGAGGCAATCGGAAGTTGCTCGGGCGTCAATTGCGGATGCGATGTGGACCAGGCTTGGTGTCTTGAGGATTGTCCTCAGGAGGAGTCAGATCCTGGTTGGCTGCCCTGCCACCGCGCCTGTGGCAGGGCATACATAGCCTGCGCACGTGCCTGCTGCGGCGAGTGAATCTGAGACGCCGCCCCTTACGACAAGGTGAACGTGCCGTAGGACCACAAGAAGTGCACGATGGATCGGGTGAGCGTCCTCCCGTGGCAAGGGAGGACGCTCTCGCGCGCCCCGCGAAGAGGCTGGCCCCCTCGTGCGGGTCTCTCCTGGAGATCGGCGGTATGCCCGACCACGCTCCAGCGCGACCGCTCCCGCGGCTTCCAGCAGGTAGCCAGAGGAGGGGTTATCGAGGCGTCCAGGATCGCTCTTCAAAATCCTTCAACATGCGTCCGAGCAGTCTGCTGCACCAGTTCGTCAAACGCAGCCGCAGACTCTCGCTGATCTCTGGATGAACGTCTTCGAATCGTACTTCGAGGTCGTCGCTACCCTCCACCTCGAGCAGACAAAGGAGGAAGGGATCGGCCATGTCGCGAGCGATCAGGACCGTGACATCCGTTTCGCTGGTGATCTCGTGCTCCAGATCCTCAATGGCGACGGAGAGGCTGGTGGAGCCCATCACCTGCCGGTAGTTCTGAGAATTCATCATCACATTGTCCGTCAGCTCAAGGTAGAGGTCGAGGGAATATGAGAGCTTCAGATTCTCGAACTGCGCTTTGAGCTGTTCTTTCGCCGCTTCGAGCAACCTCAGCGCGACTTCGTCGATCAGCCGGATCCGGGCGGCGATGCTCTCGGGACCCGGAGCTTCGACTGTCAGGAGGTGGTCGATCACGAGCTGAAGCGTATCGATTCCTCGGTCGCGGAAGAAAGCTAGAAGGGGCCGCGTCTGGTCCAGGTCAGCCTGATGCAGCGCATCGAAGTAGGGTTTGCGTTGGTTGGCGAAGACGAGAAACGGGATCGAGTGAGCGCGGAAGAAGAACACCGAAGCCAAAGCCCGGGCCACCCGCCCGTTGCCGTCCGCGAAAGGATGGATCACCACAAAGGCATAGTGGATGTAGGACGCCTGGGTCACGGGATGAGCGCTCTCGAACTCAGGGGTCCGGACCTGCTCCAGGAGGCGGTACATCTCAGAAGGCACCTGGTCCACCGGAGCGTAAGGATGGATGGACCCGTCCGTAAGGCGCACGTGATTGGGCTGGGTTTTGTAGCTTCCTTTGGGAAGCTCCTGCTCCTGGTATCCCTGATCGGTCAGGACGCGATAGGTCTGCTGCCGAGCGCAGACCTTCTCGTGCAGTGCCCGAATCCACGCCTCCGAGATGGGCAGTTTGCGGGTTACTGCGTCAATGACGAGCTCGTAGGCTTCGAGCTGCGCCTCGAACAGCTCCCGCACCACCTCGCCTTTCTCTTCGAGGGCGTGCTCCCAGGCGAAAGCCTGGCTAGCCACGGTCATCGTGAAACCTCGGTCCACCGTGTAGAGACCTTCGATGGCGCCGGTATCCATGGCGGCGGCCCGGACGGCTACCTCGCCCGAATTCCGCAGGGCCTCCGAGGTCGCCTTCTTCCGCATCTCCTCCAGGCGGGAGGCGAAGCGCTTCCAGAGTTGGAGGTCGTCTTCCGTTGGCGCAGGCCAGGCGGAGAAGTCAGGGAAGCTCTGATAGAGGCTATCGGCTTGCCGGAGAGTGAGGGTCTTGTCGTCAGGCATGGGCCAATTCTAGTGGACGGCCCTTCCCAGGGCACGTCCGGGGGGAGCCCCGCCTGTTGTATCTTCAGCCGTAATGGCCCGCTGTCGGGCCGCCGAACTTTTCCGGACCTTCCCTGTCGAGCGTCACTCGAACCAAGGAGTAGAATATGACAGACACCCTCCAGGCGCCGGTCGCCAAGGCGCAAATGCTTATTCGCAAGCCGGTCGCGCAGGTGTTCGAGGCGCTGGTCGATCCCGCCATCACCTCGCGCTTCTGGTTCTCCAGAGGCAGCGGCCGGCTGGAGGCTGGCAGGCGGGTGCGGTGGGACTGGGAGATGTACGGCGCCTCCGCCGAGGTCGACGTCAAGGCGATCGAGGAGAACAGGCGCATCCTCATCGAATGGGGCGGCCCCGACCATCCGACCTCGGTCGAGTGGACGTTCGAGCCCAGAGGCGAGGACCGGACCTTCGTCACGGTCAAGAACTGGGGCTTCGGCGGCGACGCGGAGAAAGTCGTGGCGGCGGCGCTCGACTCGACCGGAGGGTTCAACCTCCTGCTCGCCGGCTTGAAGGCGTTTCTGGAGCATGGTATCGAGCCGAACCTCGTCGAGGACCACGCCCCGGACGCGCTCGTCGAAGGATGGGCCTCCCGCCGTACGTAGCGGATGCCGCCGTACGCATCCGCGGTGACACCGAACCCGTCGCGCATGGCGTTGCACGCGTTCGAGATGCCGTTGCACATGTGGCGAATGGCGCTGCACGGGTGCAATGCCATGCTGTTCACGTACAACGTGACGTTGACCCCGTGCAGAAAGCCGTTGTACGCGTGCAGTGCCGCGCTGCATGCGGTCAACGGCATTCCGGACCCGTTGCAAGCGGCGTTGTCTGCGTGCAACAGGCCGTTGCACGCGTGCAGTGTGATGCTGAACGCGTTCAGCGGCCACGGTACGCGTGCAGTCAGGCATTGTCCGGGAACAGAGAGCCGCTGAACGCGTGCAACGCCACGTTGTACGGATACAGAGCGACACTGCGCGCGTGCAATGAGACGTTGACCGCGAGCATTAAAGCATTGTCTGCGTACAACGAGCCGTTGCACGCGTGCAGTGCCTCGTTGCATGCGTACAACGTGAGGCCGAATGCGTGCAATGAGACGCCGCCGCGCTCCCAGATCCTTCGCTTCGTTCAGGATGACACGAGGGGCCGGGACCGGACAGCAATTCGAGATATCCTATGCGCAATCAAGGAGGGAGAGATGCCATCAGACCGTGAGGTTCAAGCCCAGCGCCGGCAGGCCATCATCGAGATCCTGGCCGGAGACCGGAAAGTGTTGGAGCAGAAGGAGCTGGTCGAGCTGCTGCAGAAGAGGGGGATTCAGGCGACCCAGTCGAGCATCAGCCGCGATCTCAAGATCCTCGGGGCGGTGCGCACCCGGGGGTACTATGAAATCCCCTCGTGGGCCGATGAGGAGGACGAAGAGCCGTTCCGCCGAGTGGTCCCCTTCGTGCGGAGGGTGAAGCAGGCGGGGCCGTACCAGATGCTCCTCGTCACCGATCCAGGCGCCGGGCGCGTGGTCGCCCAGGCCATCAACGAATCCCGGTGGGAGGACGTCATCGGCACGGTCGATGGCGACAGCAGCGTGCTGATCCTGACGGAGAACTTCTTTTTCCAGCGGCTCTTGTACGAGCGGCTCAAGTACCTCCTGGCCGCCGGCGGGGAGAATGCCATCGTCGAGATGGAATGAGGCCCACAGGCCAACAAGATCGTGGCGGCGCTTCTTGCTGCCGCTCCGGCCTGCCGCGTGCTATACTTGTTTACTCAATCCTTCAGCGAGGAGGTAGTGGCCGTGGAACCCAGCGACCTTCGTGTCCAGTTCGAGTGCGATCCCGTCGTTTTCGAGCTGAAGAGGGTGGGGGGGCAGGACCGGCGGGATGTGGTGATCCTGGTGTGGGGCGCGCACGGGAGGTCGGGAGATCTCCGGATCGAAGCCGAGCCCCCGAAGGACGTCGGGGGCTTCCACTTCGAGGTCAGCCCGGTCCACGCCCGGGATTGGGAGGATCTCTCGGACGATCCGGCCGAGCCGGTCCGCGGGAACCTCTCGGTCCAGTGCAGCGGCGGCCAGGAGGGGGAGGAGGTCGAGACCGCCCTCAACCTGACCGTGCGCCTCGGCGAGCGGAAGGTGGGGACGTTCACGGTCGGGCTGAAGGCCGGCGTCAACCACGTCATCCCGCTCTGGAAGGTGCTGCGGGAAGAGTACGCGTCCGTGAAGCCGGCCTGGAAGGCGGAGCTCGACGGCAATGCGGTGCTCAACGATCCCAAGGCGAAGGACAGCGCGAAGCTCTCCGAGGTCTACCGCATCGTCCACCGCCGCGGCAAGGAGGGGGACGACCTCTCGGGCCTCTGCTCCTCGGGCGGCGGCATCCGCAGCGCGACCTTCAGCCTCGGGGCGTACCAGGGGCTCGCCCGGGTCGGATTGCTCGACCGGTTCGATTATCTCTCCAGCGTCTCGGGCGGCGGCTACATCGCGAGCTGGCTGGGCGGCTGGATCCACCGCGCCGGCGGCATCGACAAGGTGCTGCCCGAGCTGCGCATCTCGCGCGACGATCCGGCCCGGCCGGAGGCGCCGCCGATCACCCACCTGCGCCAGTTCAGCAACTATCTGACCCCCAAGCTGGGCCTGCTGTCGGCCGATTCCTGGACGCTCGGCGCGATCATCGTCCGCAACCTGATCCTGAACCTGCTCGTCCTCATCCCGGTCCTGGCGGCGTTCCTGGCGCTCCCGCTCCTCTCGATCTCCACGCCGCGCTGGGTTTTCAACCCGGGCCCCGACCCCCTCTACTGGACCGGGGTGCTGCTCGGCGGCACCGCCCTGTTCTTCATGAGCCTGCTGCGCGCCAGCACCCGGCCGCAGAGGTTCCTGGGGATGGGGCTTCTGCCCCTGCTGGCCGCGGCCCCCTGCATGCTCATCGCGGTGCAGCTCTACGGAGCGCGGCGGCCTGACCACGACCTGAACAGTCCGGAGGTGATCGTCCGCTGCCTGATCTGGTCGGTCGTGGTTCCCATGGTGGCGTTCATCGCTTCGGTGCTCGCGCAGAAGCGGACCATGGGGAGGCAGCGGGCCTCGCTGAAGACGGACCTGCTGGCCCAATTGGTCTCCGGCCTGGTCGAGGCCGCGATCTACTTCGGGATCCTGAAGGCCTGGATCCCCCCGCTGCTCGAAGATCTCGCCCTCGGAGGCTACGTCTTCGTCATCCTGGGCCCCCTCCTGTTCTTCGGTCCGCTGCTGCTCGGCAAGACGCTGTTCATCGCCCTGGCGAGCGTCATCGAGGGGCGGGGATACTCCTCGGAGCTCGGCGACGCCGACCGCGAGTGGTGGGCGCGGTGGTCCGGCTGGATCCTGTTGACGACCCTGCTCTGGATGGCGAGCTGCGCCCTGGTGCTCTACGGGCCGATCCTGCTGCACACTGCGATCGCCAAGATCAGCGCCGCGGTCACGGCGGGCGGCCTCGGCGCCCTCACCAGTTGGCTCGGTAAGGGCTCCGACACGAGATCGCCGGGGAGCTCGGAGAAGCCGAGCGCGTGGAAGAGCGCGATGATGGCCCTCGCGGCCCCGCTCTTCTGCCTGGCGCTCGTGCTGCTGGTCTCCATCGGCACGCAGGAGCTGCTGCGCGCGCTGCCTCAGGGATGGACGGGGTCGGTGGGGGAGTCTCCCCAGCCGTTCAAGGGCTACACCGTCACCATCCTGGCCACGGCCGCCCTTCTCTTCGGCTTCGGCTCGCTGATGGGCCGGTTCGTCAACGTGAACCGCTTCTCGCTGCAGGCCATGTACCGCAACCGCCTGGTGCGCGCCTATCTGGGAGCCACCAACCGGCGGCGGCGGCCGAACCTGTTCACCGGGTTCGACCCCAATGACAACCTGCGCATGCACTCGCTGAAGGCCAACAAGCCGTTCCCGTTGATCAACATGTGCCTCAACCTGACGACCGGCGAGGAGCTCGGCTGGCAGCAGCGCCAGGGGGAGAGCTTCACGGCGACGCCGCTCCATTGCGGCACCGGCCGGCTGGGCTATCGCCGGGCGCAGATCTACGGCGGCGAGCAGGGCATGTCGCTGGGCACGGCGGTAGCGACCTCGGGCGCCGCGGCGAACTCCAGCATGGGGTACAACTCCTCGCCCGTGATCTCCTTCATCATGACCATCTTCAACGCGCGGCTGGGCGCCTGGTTCGGCAATCCCGGCCCGGAAGGGGTCGCCACCTACACCCGCAACGCGCCGGGCAACTCGGCCCGGCTGCTCCTCGACGAGGCCCTCGGGCAGACGGACGGCTGCCATCCCTACGTCAACATGTCGGACGGCGGGCACTTCGACAACCTCGGCCTGTACGAGATGGTGCGGCGGCGCTGCCGCTTCATCGTCGTCTGCGACGCCGGGCGCGACACGTCCTACACCTTCGAGGACCTGGGCAACGCCATCCGCAGGATCCGCGTCGACTTCGGCATCTCGATCGATTTCGACGACCGGATCAACATCTTCCCCAAGACCCGGGAGAAGAACGATCCGGAGGCCCGCTACTGCGCGGTCGGCACCATCCGCTACGACTCGGTCGACGGCGACGGCAACACCGGCACGCTGATCTACGTCAAGCCGGCCATCTGCGACAAGGAGTCCTACGACATCTACCACTACGCCAAGTCGTCGCTCGACTTCCCGCACGAGAGCACGTCGGACCAGTGGTTCGACGAGTCGCAGTTCGAGAGCTACCGGGCGCTGGGGCGGGAGTCGATCCTGACGATGACCGGCAAGGGGCCGAACCCGGTGCCCTTCAAGAGCTTCGCGGACTTCACCGCCAACGTCCGGCGGTACGTCTCGCCGGTGAAGGTGTCGGTGCCGGCGTCCGCGGCGCCGCTGGCGGCCTCGGGGGCCACGTCGCCGGTCCTCCCCGGTGGTGCGGCGCCCGCCGCTGGCGACAGGGTCAAGCTGTAGTCAAGCTGTAGAAGGGTTGCGGCAAGGGGCGCCCGAGGGCGCCCCCTTTCGCCGCGAGCCGGCGTGCGCCGGCTCTCTGAAAAAGCTGCGAAGGCTGTGACCTTCCTCGTTGGCCGGTCGTCTCACCTCCCAGTGAAGGAGTTTTCTCCTCATCAGAACAGTGTGCCCCCGGCGGGGTTGCGGGACATCCGCCGGGCCGGAGGTCTGGTCCGCTCTTTGCAATCACGCCGGCAACGGATCGTATGATTGGAGAACGAATTCCCCTGGCTTGTGTCGCTTGGAGAGAACGGAAACGGCCGGACCGGGGGAGCGCGCGCGGAGAGGCATCGATGGAGAGAATCGGCCGACGGTCGTTGGTGCTCGCCGTCTTCAGTTGGATCTTCGCTGTCTCGTTGATCTCCGGCTGCCGCCGGGAACCGTCCGGTGGAGCCGTCGTTCCCGCCGCTCCCACGGGGAGGGTAGGGGCGAGCCCGCAGGCTGTGCCATCAGGGGCTGACGACGGCCAGTGGCTGATGGCCGCCAAGAACTACGCGAGCACGCGCTACAGCGGCCTGACCCAGATCAACGCCCGGAACGTCCGCAATCTCAAGGTCGCTCTGACGTTTTCCACCGGGAGCCTGCGCGGGCACGAGGCCGCGCCCCTGGTGGTGAACGGCACGATGTACATCGTCACCCCCTTCCCGAACGACCTCTACGCTCTCGACCTGACGCAGCCGGGCGCCCCCGCCAAGTGGGTCTATCACCCGGACCCGGAGGCGTCGGCTCAGGGCGTGGCCTGCTGCGATGTGGTCAATCGGGGAGCCGCCTATGCCGACGGACGAATTTTTTACAACACCCTCGACAACCACACCGTCGCGGTGGACGCCGAAACCGGCCAGGAAGTCTGGAAGACGCGCCTGGGGGACATCAACAAGGGCGAGACCCTCACCATGGCTCCGATCGTGGTCAAGGGCAAGGTGCTGGTGGGCAACAGCGGCGGCGAGATGGGCGTGCGCGGCTGGATCACCGCGCTCGACGCCGGGAGCGGCCGGATCGCCTGGCGGGCCTACAGCACCGGCCCTGACAAGGACGTCCTGATCGGTCCGGGCTTCAAGCCGTTCTACGCGCAGGACCGCGGCAGGGACCTCGGCGTCAAGACCTGGCCTCCCGAGGCGTGGAAGACCGGCGGCGGCACGGTCTGGGGGTGGATCTCCTACGATCCGGAGCTCGACCTGATCTATTACGGCACCGGCAATCCCGGCCCCTGGAACCCGGACCAGCGGCCGGGCGACAACAAGTGGACCAGCGGCATCTTCGCCCGCGACCCGGACAATGGAGAGGCCCGCTGGTTCTATCAGTGGTCGCCGCACGACGAGCACGACTACGACGGCGTCAACGAGAACGTCCTGCTCGACCTCAATATCGGAGGGAGGACGCGCAAGGTGCTGGTGCGGCCGGAGCGCAACGGCTACGTCTACGTGCTCGACCGCGCCACCGGCGAGGTGCTCTCCGCGGACCCCTTCGTCTACATCACCGGCAGCCGGGGCGTCGACCTGAAGACGGGCCGCCTCCGCGTGGCGGCCGAGAAGAAGACCGGCGTCGGCAAGGTCACGCGGGAGATCTGTCCGGCCGCGCCGGGGGCCAAGGACTGGCAGCCCTCGGCCTGGTCGCCGCGCACCGGCCTCCTCTACATGGCGCACAACAACCTCTGCATGGACTTCGAAGGGGTGGAGGTGAGCTACATCTCGGGCACGCCCTTCGTCGGCGCCAACGTGCGCATGTACGCCGGCCCCGGCGGGCACCGCGGTGAATTCACCGCCTGGGACCCGGTGGCGCGCCGCAAGGCGTGGAGCGTCAAGGAGAAGTTCCCGGCCTGGAGCGGCGCGCTCGTCACGGCGGGCGACGTGGTCTTCTACGGCACCATGGACGGCTGGTTCAAGGCGCTGCACGCCCGCACCGGCCAGGAGCTGTGGAAATTCAAGACCGGCTCGGGGATCATCGGCCAACCGATCTCGTATCGCGGCCCGGACGGCAAGCAGTACGTGGCCATCCTCTCGGGCGTCGGCGGATGGGCCGGAGCCGTGGTCTCCGGCCAGCTCGACACGCGGGACTCGACCGCGGCCCTCGGCTTCGTCAATGCCATGAAGGACCTGCCGGCCAACACGACCCGGGGCGGCATGCTCTACGTCTTTGGGCTGCCATGAAAAGGTTTTCGTTCCTGCTCGCGCTGTTGCTCCTCCCGGGCTGCGCCGGAGAGGGAGGCGCGACGCCCGCGAAATCCGCGCGCGAGCTGCGGGTCTGCGCCGATCCGAACAACCTGCCGTTCTCCAACCGGCGGCTGCAGGGCTTTGAGAACGAGCTCGCCTCTCTGATCGCCCGCGAGATGGGCGCGACGGTCCGCTACACCTGGTGGGCGCAGCGCCGGGGGTTCATCCGCAACACCCTGAACGCGGGCGCCTGTGACGTGGTGATGGGCATCCCCAGCAGCTTCGAGCTGGTTCTCGCCACACGCCCCTATTACCGGTCGACATACGTCTTCGTCACCCGCCGGGACAGCGGGCTGGACGTCCGTTCGTTCGACGATCCGCTCCTCAAAAAAGTGAAAGTCGGCGTGCAGATCATCGGCGACGACTACGCCAATGCGCCGCCGGCCCACGCGCTGGCGAGCCGCGGCGCCGTTCAGAACGTGATCGGTTACACCGTCTATGGCGACTACCGGGAGGACAGTCCGCCGTCGCGCATCGTCAAGGCCGTGGCCGCGGGCGAGGTCGACGTCGCGGTGGTCTGGGGACCGCTCGCGGGCTACTTCGCGCCGCGGCAGCCGGCGCCGCTCGCGATCGTCCCGGTCTCGCCGAAGATCGACCTGCCGTTCCTGCCATTCGTCTTCGACATCTCGTTGGGCGTGCGGCGGGGCGATCAGGCTCTGCGGGACGAGCTGGACGGGATCCTGGAGCGGAGGAAGCCGGAGATCGACGCCCTCCTCGACCGCTACGGAGTACCGAAGGGGTAGCCATGCGATTGGATCAGCGAACGATCATCGGGGGTGTCTCAGAAGTCTTCCTACGGTCACCGTTGCGGGCCCTCACCCCCGTCCCCTCTCCCGTCACCGGGAGAGGGGCGCCCCCACCCAACCTCTTCTCTCTTCTGCGTTTTCCCCCCTCTCCCGGTGACGGGAGAGGGGGCCAGGGGGTGAGGGCTCAGCGGTGCGGTTCGTACTTCCGAGATACCCTCCTCGGGCTCTGCGCCGCGCTCCTCCTCGCCGGCTGCGAGCGCGAGGAGCGGCAGTTCCGGGAGCTGCCGGCGGCCACGGCGCGCGCCAATTCCGAGGTGCTGAGCAATCTGCAACCGGGTCCGCGCATCCCCGAGCCGGAGGTCAAGGACCCGTACGTGGGCAATGCCCAGGGGATCTCGGAAGGGCAGCGGCTCTTCCAGTGGATGAACTGCGTCGGCTGCCACGCCAATGGCGGGGGCGGCATGGGGCCGCCGCTGATGGACGACAAGTGGATCTACGGCAGCGATCCCGAGAACGTCTTCGCCACGGTTGTCGAGGGGCGGCCGAACGGCATGCCGTCCTACCGTGGCAAGCTGACCGAGAACCAGGTCTGGCAGCTCGTGTCCTACGTGCGCTCGATGAGCGGGATGGCGAGCGGCGCCGCCACCCCCTCGCGGGCGGACTCCCTGCGCACCACGGGTCCGTCCAACCTCCAGACGGCGAAGCCGCCGAAGACGCAGCAGGCGGAGCACCTGCCATGAAGGGTCGGTTCCCGATCTCGCGTCTCTGGTGGCGCCCGGCGATGAATCGCCGGGCTATCGAGAGGCGCTCCCCAGGGGAGCTTGAAAGCCGGCTTGGCCGGCGCCACTCCTTAGCCCGGGCATTCATGCCCGGGCAGTCTGCGCCGGCCCTCGCCGTCGCCTTCGGCTGGCAGTCCGTCCTCGACTCCGCCGGCCCGCAGGCCGCGCGGATCGAGGATCTCTGGTGGGTCTATTTCTGGGTCTGCGCGGCGGTCTTCGTCCTGGTCTTCCTCGCCCTGGTGATGGCGGTCTTCCGCGGCCGGCGCGGTAAGGGCGATCCCACCGACCCCGGGGCGCCGCATCCGCCGGCGTCCGAGCGCCGCCTGACGCGCACGGTCGCGGGCGCCACCGCGGCCACGGCGGTCATCCTGATCGGCCTGCTCGTCGCCACCGTCGCGGCCAGCCGGGCGACCAGCTCCCTGCCCGGCGATCCCCTGACCATCGAGCTGACCGGGCAGCAATGGTGGTGGCAGGTGCGGTACGAGGACCCGACGCCGAGCCGCATGGTGACCACGGCCAACGAGATCCACATCCCGGTCGGCCGGCCGGTGCGGGTGAAGACCCGCTCGACCGATGTCATCCACAGCTTCTGGGTGCCCAACCTGCACGGCAAGCGGGACCTCATCCCCGGCCGTCCTTCGGAGATCCTGATCCAGGCGGACCGGCCCGGAGTCTTCCGCGGGCAGTGCGCCGAGTTCTGCGGCTACCAGCACGCGAACATGGCCCTGCTCGTGGTGGCCGAGCCTCCCGAGACGTTCGCCGCCTGGTACGAGGCCCAGCTCCAGCCCGCGCGCCCGCCGTCCGACGCGTTGCAGCAGCGAGGCAAAGTGGTCTTCGAAGCGCTGCCGTGCCCGCTCTGCCACACCATCGCCGGCACTCAGGCCTCGGGCAAGACCGCTCCCGACCTGACGCACCTCGCCAGCCGGCGGATGCTGGCGGCGGGGACCCTGCCGAACACACGCGGTCACCTGGGGGGATGGATCCTCGATCCGCAGACCATCAAGCCCGGCAACAAGATGCCGGCCGTCAGCCTGGGGTCGGACGACCTGCGGGCGCTGCTGGCCTATCTGGAGAGCCTGCGATGAGCCGGCCCAAGCCGAAGCCCAAACCGGAGAAGGTTGAGAGGGACGAGCCCTCCACCGACCCCTACGAGGCCGAGGTCCGGCAGCTCGAGGAGACCTGGAAGCGCCCGCCCGGCTTCATCGGCTGGCTCTCCGAGGTGAACCACGTCGCGATCGGCCGGCGCTACCTGGTCACCGCCTTCGTCTTCTTCGCGCTCGGCGGGCTCCTGGCCCTGCTGATGCGGATCCAGCTCTCGCGGCCGGAGAACGACTTCCTCGATCCCGACCTTTACAACGTGATCTTCACCATGCACGGCAGCACCATGATGTTCCTGTTCGCCGTGCCGATCATGGAGGGGATGAGCATCGCGCTGGTGCCGCTGATGATCGGCACGCGGAACGCGGCTTTTCCCCGGCTGAACGCCTATTCCTATTGGGTCTATCTGATCGGCGGGCTGCTCGTCTACGTCTGCTTCCTGTTCAACATGGCGCCCGACGCCGGCTGGTTCAGCTACGTGCCGCTCTCCGGCCCCGAGTTCTCGCCCGGCAAGCGGGTCGACGTCTGGGCGCAGCTCATCACGTTTACCGAGATCTCCGCGCTCGCCGCGGCGGTCGGCACGATCACCACGGTCTTCAAGCAGAGAGCGCCCGGGATGTCGCTCAACCGCATGCCGCTCTTCGTCTGGTCGATGCTGGTGAAGGCCTTCATGGTCGTCTTCGCCATGCCCGCGATCGTGGTGGCGAGCAGCCTGCTGGCCATGGACCGGCTGATCGCCACTCACTTCTTCAACCCGTCCGAGGGGGGCGACTCCCTGCTCTGGCAGCACCTGTTCTGGTTCTTCGGCCACCCCGAGGTCTACATCATCTTCCTGCCGGCCACGGGCATGGTCTCGACGCTCGTGACCGCCTTCTCGCGCCGCCGGACGTTCGGCTACCTGGCGCTGGTCCTGGCGCTGGTCGCCACCGGCTTCATCGGCTTCGGGCTCTGGGTCCACCACATGTTCGCCGCCGGCCTGCCGCAGCTCGGGCAGAGCTTCTTCACGGCGGCGAGCATTATGATCGCGGTGCCGAGCGGGGTGCAGATCTTCTGCTGGCTCGCCACCATCTGGTCGGCGCGGAAGCTGCGCCTCGCCACGCCGATGCTCTTCGTCCTCGGCTTCATCTTCATTTTCGTGCTCGGCGGCCTCACCGGTGTGATGCTCGCCTCGGTGCCGATCGACCTCCAGGTGCACGACACGTTCTTCGTGGTGGCCCACTTCCACTACGTGCTGATCGGCGGCGCGGTCTTCCCCCTCTTGGGCGCGCTCTACTACTGGATCCCCAAGCTGACCGGCCGCATGATGTCCGAGCGGGTGGGGAAGCTCAGCTTCTGGGTGCTCTTCGCCGGCTTCAACCTGACCTTCTTCCCCATGCACCAGCTCGGGCTTCGGGGGATGCCACGCCGCGTCTACACCTACAAGGCGGAGATGGGATGGGGCGACCTCAACCTGCTGGCGACTCTGGGCGGCGTCCTGCTCACGGTCGGCGTGCTGCTCTTCGTCGGCAACTTCCTGTGGAGCCGCCGGCGCGGCCTGCCCGCGGGCGACAATCCCTGGGACGCCGACGGCCTGGAGTGGGCGACCACCTCGCCGCCGCCGCCCTACAACTTCGCCTGGCTGCCGACCGTGCAAGGCCGGCACCCGCTGTGGGAGCAGACCCCGGACCAGCCGGTGGTCGTGGGTTTGCGCAGCGACCGCCGGGAGGTTCTCGTCACCCGGACGCTCGACGCCGAGCCCGATCACCGGGAGGTCCAGCCGAGGCCCACTCTCGTGCCGCTCTGGCTGGCGCTCGCCACCGCGGTCGGCTTCGTCGGCGTGATCTTCACCCCGTGGGCGATCCCGGCGGGCCTGATCCTCGCCGGCGCCGTCCTGGTCGGCTGGTTCTGGCCGCAGGTGGACCAGGACGAGACTCTGCTGGAGGAGCAGCCGTGAGATCCCGGATCGACGTCTCCGACCTGCCGTCCACGGTGTACGGGCACCCGGCTCCGCTCTGGTGGGGCGTGGTCGGGCTGATCGTGATCGAATCGATGGTCTTCGCCCTGCTCGTGGGCGCCTACTACTACCTGCGCGGCGGCGAGTCGGTCTGGCCGCCGCCGGGCGACGATCCGCCCCTGACGCTGCCGGCGATCAACCTGATCGTCCTCCTGGCGAGCGCGATCCCGATGCACCTGGTCGTCCGTGAGACGGACAGGATGGATAGGAAGCCCGACCTGCGCAGGATGCGTTTCTGGCTGCTGATCTGCACGATCCTCGGCTTTCTGTTCCTGGTGGGCCGCGCCTTCACCCTCAGCCAGATGGGCTTCCGCTGGGACAGTCATGTGTACGGCTCGATCGTCTGGGTGCTTTTCGGGATGCACTCGATCCACGCGCTGACGAGCGTCGGCGAGAACGTGTTGTTCCTGGCTCTGCTGTACAAGGGGCCGGTCGAAGAGAAGCACCTGCTCGACGTCCGCCTGAACGCTCTCTACTGGTATTTCGTGGTGGCGTCGTGGGCCGTGCTGTTCGCGGTGATCTATTTCGATTCCGGGGTTTTGCGGGACTAGAGGAGGATCGAATGGCGAGCGAAGCGAAGGCGGCGGTTCCGGAGCGGCGGTGGAACCTGCTCCTGTGGGCCGGGATGCTGGCGGGGCCGTTCGCCTGGGCCCTGCACCAGCAGGTCAGCTATTCGTTGACGCAGACGCTCTGCCTGAGAGGACAGCAAGGTTTTCTCCACCTGGTGACCGTCGTCGCCCTGCTGATCTGCGCGGGCGGAGCGCTGATTGCATGGCGGCTCTGGAGCCAGATGCCGGAGGTCTCGACCGAGCACGGGGACAACCGGAGCTCGCGCATCCGTTTCATGGCGCTCGCCGGGCTGGTCCTGTGCGCCTTCTTCGCGCTGGTGATCTTCGCTCAGGAGATCCCGAACTGGTTCCTGGGGCCGTGCGTGCATTGAGGAGAATGGAGCCACCGCCTGACCTGGGGTTGAAACCCCAGGCTGAGGGTGACGGTGATGATGGATGACCCTCTGATCATCTTCGGGCTCGGGCTCTCCTCCTGGCTCTACGCCCGCGGCATGGCCGGGCTCTGGCGCCGGGCCGGCTTCGGGCAGGGGATCCGGTGCTGGGAAGCCGGCTGCTTCGCGCTCGGATGGATTTTCCTGGCGATCGCGCTCGTCTCGCCGCTCCACACGCTGGGCGAGCGGCTGTTCTCGGCCCACATGGCGCAGCACGAGGTGCTGATGCTGATCGCGGCGCCGCTGCTGGTGCTCGGCCGGCCGCTGATCGCGTTCCTCTGGGCGCTGCCGCCGGCCTGGCGCGAGAGGGTGGGGGAGTGGACCCAGGCGCGGCCGGTCGCCGCCGGATGGCGGGCGATCACCGGTCCGCTCGCGGTGTTCGCGATCCACGGCGTGGCCCTGTGGGTCTGGCACGTCCCGCGCCTGTATCAGGCCACGCTGACCAGCGATTGGGTCCACGCGCTGCAACATCTCAGCTTCTTCGGCAGCGCCGCGCTCTTCTGGTGGGCGCTGATCCACGGCCGCTACGGCCGGACCGGCTACGGCGTGTCGGTCTTCTTCGTCTTCGCCACGTCGCTGCACAGCAGCGTCCTCGGCGCGCTCCTCACCTTCGGGCGGCGCCTGTGGTATCCCATCTACGCGGAGCGGACGGTCCCCTGGGGGCTCACCCCGCTGGAGGACCAGCAGCTCGCCGGCCTGATCATGTGGATCCCTTCGGGCGTGATCTTCGTAGTGCTGGGGCTGGCGCTGTTCGCCGCCTGGCTGGGAGAATCGGAGCGCCGGGTCGCGTTCACGGAGAGCGAGAGGCTTGCCAAACATGAAATCTAGTCCGGCGTTGTGCCTGCTGCTGGCGCTCGGTGTGTGGGCGTGCGGCTCGTCCAAGGACGTGGAGCTGAACGCCCGCAGAATGACCGGCGGAGACCCGTCGCGCGGGCCGGCCCTGGTGCGCAAGTACGGGTGCGGCTCCTGTCACATTATCGAAGAGATGCCGGAAGCCAAGGGCTTGGTCGGACCTCCGCTCACCGGCATCGCCAAGCGCGTCTACCTCGCCGGCCAGCTCCCCAACACGCCCGAGAACATGATGCGGTGGATCCGCGACCCGCAATCGATCGAGAGAGGGACCGCCATGCCCAACGTGGGCGTGACGGAGCAAGACGGGCGCGACCTCGCCGCCTTCCTCTACACCCTCCGCTGATGCTGACCCGCAGGAGCTTTCTCCGCGGCGTGACAGGCGCAAGCGCATTCGCGCTGCTCAACCGGCGTGCGCTCGCCGCAGAGCCCCGCCTCCTGCGCATCGGGCAGGTCCTCCCCGCCTCCGGCGTCTCCCCGGAGCTGCGGCAGGCCGCCGCCCGCGGCGCGCTGCTCGGGGCCGAAGAAGGAGCGCGGACCGCGGAGCTGCTCGGCGCGAAGCTCGAGCTGCTGGTCCGGACCGCCGACGGGCCGCAGGCCGCCGCGCGGGAGGCTCTCGGCCTGGTCGAAAAAGACGGCGTGCTCGCCGTGGTCGGCGGCCTCGACGCTCCGTCCCGGGCCGCGATCGCGGAGGCGCTGGAGCGCCACGGCGTCCTCTTCCTCACCACTCGCGCGCCTGACGATCTCACCGAAAACGAGCCCCTCCGACGAAACGTGTTCCACGTCGCCTCCAGCCCGCGCCACAGGCGAGAGGCCTTGGCCCGCGAGTCCGCGGCGCAAGGGAGCCGGGCGGTCGACTGGCACTCCGGGCTGACGCGCTTCGGGGCCGAGCAGCTCAACGGGCGCTTCCGGGAGCGCTTCGGAGCCCCCATGGACTCCCTCGCCTGGGCGAGCTGGATGGCCGTCACGGCCGCCGTCCAGCTCGCGTTGCGCAATCCGGGAGTCGACCGCTCCGACCTGCCCGGCCGGATGGAGGCGTTCGGCTTCGACGGCCACAAGGGGGAGCGACTGAGGTTCCGCCGCGAGGATCATCAATTGGAGCAGCCGCTGTACCTCAAGGAGCCCTCACCCCCGACCCCTCTCCCAGAGGGAGAGGGGCGCCCCCACCCTGCTCATCCGGATTTCCCCCTTTCCCCCTGGGAGGGGGGGGCCAGGGGGGTGAGGGCTCGGCTCGGGATCGCCGTCCTCCTGTCCCTCCTGTCCCTGCCGACCCACGCCGCCCCCTTCGCCTATGTCTCCAACGAGCGCTCGGGCACGGTGACAATCCTCGACGTCGCCACCGACAAGCCGGTCGCCAACCTGCGGGTGCACGGCCGGCCGCGGGGCATCCAGGTGAGCGCCGACGGCAAGACGATCTACGTCGCGCGCAGCGATCCGCAGAACCGGAAACAGAACCCGCTCGACGCCGTCCTCGCCATCGACGTCCGCCAGCGACAGGTGGTAGCGAAATACGACGGCGGGAGCGATCCCGAGCAGTTCGCCGTCAGCCCCGACGGCAAGCGCCTTTTCATCTCCAACGAGGACGCCGGCACCGCCAGCGTCACTCAGGTGGAGAAGGACAAAGGCAAGGTGATCGCCACGCTCATCGTCGGCATCGAGCCCGAGGGAGTGGCGATCAGTCCGGACGGCCGGTGGGTCTACGTGACCGCGGAGACGAGCAACACGGTCTCGGTGATCGACACAAAAAAGAACGAGGTCGCGGCCAGCTTCCTGGTGGACCCGCGCCCGCGCGCCGCCGCCTTCTCCCCGGACGGCAGGCGCGCCTACGTCACCGCCGAGATCGGCGGCACCGTCTCCGTCGTGGATGTGGCCACGCACCAGGTCGTGAGCACGATCGACCTGGGTCCCCGCGCGAAGCCGGTCGGAGTCGTGGTCTCGCCGGACGGCAAGCGGGTCTACGTGGCCAACGGCCATGGCAACAGCGTGGCGGTGATCGATGCGGCGAAGGACAAGGTCGTCGCGACCATCCCCGTGGGCAAGCGCCCCTGGGGAGTCGCCCTCACTCGCGACGGCCGCAAGCTCTACACGGCCAACGGAGTGAGCAACGACGTCTCGGTGATCGACACGGCCACGAACAAAGTGATGGCCACGGTCAAGGTGGGGGATGGGCCCTGGGGCGTGGCGATCAGCCCGTAGGCTCTACACCTTCAGATACCAGACCCGCCCTTCCGGCCCCGGCATCCGCACCACGAGCAGCCGCGACGGCGTCTTCATCAGCGCGACGAACGGACCGCGGCGCTCACGGATGCGGTCGGCGCCGGCCCGGCGGTCGCGGGTGAAGCGCAGGCGCAGGGAGACCAGGTCGTCGTGGGCGGCGCAGGCGATCCGCGGGTCGAGCGAGCGCAGCATGGTCTCGGCGAGCTCCCAGGCGTCGTCGACGTGGTGGAGCATGCCGGACGGGGTGTAGCGCTCCGCGTGCTCGCGGAAGCGGGTGGGCCAGGCGGTTCCCAGGGCGCCGCGCAGGCGAGGGAGAAGGTGGGCTGCGGCCTGACGTCGCTTGACTTCGAGGCCGCGCCGCGCACGGTCCAAGGCCTCGGGGTCGAGGCCCTCGACCGGGGCTGTCCGCCCGGTCAGGCTGGCTGCCAGATTTCGTTGGACCTCATCGAGCTGCATCGGAGGATCTCCTTCGCCCGCCTCACCTCGGCGAGCAGCTCAGCGAATGGGGGAAGGTCGTCGTCTCTCTCGATGATCACCGCCCGGACGGCCGCCCGGGGGGTGAGCCATTGTAGCAGAGTCCAAGACGCTTCGGGCACCGGCCGCGTGTGAGAATCCACATAGGCTCCGTCGTGCTCGACGCCGCCGGCGAGGTGGACCTCCACGACCCGCTCCAGAGGCAGCGATTCCAGGTATTC
Source organism: Thermoanaerobaculia bacterium (assembly GCA_036380715.1). Lineage (GTDB taxonomy): Bacteria > Acidobacteriota > Thermoanaerobaculia > Multivoradales > UBA5704 > UBA5704. The sequence goes on along the minus strand of DASVEF010000056.1, from coordinate 3,510 downwards.
GACCGGGTCGTAGCCGTGGTTGCGCGCGTTGGCGTGGACGTTCTCCAGGTCGAGGAGGAGGCCGGCGTCCGTCTCCTCGATCACCGCGCGCACGAAATCCGCCTCGCTCATCTCCGCGCCCGGCAAGGTGAACGGATAGGCGATGTTCTCCAGCAGCAGGGGGAGCCCCGGCAAGGCGCGCCGCAGCTCGGCCACGTTCGCCGCCACCGTCGCGACCGCCTCGCGGGTGAAGGGGAGCGGCGTCAGATGGCCGATCTCGACCCCCCCGGCGCGGGTGAACGCGATGTGCTCCGAAAACCAGGGAGGCTCCACGGCCTCGGCCACCTGCGCCACGTGCCGGACCCGCGCGGGATCGAGCCCCTCCGCGCTCCCCAGGGAGAGCCCGATGCCGTGGAGGAGCACCGGCACCGCGTCGCGCAGAAGAACCAGGTCGCGGATGCCGGCCGGGCCGGCCACGTCGTCCGGGATGCACTCGACGGCCCCGAGCTCGTCGCGATGGCGCACCACCTCCCACCGCCACGCGCTGCGGAAGCTCACGCCCGCGCCGAGAAACGGCAGGTCAGCCACCGCCGCACCCTCCGCATCCGCCGCCGCCGCATCCGCCGCCGCACGAGCTGCCGCCGCCGTCTCCACCGCTGTCTCCGCCACTATCTCCGCCGCTGTCTCCTCCGCCACTGCTCCCGCCGCTGTCTCCACCGCCGAGGATGGAGATTTCGCTGTCTCCCCCTCCGCATCCCGAACCGCCTCCCCCGGATGCCTCTCCCGGCGATCCCGGCTGGGGGGGGGCGACCGGGCGAATCGGACCTCGCGCGGCAAGCGCGGTGTCCAGCGGACCCAGGGCCGGCAGCGCGGCGAGGCCGTAGATGCCTGCCGCGAGGGCCAGCTCCTCGGTCTCCCTGCGCCGGCCGTGGACCAGCAGGTTGACCAGCCCCCGGTGCGACTCCCGCAGCCAGGCAAGATACCGCCGGCCCGCGTGCGTGAGGCGGGGCGGGATGAGGAGGAGAGCGCAGGCCCCCGCGTAGATGAGCATGAGAGCGATCAGGAACCAGATATTGGTCCGCCCTCGGGACAGCGCCACCAGCAGCTTCGCGCCTCCGAGCCCGAGGACCGCCGCCAGAGCCAGCAGGCAGATCGCTCGATAGCGCCGCCGCTGCTCCGGCCCCGGCATCAGGCCCTGGCTCTCGAGCTCGCGCCGCATCTCCTCCAGGCGCGGCGCCACGGCATGGGCGATACGTTCCTGGGCTTCGTGCACCCGGATCCCGTCCGAGCCGGACGTCGCGGTGAGCAGCAGGGCCTCCTCCTCGATCGGCTGCAGGCGCGAGTGGTCTTCCGGCGGCTCCTCCGGGCGGCGCAGCACGTCCTTGTCGAGAGTGAGGAACCCGCCGGTGACGAGCCGCCCGAGCAGAGCGCACACCGCCTCGCGGGGGCCGCCGCGCAGCAAGGCGATCGCGTAGGCGTCGCTCTCCCGCGGGTAGCTGCCCGGGGTCCAGCGCCCCTCGGGAGAAGGTGTGGAAGCTCCGGCCCAGCGGACCCGCAGCAGGCCGGCCACGGCCAGGATGCCGATCCCATAGATCAGGTAAAACCGGAGGAAATCCGGACCCATCAGGTCGAGAGGGTTCATGACAGCTCTCCTTCGACGTTACGGCACATCTCGCCGAGAATCGCCAGATAATCCCCGAAGATCTCCCGCACCGCCTCGTCGTCCGGCCGGCGGTCCACGCGCCGGAGATCGGCGATGTGGTCGATTCGCTCCTGAGCGATCCCGAGCTCGCGCCCCGCCAGCCGGAGCAGGCCCGGCCGGTCGGCGGGCACGGCCAGTCCGCGGGCGCGCAGCAGGGTTTCCAGCGTCACCGCGAGCTTCGGCAGGTCGCGCACCATCCCTCGCCACAGCGCCCCCGGATCGGCCCCCCGCTCGACCGTGCGCATGCGCAGGCGCAGCTCCATGTTCTTCAGCTCCTGAAGCGCGCGCAGGCGCAGCGCCGCCGCGTCGACCGCGATGCCCGCGAGGTGTATGTCGCCATAGAGCAGCCGGTGCGCGAGCTGGATGTCCAGGACCTTGACCGGAAAGAGGCGGGCCGCGAGCCGCAGGTCCGCGGGCGTGGTCACGAACGACACGACCTGGGACTCGCGCAGGGCCGCGGTCAGCACCGGGGACAGCGGCAGCAGGGAGCGAAAACCGGCGTCAGCGAGCACGACGAGGACGTTGATGTCCGAAATTCCCGGTGTATACCGGCCCTTGACGAGGCCCCCATAGAGCGCCGCGCCCAGCAGATTGGGCCCTGCGGCCTCCTGGAGCTGCCGCACCAGGCGATCGAGCGTCTTGTCGACCTCGGGATGGCGACCCATCGTCGAGCCTCCTCCGGGGAATCGCTCCGCATCTTAGCACTTCTGCATAGAATCTGTGTCCCCGCGGCTCGCCTGGCCTCTCGGCGCGCACCCAGATAGGCGAAGACCTACAAAAAGGAGGAGTCTCTGATGGCAGGTCGTCGTCTCGTATTCTGTTGTCTTTTGGCCCTGGCGCTCTTTGCGGTGGCGGGGCAGGCGTGGGCCCAGCCCTGCCTGATCTTCGTCCATGGCAAGCAGACCAACACCAACACCTACACCAGCTACACCGCGGCGCGGAACTACTGGGTGAACGGCTCCGCCGACTTCATCCGCACCGCGACCAAAAGCTTCGCCACCTCCTACTACGTGGTCGGCTACAACGGCACCCGCCCCTACTGGGAGCCGCAGTCCGCGGGCGAAGTGGCGAACGAGATCGTCAACGCCACCAACGGCGGCGCCGACGCGGGAGGCCGCCGCTGCGCCCGGACCTACGCCAACGGCGGCACCTTCTGGGTGATCGCCCACAGCATGGGCGGCGCGGTCATGGACTTCATCCTCGGCAACAACGACGCCTCCGATCCCAACTTCAACTACAACGGACCCTACGATCAGGTCGCGCAGCGCCTCAGCATGGTGATCACCACAGGCGGCGCCCACCGCGGCTCGCAGGGCGCGGACGCGGTCTGCCTGCAGTCCAACCCCTTCTGCAGCTTCATCGCCATCTTCATTCAGTCATGTGACGACGCCACCTACTGGCTGCGCAGCTCGGACGACGTGCAGGTCCGCACCTTCGCCAACGCGCCCGCCAAGACCGTCTGGCTGACCGGCGGCTACGAGGCGATCTTCGGCGCCAGCGCCTGCCTTACCGGCGAGGACGACGGCGTCGTCCAGTACGCCTCGATCTTCGCCTGCAACGGCAGCGCGACCGCGAGCTACGACAACTCGAACGTCTGCAACAACTCGAACAAGCAGGAGGCGAGCGGCTTCAAAAACCTCGACGCCTCGCACGAAAACCACAGCGACGAGCGCGACGACAGCGACTCGGACGTGCGCAAGGCCATCCCCACCGGCATCTGGACCTGCAACGGCGTCCCCTGCGCAGCGAACACCACGGTGCAGAGCTCGATGACCACCGCCCGCTTCATCAGCATCCTTTATTGAGACGGTCGAGGAGATCTGAAAATG
>DASVEF010000055.1:0-35542 GCA_036380715.1 Thermoanaerobaculia bacterium | reverse complement strand
TGGCTCGCTTGCGCGCCTTGCTCGAAAAACGCGGTCAGGGCTGAGCCAAGGGCTCAAGCCCAAGGCTGGCTGGAGCGATGCCGTAGGCAAAGGAAGACCGGGCAGGAGAGGCCGCGCTTCCTCTCCTCCCCGGGAATTCAGTTGTCAAAGAGCCGACCGCTCTCCGCTCAGACGTTCAGATACCTCTTGAAGCGCTGGAAGAGGCGGTCCTGATCCTCTTCGGTCCGTGTGGCGACGAAGATCGTGTTGTCGCCAGCCACGGTGCCCACCACTTCGTCCCAGTCCGACTCCTCCAGGGCGCGGGCCACCAGCCGGGCCGCGTCGGGAGCTGTCTGAACGACCGTGAGATGTGGCCCGGAGCGGGTGACCATTTCCACCAGCCCGAGGACGGTGTCGAAGTCCCAGGCGCCTCCCTTCGGCGAGGGCTTGATGACGTAGGTCCCCTTGACCCGCCGGACCCCGAGATCCCGCAGGTCGCGGCTGATGCTCGACTGCGTCACCAGGAGCCCCTGCTGCTCCAACAGCTCCTGGAGCTCATTCTGATTGCGGATCACCTCCGCGGCGATCAGGTTCGCGATCGCCTTCCGGCGCCGAGCCCGGCGCTCGAGCCGCCCATCCTCGGAGGGGGTGGGCGGCTCGGGCGGCGACAGGGGACTCTCGGGACGTTCCGGCCACTCGGGAGGCTCCGGCTGCTCGGGGCTCTTCATCATCTCAACCTCCTCCTTCTTCTCATGATACTGCATGAGATTGAAATTCGTCAAGATTGGCACTTGACTACCATGCCTCGACTATGCAAAATAGCCAGCTTGTAAGGTGCATGCTGCCGATGCTTAGTCAGATCCGCTCTGCACCAGCCGGGCGGAGTCGCTGATTCCCGTCGGCACGGCGGTAACGGCCCTCGCCAGGGGCAAAACGCCCCTCGCCGGGGCCGCAATGCCCCTCGTGAGGGGAGTAATGCCCCTGGCCGGGGCCATAAAGCCCCTCGCCAGGGGAGTAAGGGCCCTCGCGGGGGCTGTGACGGCCCTCGCCGGGGCCCCAATGCCCCTCGCGAGGGGAATGATGCCCCTGGCGAGGGGAAGAGCGTACGACGCAAGGGTTCGAGGAGCCGGCCGTACGGCGGCTCACGACAGCTCGGCGCCATGAAGGCGTCGAGGCAACGCAGCAACGGAGGTTCGAGATGAGCAGACAGTACGTCGTCCATCGCCGGCCGGAGGCTTTGCGCCTCTGGCCTTCCATCAACCCGTGGCGCGGTGACCGGGGCAACCGCGCTCAGTAGTCGGACATCCCCCGGAGAAAGGAGAGAGGGACATGCCCAACAAATCGTCCTTTGCCGACACGATCCTGGACGCTGATCAGCTCCTCGCCGCGACCGCGGTGAATGCGGATCAGCTCCCGAGCATCGCGAAGCACCGCGAGCCGCTCGTGCAGGCCGTGGCGGAGCTCAAGGAGCTGAGGGTCCGGCAGCAGACGCTCAGGGCCGACAAGCAGAAGGTGACGCAGGACCTGAAGGCGGTGGTACGCCGCGTCAAGGATCTGTCACTGCACCTGCGGACGGCCGTGCGCAGCGACATCGGGCCGCGCAGCGAGAAGCTGGTGGAGTTCAACATGGCGCCGCTGCGTCAGCGCTCGCGCAAGGCGAAGCCGGCCGAGCCCACGGAAGAAAAGCAGACCGCCTAGCCCGAGCAGCAGGTCGTTCGAGCAGGTCGTTCGGAAGTTTGGTTCTTTGACAAACGAAGTACGATGAAGTCCATCCGGGGGGCAGGGCGGGCGCGCCCCCCGGCTTTTTCCTTTGCCGCCTTTAGCCAGAGGCTGAAGAGCTGCCAAGCTGCCCATCGGCAGAGTATCTTCTTCTTGTGGCGCCCATGTCTTCCCGACCCGAAGAACGACATGGTCTTGGAGCTGGCTGTTGCAGCGGGATGCGAAGCCATTGTCACTCACGACCAGCGGGATTTTGCAGGGACGGAGCGTCTTGGCGTACGGATTGATGCGCCGAGAGACCTCCTCCGTATTCTCGAGGAGCCAACATGAGTACCTTGAGCCTCAGATTGCCGGACTCTCTGCACAAGCGTGTTCGCGAGCTCGCTCAGCAGGATGGGATATCGATCAACCAGTTCATCAGCACTGCCGTGGCAGAAAAGCTTGCAGCTCTGATGACGGAGGAATATCTGGAGGAGAGGGCAAAGCGTGGCAGCCGAGAGAAGTTTCTAGCCGTCCTCGCCAAAGTGCCCGATGTTCCACCCGAACCCGGGGACGAGTTGTAGGGATCACGTCCTACTCCAACCTCTTCACCAGCACGCCATACCCCGACGTCCCCAGGAACAGCCGGCCGTTGCCGATCACCGCCGACGAGATGTCGCGGACGGGGATGGGGACTTCCAGGACCTCGAACTTGCTGGCCTCACGGTCGTAGAGGCGGACGACGTCGCCGCTCACCAGGACGGCCGACCAGCGGGCGTCGCCGGTGGCGATCACGCGCGAGCCTTTGTCCGTGAGGGAGACCCAGGAAGAGCCGTCGCCGTCGCCCGCGCGGACCCAGGCGCCGCCGGAGCCCCAGAGCAGGAGCTGGTCCGGCAGGCGGTACAGCCGGCCGCCGGTGAACGGAGCCTCGACCGTGTCGTTGGCGCTCTGGGTCAGGCGGTACACCGCCTGGGCGTCGCTCACCCAGAGGGCGTCGCCGAAGAAGGCGGCCGAGCGCGGCGCGCCGTGCTTGTAGGGGCGCTTGACGAACTTGCCCCCTTCGAGCCCGTAGAGGGCGCTCGCGGTGCGCACCACGATCTGCTCCCCTTCGGCCACGACCTCCTCGACCCGCTCCTCGCCCAGCTCCTTCAGGCGGAACCAGTCGGCGCCCCGGAGCTCGTAGAGCCCCTTCTCGGTGGCGGCGTAGAGGCGGCCGAGGTGGACCCCGAAGTCGAGCACGTTGGGGAGCGACCGGAAGTCGCCGAAGGTCTTGCCGAGGTCGCGCGAGACGTGGACCCCCGACATCGGCCCGGCGTGGACGACCCCGACCAGGAGGTCGCGGCCCATCACCGCCAGGGCGGAGACGCGGAAATTGGTCATCCCCTCGCTCGACGGATGGAAGGTGGCGGCGCCGTCGGTGGAGGCCCAGACTCCCGAGCCCTCGGTGGCGAGGAGGATCCGCTCCGGGCGGGCCGGGTGGATGGCGATGGCGTGGATGGCCAGCGCCGGGTCGCCGACCAGCTTCCAGGTCTTGCCGCCGTCGGCGGACAGGTGGAGCCCGCCCACGGTGCCGGCGAGAAGCCGGCCGTCCGGCAGGGCGGCGAAGCTCGGCGTGCGGCGCTCGACGAACCCTTCCTTGAAGCGCTCCCAGCGCGCGCCGCGGTCTTTCGTCTGGTAGACCCAGCCGCAGGTGGTGGCCCAGATCTCGCCGGGGCGGCCGGGGACCGGGGTGAGGCTGAAGACCTCGGAGTCGAGGACCATCCCCTCGAAGATCCCGCTCCAGGTCTTGCCGCCGTCATCGCTGCGGTAGGCGCGGCGCCAGGTCCCGGCGATGACCGTGTCCGGCTGCGTGGAGTCGACCAGCAGGCTGGTGACCTTCTGGGCTTCGGGGAGGTCCGCGGTCAGCCGGCGCCAGGTCTCGCCGCCGTTCTCGGTGCCCCAGACGCCGGAGAGAGTGCCGGCGTAGAGGTGCCCCTCCCGGCCGGGCACCAGGGCGATCGTATAGACCGGCTCGTCCGGCAGGCCGCCGGCGCGCGCCACCCAGCTCTTGCCGAGGTCGTCCGAATAGGCCACGTGGCCGCTCCCCCAGATCCCCCAGAGGGCCATCCAGACCCGGGAGGTCCGGTTGGGGTCGAAGCGCAGGGCGCCGATCACCCAGCCCGGGAACGGCAGCGGCGCGCCGGCGACCGTCCAGCCGCGTCCGCCGTCGCGCGAGACGTAGAGCTGGCCGGCCGAGGTGCCGGTGAGCACCAGGTCCGGGTCCTCGGGATGGATCGCGATCGCGCGCACGTCCCCGGCCCAGATGGGCAGGGACTGCCAGTCGCCCGGCTGCGACGGGAGGACCGCCCGCGCGGGGAGCGCCAGGGCCGCCAGGAGGGTCAGGCTCATCCAGAAGATCCAGAACATCCGGCTACGCATGCTTCTCTTCCTCTCCTTCTCCTGCATATCGAATCCCGAGGATCTCCGCCAGCACGGAGATCGCGATCTCGCCCGGACTGTCGCCGCCGATCGGCAGCCCGATCGGGGCGTGCAGACGGTAGCGGTCCAAGTCGTGGCCGAGCGCCGCCACCTCTTCCCGCACCCGCGCGATCTTGCGCCGGCTCCCCATCAGCCCCAGGTAGCGGAGCCCGGGAGGCGCCTGGCGCAGCACCGCCGCGAGCGCCGCGGTGTCGGTCTCCCAGCACCGGGTGACCACGGCGATGTAGACGTCCCGCGAGCGGAGCGGGTCGAGGAACGCCTCATGATAGTCCCTTCCCACCTCGGCGAAGCGGGCGCCCGCGGGGAACAGGTCCGGTTGGCGGAGCTCCGCGCGGTCGTCCACCACCAGGAGGTCGAAGCCGGCCAGCGAACCCGCGCGCGCCAGCGCCTGGCCCACCGGGCCGCCGCCGCAGATCACCAGCACCGGCGCCGCGGTCATCACCTCCAGGAAGACGTCGGCCATGCCGCCGCAGACCATGCCCGTGGGCTCCCCCTTGACCGCCTCCTCGGTGAAGTAGTACCGCTTCACCTCGGAGCCCGCGCGCCCGTTGCCGAGCTTTCCCAGGGCGTCGGCCTTCACCAGCGCCTCGAACGCGCCGCCGCCCAGATTGCCGTACGCCGAGCCGTCCGGCCGGGCCAGGAGCTTCCAGCCCGCCTTGCCCGGTGTCGAGCCCTCGGTCCGCACAATCTGACACAGCACCACGCGCCCGAAAGACTGCAAAGAGCGTTCCGCTTCGGTCAACACCGCGGAGGGCGCGGGAGCGATCGACATGAAATCAGGATAACACCCCGCGGAGACGGGGCCGCGGCAGCCAGCGGACCGCCGCGAAAGCCAGCGCCAGGGCCGACAGCACGCACCCGGCCACGAAAGCGCGAGGGCGGTAGACCAGGTGGAGGTCCAGCTCGCCCGCCGGGAGCCAGGCGGCGACCAGGGGGCCGTTGGCATAGGTGGTGGACACTTTCGTCCTCTGCACCAGCAGGTGCCAGTGGCCGTCCTGGTAGACGCTGGACGCCAGCAGGCGGGGCTCCCCCAGCCGCGCCCGGGCGCGCAGGAGCGCCGGCCGCCACGAGACCAGCTCCAGGGTGGACGCCGTCCGCGGCCGGGATCTCCAGTGCTTGTGCTGCTCGGGGGTCGGCTTGACCAGGGCCCGGGCCGCGAAGTCGGTGTTGCGCTCGACCCAGGAGAGCCAGGGGCCGGAGCGGTGCATCCTCGCCCTCGCGGGCAGGAACAGGACCGGCAGGGGATTCGGCCGCTCGTACACCCAGCCGTCGCGGTTCTGGAAGACCCGCCGGAACGGGAGGCGCAACCCGGGACGCGTCATCACATAGCGCACGCCCAGCAGGTCGTAGATGGCGCTCTCCGGGCGGCCGAACTGCGGGAACAGGGTCCGCCGGCTGATCGAGCTGGTGAGGTTGGCATAGGCGGCGGGGAGAGAGGGATTGTCGATCCGGACGTCCCGCAAACCGTAGACGATGGGGATGTTGGCCAGAAAGGTCCTCCGCATCCCCATCATCCGGTAACGGCCGAGCGACCTCTGGAGGAACTCCACCGGCGGGACGGAAGGATAGGAGAGCTCCGCGGGCGCCGGAGGGTTGAGCGGCAGGTGCAGCCACAGGAGCTCTCCGGCGAGCACGGCGCAGAGCGCCCAGGGGAGCCAATGCCGCAGAGCCGCTGGCGCGGGACCCTCACCCCCCGACCCCCTCTCCCATCCGCCCAAAGACCTGAATCTAAAAAGGGAGTTGGTTCCCCCTCTCCCGGGTGGGTGTGAGTGCGGGTGGGAGAGGGGGCCAGGGGGTGAGGGTCCCGGACGAACGGCGAGGAGAAGGCCGGCCGCCAGCACCAGAGCGGCGAGCTGCACCGCGAAGGCCCTCCCGATCAGCACATGGCCGGTGTGCGGAGAGGGGTGGGCGAAGTACCCCCAGGCCAGCAGCCCCGCCAGGGCCGCGCCGGCCAGGAGGACGGCCCCGCGGCGCCCCTCCCCGCGGACCTGGCGCTCGATCTCGCAGGCCGCCAGATACGCGACACAGAAGACCACGATCAGGAGCGTGCGGTGGTGCTGGTGCAGGGCCGTCGCCCCGATCAGCGGGATGCGCGCGAAGAGGCGGTCGAACCCGGGGGGCTGCGCCAGGAGCAGCAGACAGGCCAGCAGCGCGAAGCCGGCGAGCCTCTCCTGGGGAAATCTTCGTCGCGCTCTGAAGGGCAGCAGGGCGGCCGCCGCGGCCAGCAGGGCGGCGGTGCCGGCGAACCCGCCCCCGTTCTCGATCAGGTTGTCTGCCCCCCAGTACTCGCGCAGGTCGCCGAACGCCCGGGGCGCGGCGATCACCAGGAGCCTCTCGGTGGCCCGCCCTCCCCAGAAGGCCAGGGTCTCCGGCTGGACGAGGTTCCGCCACAGCTCTTCCGGCCCGGGGACGGAGAAAAAGGTCGACAGCAGGAAGGCACGGTAGGTGTGGGGCAGGTAGCCGTGGATGGACAGGAGGACCGGGGAGGCCGCCGCGCCGGCCAGGGCCAGCGTCAGCGCGCAGCGGGCGAGCAGAGCGGAGCGCTCGGCCCACAGCCTGCGCGCCAGGCCGCGGGAGAGCAGAAAGAGGCCGGCGAAGGTCAGGGCGTAGAGCTGCGTCTCCGGATGGCCGGCCAGCAGCAGGGCGATGGCCGACAGGAAGAGGAGGACATGGTCGCGCACGCCCCCCGGCTCGTCGCAGCGCGCCAGGGCGTAGAGCACCGCCGGCAGCAGGGCCGCGACGTTGGCGATCGGCCATCCCAGCCAGACCATGAGGAAGCCGCCCAGCCCGTAGGCGACGGCGCCGCAGACGGCCGCCGCCTCGCCCAACCCCTGCCGGCGCAGCAGGAGGAAGCTGAAGACGAGGGCCACGAGAACGCGGAGGGCCGCGGTGATCCCCGCCGCCTGGGCGAGCGGGAAGGGATAGGCCGCGGCGACGAGCGGCTGGAAGACCTGCGCCTGGGGATCCCCCATGAGCGGCATGCCGGCCCCGGAGCGCATGTTCCACAGCGGCCACCGGCCGTCGAACACCGCGCGCCGCACCTCGAGCTGCCAGGGAGCGATCTGGTGGATCAGATCGCTCTGCAGCCAGTTCCCCCACGGCGTGTGAGCACCCTGCAGGAACGGATACGCCGCGCGGAGGCTGCCGAAGGGGAGCATGGCCTGGCCGGCGAAGAGCGCCGGACCGAAGAGCACGACGACCAGCAGGCCGAAGACCGCCAGCGCCCGGACGGGCACAGGGTCGTACCAGCGGCGGAGCGCCACGGCGAGCCCGGCCGTCAGGAGGGCGACGTAGAGGCCGGGGAGGAGGGCGGTCATCAGGAGAGCCCTCACCCCCCTGACCCCCCTCTCCCGAGGGGAGAGGGGGAAATCCGGATGGGAAGGGTGGGGGCGCCCCTCTCCCCTCGGGAGAGGGGACGGGGGTGAGGGCCCTCCGAAGGCCTGGCGAGCACCCTCAGGTCTCCTCCGTCAGTCCAAGTCCTCTCTTGGCCCGGAACCAGGCGTTGCGCATCTTCCAGAAGCGGCTCGCCTCCATGGCCGCGATGCGGGCCTGCAGCCCGCCGATCTCGGCCGCCGCGCGGGCCTCCGCCTCCGCCTTCCGGGCCTCGGACTGCCGCAGCAGGTGATTGAGGTAGGCGACGTGCTGCCGCGACGCGGAGAGGAGGGCCGCGTCGATGCTGCTCGCCCACAGGGGGTGGGAGACCCCGCGGGCGTCGATCACGCGCACGATCAGGATCGAGGTGGAGCGCGAAGCCGAGGCGGGGAGCGGGCACGAGCAGGCCCACCCGCAGCGCTCGAACTCCCCGCCGATCAACGCGGCCACGTCCGGACGGGGGTCCTCGACCGGAGCGGTCCCCAGGACCTGGCCGTCGACCACCACCTGCACCTCGCGCACGCCGCCCGTGCGGACGACGGCCCAGCCGCGCAGAGTCAGCCGGTCCGGCGACGGGAGCGCGCAATCGTCGATCTGCAGGAACGGCTCCCCCTGGAAGGAGAGGCCGGAGAAGTCGACCCCCTCCTCCGCCACAGCGACGTAGAGGTCCTGGAAATTGCAGAGCCCGCGCTCGATGCGGTGGACGGAGACCGGCCCTCCGGCCGCGCGGGCGACCGCGCCGCGCACGAACTCTTCCGTGACCCAGGTCGAGCCGTAGTCGCTGGTGGAGAGGGAGCCGCTCTCGCTGAGCTCCTGGAAGAAAAGGCCGTTCGCGGGCATCTCGCGGCCGGGCTCCAGGATCTTCTCGTCGTGAACGCTGAAGACCAGCGCCCCTCCGGGGCGCAGCAGGCCGAGGAGCACGCGCAGCCAGCCCACGAAGCGCTCCTCGGGGAGGTGGGTGAAGAGAGAGGTCACCAGGATGGCGTCGAACCTCTCACCGCAGGCGAAGTCCTCGGGGCGCACGGTGGAGACGATGCCGTGGACGCCGAAGCGCTCCTCCTGGAACGCCACGGCTCCGTCGTAGATGTCCGAGACCCAGACGCGCCCGGCGGGGACGTCCCGCAGCAGGAAGCGCACGACCCGGCCGTAGCCGCTGGCGAAGTCGAGCATCCGCTCCACCCCGCCGAGGCCGCCGAACCGCCAGCGCAGGATCTGGGTCATCGAATCGGCGATGCTCAGCCCCGACCGGAAGTACGTGAACAGGGCGCGCTCGCGGTTCCCTTCGTGAGAAGCGATGAGGAAGCCCAGCATCTCGTCGCGCTCGTCGATCGCGAGGTCCACGGACCCGGCCGCGATGCCCTGGTCGGCGAGCAGGGCGCGGACGTACGGGCTGGTCTCCTCGGATGTGAAGGCAAGGGGGCTCATGGGATCGCTCTCCGCGGGGGGGGATCTTAGCCGATCCCTCCCGGGCATGAAATGCCCGGGCTATGAGAGGCGCCGGCTCACGCCGGCTTCAGCCCTGCAAGGGCGTCTCTCCTAGCCCGGCGATTCATCGCCGGGCGGACGGATGGGCCCGCGACGCCGCGGAGAGCCCGTCCGTATAATCAGCGACCGTCCGAGGGCCGATCATGTCTCTGCGCAAGCTCATCCTGGGGTTCGTCCTCGCCTGGGGACTCCTCGCCATGCTCCGGGAGATGAGCTTCGCCCTGGCCCAGTACGACAGCCGGGCGAGCCTGAGCCCCCGGGAGGTGAGCCGCTGGCGGCACGGCACCCCGCCGGTGGAACGGCTGGACCGCTGCCTGGCCGGCGTGCGCGAGCGCGTGCCTCCCGGCCGGGTGGTCGTCTTCGTCTCCCCGCGGGGACCGCACAACGCCGAATTCTTCCGCTGGCGGTGGGCCGCCTACCTGCTGCCGGAGCACGAGGTGGCGCCGCTGCGCGGTCCCGACACCGGCACCCTGGCGGAGTACCTGGTCGCCTATCAGCGGGACTTCCACCATCCGCGCCTGGAACCGATGGCCCAGCTCCCCGGCTGCCGGCTCTACCGGGTGCGCAAACCGTGATCGCCTGCCTCGCCGTCCTCGGCCTGATGCTCCTGCTGTTCCTGGTGGGGAGCCGCTTCTCGGGCCTCCTGACGGCGCCCGGCGATGGCGCTCTCCAGCGCATTGTCGTCCATTGGATGGCCGGCATGGTGGTTTTCCACCTGCTGCTCACCCTGCTGGATTCCGCAGGTCTCCGCTGGTCTCCGGCGATCCTCCTGATCTCTCTGGGTCTGCTCGCGGTCCTCGCCCACCGCTTCCTGCCGCAAGCGTCTGCGAGAGGGCCCGAGCGAGCGAAGCTTCCCTCGGACCTGGGGTGGGGGGACGAGCTGGCGCTCTTCACCCTGGCGGTGTTCGCGCTGATGGCCCTGACCCTGTGGATCACCACCCCGGACTTCGTCTACCACTGGGGGCTCAAGGGGGAGCGCTTCTTCCTCTCCCGCCATGTCGACTACGCCTGGCTGGCGCGGAGCTGGCACGGGCAGTCGATCCACCCCGACTACCCCAACCTGCTGCCGGAGCTGTACGCCGCCTCCTCCCTGCTCGCGAGGAGGTTCGATCCGCCGGCCCTGATGCTCTGGTCGGCGCTCTTCTTCGGGATGATGCTGGCCGCGGCCCGCGAGGCCCTGGGACGGGCGGGGGCCTCCCCGTTCGTCCGCCAGGCGGGAGTCGCGGTGCTGGCTCTCGCGGTCGCCGCGTTCGCCCTGCGGCAGCAGATGGCCGGCGGGGCGGACTGGATGCTCGCCCTGGCCCTGCTCGCCGCCATCCCGCCGCTCCTCCGCCCGCCGGACCCGGAAGGGGACCTCCAGATCGGCGTGGCCGCCGCGTTCGCCGCCGCCTCCAAGGTGGAAGGGGTCGCGCTCGCCGGCTTCCTCATCCTGGCCCAGATGGCCAGGCTCGCCCCGGGCCGCCGCTGGCTCTCCTGGGAGCGCCTGCTGCGGCTGGGGCTGCCGGCCGCCGCCGTGGCGATCCCCTGGTACATCCAGGTCCGGCGCTACCAACTCTTCGGCGTGCTCAACGCCGACCGCTTCGACTGGGGGCGCGCCGAGGTCATCTTCCCGGCGATGAGCAAGATCGTCCTCGGCCCCTGGCACGGCTTCGCGCTCGTGGTCCTGCTGCTCCCCCTGCTCGCCCTGCGCCGCCAGACCCGGCCGCTCGCGCTGGCCGCCGGAGGACAGCTCCTGTTCTATCTCTGGATCTACTTCACGTCGGGGTTCGACACCCGCTTCTACGTGGCGTCGAGCTTCCCGCGGCTGCTGCTCCACCTGGTGCCGGCAGTGCTGGTGGGGGCGTTGATGGCCCCTCACCCCCCGGCCCCCTCTCCCATCCCCTCCCCCCAACCGGGAGAGGGGGAGAAGGACCCAAAATAAAAGCCCCCTCTCCCGGCGGCCGGGGAGGGGGTGGGAGAGGGGGTTGGGGGTGAGGGGTTCCTAGAAGGCCCGGGTGTCGGCCACGGAAGAGAGGCTCCCCTGGGCGCTCTTGTAGATCCGGACCTTGCCGGTCTGCGTGTCGGTCACCCGCACCTGGAACTGGACGTCCGACAGCGAGCCGTAGAACACCCAGCGGTTGGTGTTGCCGTCGAGCACCTTTACCGCCAGCTCGATGTTCCCCGAATCGAAGAACCAGACGAAGCCGGTGTTGTCGCTCGACGGGATCATCTTGCCGGTGCCCGATTCGCCGTTGCGCCGGTTCGCCCAGGCCACCTCGACCTGGTAGCGGCCGCCCAGCAGGCAGAGCGTGTCATTGTCCGCCGCGCAGGCGGCGGCCGGAGCGGTGGCGTTCTCGATGGTCGGAGCCCCGGCGCGGCCGATCTGGCTGATCTCCCGCGTCGGCAGGACCACCGCGGTGCTGGCCGCGACGCCCGAGCGGAAGGCGGCGGTGTCGGCGAAGCCCCGGACGTCCCCCGGACGGTTGTGGTAGACCTGGACCGCTCCCGTCGCCGTCTCCACCACCCGCACCCAGTACTCGACGTCCGTGAGCGAGGCGCCGAACACCCACCAGTTGCCGTTCGAAGCGCGGCCGTCCAGCACCTTGACGATCAGCTCGACGTTGTTGGAGCCGAAGAACCAGAACATGCCGGACCGGCCGTTGCGCTGGAGCAGAGTCGCTTGGCCGGTCCGCCCGCCGTCGTGCTGGTTGCGCCAGAAGACCTGCACCTGGAAGCCGTCGACGCAGAGCGTCTGCCCTCCGTCGGCGCAGGACGGCGACGCCTCGAAGAGGTCGGGAGTCGTGGCGCTCGCGACGTTGCTGTAGGCCGAGAAACCGCCGCCGGCGCCGGCCGCGCGGACGCGGAAGGTGTAGCCGGTGTTCTTCTCCAGGCCGCGGACCAGGGCGCCGGTGGCGCCGGCCGGAACCTGGCCGACCTCGACGAAGCTCCCCCCGGCCGTGGCGCGTTCGATCCGGAAGCCGGTCTCCGTTCCGGAGTTGTCGCGCCAGGAAAGGAGGATCTCGGTGCCCGCGCGCGGTACGGCCGTCAACTGGGCAGGCGGGGCGAGAGCCCCCGGGCCGGCCGGCGTCCTCGCCGAGACCGTGTTGCTATAGGCCGAGAAGCCGTTCGCGCCGGACGCCCGGACCCGGAACTTGTAGGAGGTCGCGGACCGCAGGCCGCTCACGGTCGCGGCCGCGGCGTTCGCCGGCAGGCTCTGCACCTCCCGGAAGCTGCCGCCGCCCGTCTTGACCTCCACCCGGTAGCCGGTCTCGTTGTTGGCGTTGTCCGTCCAGGTGAGCGCCGCCTCGGTTCCCGACGCAAGGCTCGCGGCGAGCGCGGTGGGAGCCGCCGGACCCGCCGGCGGATTCGTCCCGCCGCCCGTGGATGGATAGAGCGCGGCGGCGGCGTCCCGGTCGTCGCCGGCGAGGCGCGCGCCCCGGCCGTCGTTATGGGCATTGGGCCACATGAGGGCGTCCCGGGTGCGCGAGTGCCCGATCCCCAGGGTGTGCCCGAGCTCGTGCGCGAAGACCTCCTCGGCCACGCGCGGGTTGCCGCCGAAGAAGCAGTCGGTGCCGTCGTTGGTCACGATATCGGCCTCGACCGCCTCATGGTAGGTCGTCCCCTGGAAGTTGCGGGTCGCTACGTAGAAGTACGGGCCTCCCGCCGCGATGACCCCGCCCTCGCCGCAATCGAAAGTTTCACTGACGTGGTTCCCGCCCGGATCGCCGAACATGATGGCGTTGACGTCGTCCCCGTCGGCGAGCCCGCCCGAGGCGCCGGTCGTCCCCGCGAGGTTGTAGCGGATGTTGGAGCCCGCATCGGCATTCCAGACCTGGATGGCCGTGCGGAAGGCCGCCACCGTTGCATCGAGGCCGAGGCCGAGCTGGCCGGCGTTGTGCACCCGCCAGTCCACGTTCCGCCCCGCGTCGAACGCGAACCAGCGGATAGCGATGTCGTCATTTCCCCTCATGTTGGTGAAGGGCTCGATCGCCTGCCCCATCCCGCCGGCCGTGGCGCCGACCAGGTAGTCGCGTTCGCGCAGCTCGCCGGCCGCGCGGTCGGCCAGCCACTCGGCGAACTTGCTGAAGTCGCGAGCCTCGTCGCGGCCCGGCTCCACACCCCCGGTTCCCACCTCGGCCGCCTCGGAGAGGTCGCGCACGGCCACGCTCCGCCCGGACATCGAACGGCGGTGGAAGGCGCCCAGCATCAGGTGCAGGACCCGGTAGGTGCCGTCCTTGGCGGGACGGAGGAACAGCAGGGCCGTCTCTCCCGACTGGAATTCGGGAGCTCCCCAGATCTTGAGGCCGATGCCGTCGGCCCCGACGCCGCCCGGCACCCGCACCACGACGGTGCTGCCGGAGAGATCCCCCTTGATCACCCGCGCCACCTCGACCACGTAGTCGGTGGCCGGCTTGCCGTTGAGGCTCGCCGCCTCGGTGCGCACGACACGGGCCTCGACGATCGCCTTCGCCTGGTCGGCGAGCGTCTGGTCCGAAACCATCTGGAAGGTGGTCGCCGCCGCGGGCAGCGACGCGAGCATGGAGAGAACGGCTAGAAAGACGAAGGCAACGCGCAGCTTCATTGGGCCTCCTAGGGTGCTCGGAAGTAGGACCGGCACGAACGGGCTGGCACTTCGGTGACCGCCGAGTGCAGACAACAAGGAGACTGAGAGGGTTATTTCAGATTCGGCAGGAGCCTGGGGTTGAAACCCCAGGCTGGGCTGTACCGCCCATCCGGGGCGAATTGCAGGGGAAAGAATCGCCCCTTGGGGCGAAACATTCCAGCCTGGGGTTTCAACCCCAGGGGTCGAACGGGCTGGAGAGATGGGGCCGCTGAAGGAGGGCTCAGTCCGAGCTGCCCGAGCTGTCCGAGCCGCCGGAGGAGCCGGAGCTCGAGTTGCCCGAGGATGAGGATGAGGAAGAGGCGGAAGAGGAGGAGGTCTCCGCCTTGGCGGAATCCGGCTTGGTCTCCTTAGTCCCCTTGGCCTCCGAGCCCTTGCCCTCGGGCGCCGCAGGGGCCTTGCCCTTGCCGGCGTAGTCGGTCACGTACCAGCCGCTCCCCTTGAACTGGACGGCCGGAGCCGAGGGCAGCTTCTTGACCTCGCCGCCGCACTCCGGGCAGGCGGCGAGGGGCGCATCGTCGAAACGCTGGAGGACCTCCGTCCTCTTTTCACAACTCTGGCACTGGTACTCGTAAAGCGGCATGCGATCAGCCTCCTAGGCGCGAAACTTGTCTCCCTGGGTCTTGAACCGGATCCGGATGGCGCCGGTCCCGGTCTGCCCGGTGCCCGTCCCCTCCTCCCGCGGCCTCTCGAAGTCGAAGCTCGCCGCGTGGGTCACGCGGATGAGCTGCAGCACCTGGAAGGCGTACATCATCTTGCCGTTCTCTGCGGCGCCGTGAGGCCCCTGGGTGCAGACCTCGAAGAGGCTCCGGCGGCCGTCGACCAGTTGGAGGAGACGGTACTCGTCGGCGTCGAGCGCGAGCTCGACCAGATCCTCGACACGATAACAAGGTTCGAAGACCGTCTCTTTCCGGCCCATCCGGCTCACCAGGGCCTTGGCGTTGGGAGCCCGCTTGATCCCCTGGAGGATCACCTGCCGCATCGGGAGCTGGATCTTGACCGCGTCCGGCTCCCGGAAGTCGCCGATGCTGAAGATGACGCCGCCGTCCTGCCAGTAGAAGAGGCTCCAGACGATGCCCTCGATCTGTTTGCGGATGGCGTGGTAGATCTCGCCTGGAGAGAGGATGGAGCGCTCGATCAGCAGGACGCCGTAGCGCTTCTTCGTCTTCTCCCGCTCGGCCATGGTCTCCGCGAAGACCTCGGGGGAGAGCTTGCCGCTGCGCTGCAGGTAGTGGCCGAGGCTGTCCTCGCGGTCCGAGGACGAGGCGTGGACCACGTTGCCTTCCTTGATGAAGACCTTCTTGGTCACGCCCTCCCGGGTGGCCTCGATGACGCCGGGCACCTGGAAGCGCTCGATCGTATAGAGGATCTCCGGCAGCGCGGTCTGGGACAGATCGCCGCGATATTGGAAAGCGTTCTCTACCGTAGCCAAGGTGAATGACCCCCTCCATATCGGAGGAAGGAACCCATACTCCAAAAGGAAGAAAGCGGACCGAGTATATCATCTGGCATGCTCCATCCGGACGAAGCCTGGCAACGGATCGCCGACCGCTGCCGTCCTCTCCCCGAAGAGACGGCCGCACGGGGAGCGGCGGCGGGCCGGATTCTGGCGCGGGACCTCGCCGCCACGGTGGACGTGCCCGCGGCCGACGTCTCGGCGATGGACGGCTACGCCCTGGGTGGAGCGGTCCTCCCCGGAGAGCCGCGACGGGTCGCGGCCACGGTCTTCGCGGGAGATCCTCCCGGGCTCGCCCTGGAGCCGCCCGCGGTCGCCCGCATCATGACCGGAGCGCCCGTTCCGCGGGGAGCGGATCGGGTGATCCCGGTCGAGGCGAGCGACGGCGGCCGGGAGGTGGTCGTCTTCCGCGCCGAGGCCGGTCCCGGGGACCACATCCGCCGCCAGGGCGAAGTGCTCCGCGCCGGAGACCCGCTCCTCCCCGCGGGCGCCCGCCTCACCCCCGGCGCGCTCGCCCTGCTGGCCACCCACGGCTACTCCGCGGTGCCGGTCCACCGCGCCCCCTCGGTCGCCGTCCTCACCACCGGGGACGAGGTCGTGCCGCCCGAGACCGAGCCCGCGCCCGGCCAGCTCCGCGATTCGCACACCGACTTCCTCCTCGCCGCCGGAGCCTCGCTCGGCCTGCGCTTCCAGTCGCTCGGCATCGCGCCCGACCGTGTGGACGAGCTCGCGAGGCGGGTCGAGGCCGGCCTGGAGTCCGACATCCTCCTCCTCTGCGGCGGGGTCTCGATGGGAGAGCTCGACCTCGCGGAGGGGGTGCTCGCCTCCCTCGGCTGCGAGGCCCACTTCGACGCCGTGGCGATGCAGCCGGGCAAGCCCCTGGTCTTCGCCACCCGGAGAGGGGGAGGCCTGGTCTTCGGACTGCCGGGCAACCCGGCGTCGGTGATGGTCTCCTTCTGGCTCTTCGTCCGCCCGGCCCTGCGGCGGCTGATGGGATTCGAGGACTCCTGGTGGGGAGGCGCGCTCGCCGGGACCCTGGCCCGGCCCCTCCCCGGCGCCGGACCCCGCGACCGCTTCCTCCCGGCCGAGATCGAAGTCCAGGACGGCGCGCTCCACGTCACCCCCTTCCCGCCCAAGGGCTCCCACGACCTGGCGGCCTACGCGAGGGGGACGGCGCTGGTGCGGGTGCGGGCCGGGGCCCCGCCGGCACCGGCGGGGGCAGCGTGCGAGGTGCTGGTCCTCAGCCCCTGACCCGTACGCCGTCTCAGCAGCAGGTGGCCGCGCCCGCCTGGCGCGCGGCCACTACCTGGGCCTCCTCCTCCGGCGTCGAGCAGCAGGTCGGCGCGCACCCGCACGACCGCTCGCCGCCCGCGGCCTTGGCGGCCGCCTGGACAGCCGCGCCCGCGCCCACCGCCGCCGGCCCGCAGCACGCCGCCGCCTTCTCCACCGCTCCCACGAGCGGCCCCACCGAGCAGACCCCCGTCTCCGGCAGCTCGAGACGGACCTCCCGGGCCGCCTCCCAGTCGCCTGCCAGGGCGCTCACCACCGAGCGGACCTGCTCGTACCCGGTGAGCATCAGGAACGTCGGGGCCCGACCGTAGCTCTTCATGCCGACGATGAAGAAACCCGGCTCGGGCTGCTTCAGCTCCTCCGCGCCGTGCGGCCGCACCGTGCCGCAACTGTGCAGGTTGGGATCGATCAGCGGCGCGAGCGCGCTGGGGCTCTCCACACCGGGGTCGAGGTCGAGCCGCAGCTCGGAGAGGATCGACAGGTCCGGCCGCGCCCCGGTCGACACCACGATCTCGTCGATGCCGGAGAGCGCGGCGGTGTCGCCGGCCACCTCCAGGCCCCGGCTCCCCGCCCGGACCTGGTATGCCTTGAACCCGGTGACCAGACGCACGGTCCCGGACTCGACGAGCTGGCGGACTCTCACGCCCAGGAGGCCGCGGGCCGCCAGCTTGTCGTTCTCTCCGCCGCCGAAGAGCTGCCCGATGGAACTGCGGCGGATCGCCCAGACGATCGACGTGCCCGGAGCCTCGGCCGCGAGCTGCGCCAGGTCGAGAACGGCGTTGAAGGCCGAGTGGCCGCTGCCCACGACCAGCACCGTGCGCCCGGCGTAGCGCTCCCGGTACGCCCCCAGGACGTCCGGAATGCCGTAGAAGATCCGATCGGACAGGTTGCGCTCCCCGGCGGCCGGAACGCCGCTCGATCCCAGAGGGTTCGGGGTCGCCCAGGTGCCGGAAGCGTCGATCACCGCCCGCGCGAGCACCGCCTCCTCGGAGCCGTCCTTCCGGCGGACCGAAACCAGGAAGGGGGCCTTCTCCCTCCCCGCCGTTTTCATCTTGTCGAAGCCGAGCCGGCTGATCGCCGTGACTCTGGCGCCCAGGCGGATGTGCGGGCTCATCTCCGGCGTGGCGGCGAGCGGCTCCAGGTAGCGCTCGACCAGGTCGCCGCCGGTCGGATAGGACTCCGGATCGGGCCGCGACCAGCCGTGCCTTTCGAGCAGCGCGGCCGAGACGGCGTCCACGTTGTACCTCCAAGGGGAGAAAAGGCGCACGTGCGCCCATCGCCGGATGTTGGCGGCCACCTCGTCCCCCGCTTCCACGACCAGCGGAGTCTCGCCACGAGTCAGCAGGTGGGCGGCGGCGGCCAGTCCGACCGGCCCGGCCCCGATCACCACGACCGGGAGGTCCTCTCCTCCCGTCGCGCTGTAGATCTCGGATGTCATGTTCATCGCTCTCTCCTTCTCGACTCTACGGGAATAGTCGAAATGTTGGGTCAAAAAAATTTCGGCTCAGACGAGGGCCTTCTCCCCCGCCGCCCGCTCAGGCCCCATTCCGATCTTGACCACCGGATTGCGCGTGCAGCACTCGGCGTACAGGAAGCCCAGCAGCTCCTGCAGCCCGTCGGTATCCGCCAGATAACGAAGGAACCGCCCCTCGCGGTGCTGCTGAATGAGCCCTTCCTGATGCAGCGCGTCCAGGTGGTGCGACAGAGTGGAGGAAGGGATGCCGAGCTCCTGCTGGATCTCCCCCGCGACCATCCCGGCCGGATGGGTGGCCAGGAGCCGGCGCAGGATTTCCAGCCGCACCTCGTGTCCGAGAGCGGCGAATCGGCTGGCGTATCGGCGGGCTTCCGACGTCCTCATGATTCGACTTTACTCGAAGCATCGAGGGATGTCAAGCCCTCACCTATGGCGTCCCTCCGCCTATAAGCAGGAGGGTGTTCGGACCGAGTCGGAATCCTCATTGGGTCGCGGAGGGCGCCGGCGCGAGCGGGGTCCTCGAGTAGAGCCCAATCGGGTGGCCGGCTGGATCGACGACCACGGCGATGGCTCCGATACCGTCCGGCAGGTTGAAGGGGAACCCAGGGGGGATTGTTCCCCCCAGCTCCTGTGCTTTCTTGCAACTGGCCTGGAGGTCGGTTACCTGGACATAGACCACTCCGTTGAATGGGGTGATCTTGCCGTCCGCAACGCGCAGCGTCCCAATTGGCGTGCCACCCGCGACGATCTCCGCCGCCTGATCAGTGCCCTGGACCGGGGTAAATTGCCAATCGAAGAGCTTCCCGTAGAAGTCCCTGGACTGCGGTAGGCTGGTCGTGGTGATGTCGAACCAGGCGATGCGGCCCGGTCCGACATCCGCCGGTGGAGTCTTGGGAGTCTCTGCCTGGAGCTCTCCGGTCACGAGAGCCGAGGCCAGGATCATCGCCAAAATCGCGTTCCGCATCGCCGTTCTCCTGATTCAGGTTGCGAGGATGGCGGAAGCGCATGGGAATCGAACCCACCCCCCACGCCGCAACCGGCGCGGGACAACGGTTTTGAAGACCGCAGAAGGCACCAGCCCCCGAGCGCTTCCGTGTGGGATTCTACCCCGAACCGCAACCCGCAGAGGACCGGTGATACGCTCCACGTCATGACTGGCAAAGCGCATCTCGCGATCCCCGTGCTTCTTCTGACCCTTGCGGCCTGTGACCGGGAGAGCACTGTTCCTCCCGAAACGGCCGACCAGACCCCTTCCCCGGCCGTGGAGGCGACCCCGGAACAGGCACCGGTCGGTCCGATCTCGTCCCGCGGCGGCGCCGTGCCCGGCGATCAGGCCGCCCAGGCCGGCGAAGGCATCGACTTCGACATGCCGGCGAACTGGCAATCCGAGACGCCGGAGACCAGCATGCGCATGGCCCAGGCGGCGATTCCCGGAGCCTCAGGCCCCGGCCTGCTCGCGGTCTTCTACTTCGGACCCGGCGGCGGTGGCGGCGTCGAGGACAACATCCAGCGCTGGATCGACCAGATGGAGCCGGCGCCCGGCTCGGACCTGCAGCCTGAGACCTTCCAGACTCCGAACGGCTATAAAGTCACCTGGGTCGACGTCGCCGGAGTGCTGAAGCCGAGCTCGATGGGGATGGGACCGGAGACCGCGCAGCCGAACTCAAGGCTCTTCGGCGCCGTCGTCGAAGGCCCCGGCGGCCCCTGGTTCTTCAAGGTCACCGGTCCGGACGCCACCCTATCCGCCGAGAGGGAGAATTTCCTGAGCATGCTGCGGAGCGTGCGGGAGAAGTAGCGGGTTGAGCTCATCCCCGCTCTCCCGGTACCGGGAGAGCGGGGCAAGGGGGGTGAGGGCCTACAACGGCGGCTCGGCGATCTCGACCTTCGCTTCAGCCTTCGGCTCCGCCTTGGCCTCCACCTTCGCCTCGATCTTGGCCTCGGCCTTCGCCTTGGCCTCCTTCACCTGGACCTGGGGGGCCACCTCCACGCGGATCTGAGGCTCGGGCGTCGGCGCCGCGGCGACCTGGACCCGGACCTGCGGATCGACCTCGACCCGCACCTGGCGCTCCCGGCTCTCGCCCTTATCCTTGTCTTTGTCCTTATCGCGATCCTGGTCCCGGTCCTTCTGACGCTTCTCCCGGCGCTCCTGCTTCTCCCGATCTCTGTCGCGCAGCGAGCGCTCCCGCAGCTTGCGGAGCTCCGGGTCGTTCTGGAGCTGCCGCTGGACCTCCTCATGGATCAGCCGGCTCTGCTCCAGGGCGTCGCGCCGGATCTTCTCGATCTCGTCGCGGTGCTCCCGCATGAACCGCTCGTGGACCTCCCGCGACTGCCGCTGGAGATCCCGGATCCGGGCGCGGTCCTCCTCGCTCAGCCGGTGCTGGTCGGCCAGGCGCTTCGCCTCGGCGCGGATGCGGGCCCGCTCCTCCGCGGACAGCCCGCCCTTGGCGCGGAGCTTCTCGGCCTCGTCATGAAGGCGCTCCATCTCCTCTTCCGAGGGGCGCGCCCGCTCGGCGATGGCCTCCATCTCGGCCGTGAGCTTCGCCATCTCGCCGCTGTCCTGGAGCTTCGACAGCTCTTCGTCGAGCTTGCGCTGCATCTCCTCCATCCGCGGCTCCATGCGGGCCGCCATGTCCTCGGCGAGCTTCCCATAGCGGTCGGCTAGCGCGTCGAGGGCCGCCTCTTCCTCGGGGGAGAGCTCGAAGTCGGCCATCACGGCCGTCGTGTCGAAGCCGGCAGCGTCGACGTCGAAGTCGTAATCGAAATCGAAGTCAACCTCCGGATCGATGTCGATATCGATATCCGGATCGATATCCAGGTCCAGGTCCAGGTCGGGCTCGACGTCCACATCTCCCAGCTCGGCCTGGATCTCCTGGTCGATCTCCGCCAGCTCGGCTTGAAGATCGGCAAGCTCGCTCTCCGTCGGAGTCTCCGCGTCCTCCAGCGGCTCCTCCGAAGCGAGAGTCGGCGGCTCTTCATCCTCGGCCCGAGGACCGCCGGCGACCGCCGGCTTCGCTTCGTCGCCCACCACCGCGGAGACGCCCGGAGCGGCGGCGGCCACGGCGAACAGCAGGGCGATCATGCCGGCGGCGAGCCAGGCCGGCCGGATCTTCCGCTCGGGCGAGCGGGCCTCGTCGAGCAGGCGGCGGATGCGGTGGGACAGGTTGGATGGCCGGTCCGCCATGCTCGGGACCGCCAGGGGGCCGGTGGGATGGAGCGACCAGCCGGCGACCTCGGCCAGGCAGCGGGCGAGCGAGACCGGCCGGCCGGTGCGGCCGACCGCCCACTCGTCGCAGAGCAGCTCCGAGATCTCGCGCATCCGGCGGCAGGCTACCCAGTTGAGCGGCTGGAAAAAGAGGACGCTCGCCACGAGCTGGCTGAACGCGAGCCAGAAGGGATCGCGCCGCACCAGGTGCGCCAGCTCGTGCGCCAGCATCCCCTCCTGCTCCTCGGGAGCGAGGCCGACCAGCGAGCGCGGCGGCACGCAGATCTCGGGGCGCCGCACGCCCAGAGCGACCGGCACCGGCAGCCGCGACGAGCAGGAGAGCCGGACGGCCCATGGCAGGCCCGCCTGCCCCACCAGGCGGAGCAGCAGCGAAACCATGGTCCCCTCGACCACCTCGGGCCGCGGGCGCAGACGGCGGCGCAGGAGCAGGCGGACCCCGGCCCAGCGCGCGGCGAGCAGCAGCGCGCAGAAGGCCCAGATCCCGGCCAGGAACGCGGCCGCGGAGAGCCGCGGCATCGCCGGCAGGGAGGGCCCCGCGGAGGCGGCGCCGGTCGTGCCCGAGAGGACGGCCGGACGTTCGGCCGGCGCCGCCTGCCGCGGAGAGGAGGCCAGGAGGAGCGGCTCGGAAGCCCTGGAAGAGGCCGGGACCTCCGTCCGCGCGAGGTCCCAGCGGCCAGCCAGCGGCTCATGGCCGGCGGCGATCTGCAGGGAGGCCGTGATCAGACCGGCGATCAGGGCGAACCGCCAGGCCGCCTCCTCGACCGCGGGCATCCGCTTCGCCAGCCAGCGCGAGGTCATCCAGGCGAGGCCCAGGAACAGAGTGCTGTGCAGGGCATAGGTGAGCAGCCAAGCCGTCACCAGAGGCGAGTCGAACATGTCAGCGGTCCTCCTTGTGCTCGTGGGCCGAGATCAGCTCGCGGAGCTGGGTCAGCTCCTGGGCATCGATGTCGTGCTCCGACAACAGATGGTTCACCAGGGCGGTGACGTCGCCCCGGAACAGTTGCGAGGTCAGGCCGGCCACCATCGAGTGGCGTACCTGGCTCTCGCTCACCAGCGGCCTGTAGATGAACCTGCGGCCCTCGGCGCGGTGGTCGACCACGCCTTTCTTCTCCATCTTGGCGAGCATGGTGGCGATCGTGGTCAGCGCCAGCCCCCGCTCGGGCTCCAGCGTCTCGTGCACGTCCGCCACCGTCGCCTCGCCGTGGCCCCACAGCACCCGCATGATCGCGAGCTGCAGGTCTCCGAGGTGGTACGAGGCTTCCATGGGTCATCTCCTCTTGTTGACTACCACGATAGTACTACCGCAGTAGTTCTGTCAACAGGGAGAACTACGAAAGGGATTGAGGAAAGTTTCAGGGGCAGGATCGAGGCGCCCCGGGCGGGGGCGCCTCGATCGGTTTCTGGGAGGGAAGGGCTCTCAGGGACGGTTGACCGACGCCTCCTTGTTCGGCGCGGCTCCCTCCTTGGCCTCCAGGGTCAGATAGGGGGACTTCTGGAGGAGCAGGCCGGCGGAGGCGGACTCCACGAAGACGTAGTAGACCCCCGGATCGGGCGGGCTGAAGCGGAACTCGTAGACGCCGTCCTTCAGCTCGGTCGCCCAGTGCCGCTGCTGCCAGATACCGGGCGTGAGGAAGGCCAGGGCGCGGACATCCTTGAGGCCGGTCCTCGGCTCGCCGGTGACCGGGTCGGTCAGCCGGAAGCGGACCGCCACCTCCTCGCCCTTCGCGACCTCGTGGCGGCCGACGCGGAACTCGACGTCGAGCGCGCGCTCCTTCTTCCTCTTCTCCGCCAGAGTGGGGTTGGCGGCCACCTTGACCGGGAAGCAGTGGATCACCTTGGGTGAATTCACGTAGAGAGCGAGGTCGTACTCTCCCGGCGGTCCCATGCGGGTGATCGTCTCGTAGACGCCCGGCCGGACCTCGCGCAGGCTGCGGTCCACCACCAGCACGGCGCGCGGCTGCTTGCCGTAGTTCTGGAAGTGGCCCATGGGGGCGGCCATCCCCTCCTTGTAGTAGTAGATGACCTTGTCCTCGGGGTTGGAGACCAGCACCGCGGTGGCCCCGGGGGCCTGCACGATGCCGGCCGCCGGCGTGGGCAGGGGGAGCCGGCCCGGGGGGTGCTCCCCGCCGGGAAAGTCGACGATCGACACGACCCGGTTGGGATCGCCGACCGTCTTGAGCGGGATCATCAGCACGGTCTCGCTCTTGCGGTGGCGGATGTAGGCCAGCTCGGAGCTGAAGGCGACCTGGTCGGGCTCGGCCTCGACGTCGGCCGTCTGTACGATGCGGCTGCTCGCGACGTCCGCGATGTGCACCTCGTTCTTGTTCGGCTGGACGATGAAGGCGAGCCGGCCGTCCGGGGTGAAGCGGATCTGGCCGAGGCCGGGGGAGGCCTGCATGCGCGCCCGCGGCTCGGCGCTCGCCGCGTCGACCACGGAGATCGTGCCGTCGAGGGCGGTGACCCAGGCCGCCTTGGCCTGGGTCGACCAGGCGATCGAGACCGGCGCCTTGCCGACCTTGACGTCGCGCACCTTGGCGAGCTGGCCGACGTCGATCACCGAGACCGTGCCGTCCCCCTCGTTGGTGACGAAGGCGAAGCGGCTGTCGTCGCTGAACGCCAGGTCGTGCGCGCCCTTGCCGGTCTTGACGTCGGCGACCTTGCGCAGGCCGCGGGTGTCGATCACGGTCACGCCGGACTCGGCCCACGGGCCGGTCCCCTCGTAGGCGACCCAGAGGTATTGGCCGTCGGGCTGCAGGCCGACCCGCCGCGGCCGGGCGGGGGTGCCGACCTCCAGCACGACTTTCCAGTTCGCGCTCTCGACCACCGCGACGCGGTTGGAGTCGGGGAGCGAGACGAAGAGCCGGCTGCCATCGGCGGTGAGCGCCCAGTCCTCGCCCGGGCTCTTCAGGAAGACCATGGAGAGCAGCTTGCTGTTGCCGTAGCCGAAGAGCGGGTCGACCACGGAGATCGTGGCGTCCTGGTTGAGGGACAGGACGTAGTAGACGTTGAGGTCCAGCTCGGGCCGGGAGAGGATCGAGCCGCCGATGAAGGCCTCGACCTTCTTCTGGCAGGTGCTCCCCTCTTCCTTGTCCTTTTTGAGACGGTCCATCCAGGCGCCCGGATAGAGATTGGGCACCGGCGTGCCGGTGGTGGCGTCCTGGATCGCCAGGGTCACGCGGGCGGTCTCCCCTTCCATCACCGGCGCGTGCTTGTTGCCGTCGACCCGCTCGAGCGAGAGCTCGACCGCGAGCCCCTCCTGAACGAATTTCTGCGGCCCTGGCGCGGCGGCGGGAGCTGGAGCCGCCTCGCCGGCCGAGACCAGCCGGGCCGCGACGAGGAGCCCGGCGCAAAAGACGAGAGATCGGATTCGCATCATTTCATCCTCGGTCAAAAGCGGGCGCGCGGCCTGGAGGCCACGCGCCCGGTGTTCTACGTCAGACGCCCGCGCCTACTGCACCCGGAAGAGGCCCCAGAGGCCCGCGTCGAGGTTCATCGAGACGTGGTCGCGGTACAGGTAGTCGCCGGTGATCGAGAACTTGCCGCCGGCGCCGTTGCGCAGGAGGACGTCGAAGTGGTTGGTGGGGCCGTGGCCCATGTGGGCCCCTTCCCAGAAGGAGAAGTTGTTGCGGCCGAGCTGGGTGGAGTTGAGGATGTACGGCTGCTTGTCCCAGACGTGGCCGTTGAGCGCGAACACCATGTTGCGCGCGTGGCCGCCGGGCATCAGCAGGCGGAAGCGGACCTTGGTGGTCGGCGCCGCCTGGAAGACCGGCGTCTGCGGATTGGCGCCGCCCACCTTCCCGTTGGACAGCACGTCCCACCAGTCGGTGAAGTCGTCGGTGTCCGCGAACTGCGTGCCGGGAGGATGCTGCATCCGCTTCCACAGCGGCTCGGTGGTGTAGTTGACGGCCTTCTGGCCGGTGTCTTCCGGATCCTCCATGCAGCCGAGGTTCTCGACCGGCCAGCCCTGGCCCGGGCCCGGGATCGGGTCGTTCGGGAAGCAGAGGCGGCCGAGCGAGTTGTCGGTGCGCATGTTGACGTCGTTCTGGTAGATCAGGACGAACTCGCGGAAGCCGCCCTCGGAGCCGCCGTTGACGTTGGCCTCGGCGCGCCGGTTGGGGTTGTACTCGGAGATGAAGCCGTTCTGCGGCTCGATGATCAGCGCGCCGATGCCCCCCTTGCTCGCATGCTCGATGCGGTCGGAGGAGATCAGGTTGGTGGCGCCGAACTCGACCGGCGTGGCGGTCACCGTGGTGTCGGGGTTGATCGTCACGTGGCCGGCGTACCACTCATAGGTCTTGGACTGGCCCGGAGCGACGGTCTGGATGGGGTTCTTGCCGACGTTGGCGCCGTCGAAGCGGCTGACGTCGTAGTGGAGGAGCTGCGGGTGCAGGCCCACGTGGCTCGACGGCCGGATGTCGTTGGCGTTGAAGTTTTCGACGATCATCGGCAGGGTGTTGTAGCCGTCCAGGTCGGGCAGCGTCGAGGGGAGCTTGTTGCGCAGGGTGAGCTTGATGCACTCGCCCGCCAGCGCCCGCAGGATCAGCGGCTCAGGCCGGTTGGCCAGCGTGAGCTTCAGCTTGCCGGTGAAGTCGAGGTCGCTCGAACGGACGTACATGATGGAGGTGGAATCCCAGAGCGGACCGAAGCTGCCGTCCGTCCGGTTGTTGTAGATGAGCTTGCCGCCGGGCAGCGCCGCGGCCGCGGTGACGGCGGAGACGTCGAAGGTGCGGATCGGGACGTTCTTGGGGCAGGAGTGGTCCCAGGCCCCCACCGCGCCCGGGTCGATGCCGGACCGGCCGTGCGGGTTGTCCGGCAGCGCAATGAGGTCGTTGCGCAAGCCGGTGTAGGCGCGCAGGACGCCCCAGAGCCCGTTCCAGTAATCGTCCGTCGAGGAGCCGGCCGACCAGAGACGGTCGACGGAGGCGGCGGACGGGTACTTGATGAGCTGCGGGATGACGAACTCGAAGTGCTCCGAGATGCCCATCATCTGGCTGTTGCGGTAGCCGGAGTTGGGCTCCGACGGCTCGAACAGCCACTTGACGCCGTGGATGCTGAAGTTGTGCCCCTCCTCGTGGGAGCCGACCAGCACCCGCACCTGGATGCGGTCGTTCTCATAGGCCCGCAGCAGCGGCGTGAACGGGTCGTAGCGATCGACGTCGAAGGTCAGCGGCGTATAGAAGCCGGGCTGGACGTTGAGCGCCGGGTCCTGGCGCGCGATCGAGGCGAAGGCGAAGGACAGGTCGCCCGGAGTGCCGGCGGCCTGCGAGTTGCTGAGCGGATCGCGCACGCGCAGGGCGATCGGCTCGTTGCGGTAGTTGACGGACATGGTGCCCGGATCGTCGGCCGAGATCAGCTCGGGGCACGGCGGCGGAGCGTTGCTCTCCGGGCAGTCCTGGGGACGCCGCAGCAGGTCGGGCAGGCCGACCTCCTCCTGTCCCGGTGGGTTGATGGCGTTGGGGGGATCGGGGAAGCCGTTGTTGTCCGCCTCGTAGGCGAGCTGGAAGTCGCCGAACTCGAGGTTGAACTCGCGGTAGGAGGGCTCGTCGACCGGATCGATCACAGCCTGCCAGGAGGTGGGACCGCCGTCGTGGCGGGTACCGAGCGCGACACCGGTCTCGTTGTGGACCCAGGTGGAGCCCTTGGGCTCGATCACCAGGCCGGCGTAGAGGCCGGTCTGCTGGTGGGTCGAGGGGCCGAAGTGGTCGTGGGTGAAGCAGGTGCGGACCGTGCGGTCGTTGCCCGCGTTGTCCTTGGTCTGGTCGGCGAACCAGCGCTGGATCGTGGTCTGCGCGCCGATCCAGTCGCCCCGGC
Source organism: Thermoanaerobaculia bacterium (assembly GCA_036380715.1). Lineage (GTDB taxonomy): Bacteria > Acidobacteriota > Thermoanaerobaculia > Multivoradales > UBA5704 > UBA5704. The sequence continues at coordinate 8,676 of DASVEF010000055.1, read as the reverse complement.
CGTCGCCGTCCTTGTCCGGGCCGGCGCCGAAGAACGGATGCACCTTGGGCCGCGGGCAGGTGAAGGTGCCGTCCCGCGCGTCCACGGTGGCGCAGCCGTTGAACGCCCGGATGGCGTTGATGCGCTCGATCACCTCGCCGGGGCTGAACGAGCCGTCCTCGTAGTTGAAGCCGTTGGCCGCGCCGTCGGAGGACGTGACGTCGAACTTCACCAGGTGGATGTGCTGGCCCAGGATGTCGGTGGGGCTGCGCACCTGGAAGTCGTCGAGCTTGTACTCCTTGGGCACCAGGTTGGTGAGCCAGAAGCTGATGCAGGAGTCGCTGTTGACGCGGAAGAAGAGCGGCTCCGGCGCCCTCTTGACGCCGCCGGCAAGGCCGAGGTAGTCGTCCACGTCCTCCCACAGGGCACTGAAGCGCTGCTGCGGGAAGTGCCAGCCGGCCTTGTTGAGCTTGACGTCGTCCTCGATGTCGGCGCCCTTGACCGTCCGGGCAGCGGCCGTGGCCACGCAGGGATCGGAGAACGGCGCGCCGGAGGCGCGCGGCCGGCCGTTGGTGGGGAACCGGGTCGCGAGGCTGCAGAGCCCGTGCGGCTCGCAGCTGTTGTGGAGCGCCTGCTCATGGAAGGCCATGGCCTGCTGCTCGATGGCCGTGCCGGCCTCCGGCAGCGGCTCGGCGTTGGCGGTCAGCAGCTCCTTGTGGAAGTCGAGCCGCGTGTGCGCCTCGACGAAGGTGCCGCCGTTGATGCGGTGCCGCTGCAGCCCGCCGTCGTCGATCGTGTCGAGCGGCGGCTTGGGCGGACGGTGGCCCGCCAGCGAGGGGATGTAGAACGGGAATCCGGGGTTTCCGGCGCCGGAAACGCTGATCTGCCCGTTGACAATGGAGACCGTGGCGCCCGGCATGGGGGCCATCGGCTTGCCCGGCAGCGGGACGATCGCCGGGATCGGCGTGCCCTGGGCGATCTCGCCGTCCGGCAGGGCCCGGTTCGCGCCCGTGGCGGGCCGCCCGTTGGCGTCGAGCAGGGTGCCCCGCTCGAACACGTCGTGGACGCGCCAGAGGCCCCACATGCCCTGCGCGAAGTGCGGGTAGAAGTGGCAGTGGAAGATCGCGTCCCCCACGCCCTTGTTCAGGTTGCCGCCGCCCCCGTGGGCGATCTCGGCGGTGAAGGACGAGCCGGGGCCGAAGGCCTGGCTGTCCAGCAGGGTCGACTTGTCGCTGTCGGCCGAGAACTGCCACTGGTGGGCGTGGAGGTGGTGGATGTGGTGCTCCTTGGAGCCGGCGTGGAGCACCCGGTGCCGCGTGTGGTCGTTGATGTACCCGTGGTAGACGTTCGACGGGTCCTCCGGGAAGAACGCCTTGGTGGCCTTGGCGTTGGGCAGCGGCGTGCAGGGGTTCCCGTTCTCGAGCTGGTTCACGAAGAGCGGGAAGTTGGGGTCCTGCCCGACCGTGTTCGGGCTGGTCGTCTGGATGCCGCACGGCACGTTGGCCGGCCGGTCGACCACCATCGCGGGGTCGCCCACCGTCCACGCGCTGAGGAAGAACTCCTCGTACTTGCACTCGGTGCAGGCGTGCATCGGGCCGACCCGCAGGCGGTTGGCGAGCACCTCGGCCCCGATGCCGCCGGTGCCGTAGTTGATCGCGAACGCGTCGCGGCCGCTGTGCAGCGTGTGCTCGAGATCCGGCTGCTCGAACTGCGGGAACGCCTGCACGGCGCCGATCTCGTCGTGGTAGATGAACACCGACTCGCGGAACGGCTGCTCGCGCTGCAGGTACTGCGGGTTGTTCGGGAAGGTCCCCGCCGGGAACCAGCCGGACTGGCCCGGCCCCGCCGTGGTGCTGGGCACCGAGCCGGCGATGACGGCGGTCAGGTCGGTGTGCACGATCTCGGTGCCGTTCAGCATGTGGAGGATCGGCGTGCCGGCCCGCGGGTGGCCCGCCGGGTAGGTGGCCTCGTAGTTGATGATCGGCTGACCGTACAGGGACGTCCCGGTCGTCGCCCAGTCGAGCTCCTGTCGGGTCACCTGGCTGCGGTACCAGCGCGCGCCCGGAGGCTCGACGATGATGGCGCCGAAGAGACCGGAATTGGTGTGGCCGCCGTCTCCCTCACCGCCGGCCAGCGCGCCGGCGCTGTAGAGGACGTGCTCCCCCTCGCGCTCGGCGTACAGCGTGTAATAGGTCGATCCGCCGACGTTGACCAGACCGTTCGGATTGGCTCCGACATAGGTGCCGTCGTCCAGCGTCGACGAAGTGAGCTGCATGCCCACCGCATGGACGGATGCCCACCGGGTCGCCGACTGGTTGTCGTCGCGCCGGTTCGGGTCCAGCAGGTTCTGGAAATTGATCCGCAGGCAGTCGCCCACGTTCATCCGCAGAACCATCGGCCGGGGCCGCTTGTCCGGACGGAGCCGGACGTTGCCCGCCGACAGAGTGGTGCCGCTGATGGGCACCACGTCCCGCCGCAGGGCGAACATCATGCCCTGAGGCTGGACCGCGCCCAGGCGGTTCCAGAAGAAGACCTGGTCGAAAGCGACCACGTCCGCGGTGAGAGTGCGGGCGCATTGCGCCTGCGCGGCACCCGGCAGCATGAGCGCTACCAGGGCCGTGGTGAGAAGGAAGAGGTGGCAGGTGCGAGAGCGTAGGGCCATCGATACTACCTCCTTGGAAAAAGCTCGCTCGCGCTCCACTAGGCAAGGGAGTTGGGCCAGAGTAGGGCTGAGCCAGCGGACGAGACTTACAGCTCGTTACAGCGTCTCCTTCGCAAGCTCGGGAAGGGCTTCAGAGCGGGGCCAGGAGCTCTCGCGGACTGTCTGCCTCGGTCCCGTCGGAATGACTTCTCCCGTGGCTGCGCGCCCCGCGCAAGTGCAAAGCTTGTTCCAAATCTTTAAAAGCATACAAATAACGTTTCGCTGATACGCTCCGAGGGCTCTAAGCGGGATTCGGATGGGCTCCGTATCCGGCCGGCGTGCCCGAAGCCGCCGGCCGGAGTAGAAAAAGGGAAATGCGTATTGTCGGATTTACTCCCCTGTCATTCGACCCGCAGGATGCCCCACAGCCCGTTGTCGAAGCCGGTCGAGACTTGGTCGCGGAACAGGAAATCTCCAACCACGGAAAACTTGCCGCCCGCGCCGTGCCGGATCAGGGCGTCGAAGTGGTTTGACGGCCCGTGCCCCATGTGGGCTCCCTCCCAGAAGGAGAAGCCGTTATGGCCGATCCGCGTCGAATTCTGGACGTAGGGCTCCTTGTCCCAGACGTGGCCGTGCAGGGCGAAGACGATGTTGCGCGAGTGCCCGCCCGGCTGGAGGAGCCGGAACCGGATCGCGTTGTTCTCGGAGGAAGACGCTCGGAAGACCGGCGTCTCGGGATCGGAGAGCATCGTGCCGACCTTGGTGTTGGAGACGACGTCGTGCCAGTCGGGGAAGTCCCGCGTCTGCTCGAGCGGCGTGCCGGGCGCGTGCTGCATGCGCTTCCACAGCGGCTCGGTCCGGTAATTGATCGCCTTCTGTCCCGAGTCCTCCGGATCTTCGATACAGGCGAGGTTCTCGACCGGCGCTCCATGCCCTGTGACCACGCCTCCGGACGGCCCCGGGCAGAAGCGCGGCATCTCGACATCGGTCCGCATGTTGACGTCGTTCTGGAACAGGAGCGCGAACTCGCGGAACGCGAAGACCTGCGGCCCGCCGGGGGTGCTCTCGGTGTAGACGTCCGCGAAGGTCCCCGGACAACGCGCGGTCGGAATGGCGGGGAGCACGCAGTCCGAGCCGCCCTCCGCCCAGACCGCGTTCGGCGGCTCGATGATGAGCGCCGCAATCGCCCCCTTGCTCGCGTGCTCGATCCGGTCCGAGGAGATCAGATTCGTGGCGCCGAACTCGATGGGAGTGACGGTGACGCTGCCGTCCGGGTTGATCCTGACGTCGCCGGCATACCATTCGTAGGTCGTGAGCTGACCGGGGGCGACCGTCTGCACGGAATTGCCGCCGACGTTGGCCGCGTCGAAACGGCTGACGTCGTAGTAGAGCATCTGCGGGTGCAGGCCGACGTGGCGCGACGGCTTGATGTCGTTGGCGTTGAAGCCTTCGACCAGCATCGGCAGAGTGTTGAAGCCGTTGAGGTCGAGCGGCGCCTCCGGCAGGCGGTTCCTCAGGGTGAGCTTGATGCACTCGCCGGCCCGGGCCCGCAACACCAGGGGTTCTATAGGCACTCCCGGGTTCAGTTGGCCGGTGGTGGCGTTGAGGTCGCTCGTCCGCACGTAGAGGATGGACGTGGGATCGAACAGCGGCCCGAACATACCGTCCGTCCGCGAGTTGTAGATCAGACGACCGCCGGGGAGCGCCTGCTGGGCGGCGACGGCGGTGACGTCGAAGGTGCGCACCGGAGCGTTTTTCGGGCAGGAGAATTCGAAGGCCCCGATCTCGCTGGGGTCGATACCGGAGCCTCCATTGGGGTTGCTGTCCAGCGCCTCCAGGTCGGGCCGCAGGCCGGTGTAGGCCCGGAGCAGCCCCCAGATGCCGTTCCAGTAGTCGTCCGTCGAGGAGCCCACGGAGTAGAGCCGGTCCACGTAGGCTCCCATGGGGTTCTTGATGAGCTGCGGCACGATGAACTCGAAGTGCTCGGAGATGCCCATCATCTGGCTGTTGCGATAGCCGGAGTTGGGCTCCGACGGCTCGAACAGCCACTTGATCCCGTGCACGCTGAAGTTGTGACCCTCCTCGTGGGCGCCGACGAGGACGCGGATCTGCACCCGGTCGTTCTCATAGGCGCGCAGCAGCGGCGTCCAGGGGTCGCGGCCGTTGAGGTCGAAGGTCAGCGGCGCGTAGAAATTGGGTTGGACGTTGAACGCGGTGTCCGACCGGTTGTGGTTCGACGAGAAGGCGAAGGAGAGGTCGCCCGCATTGCCGCTGGCCTGGGAGTTGGTGGCCGGATTGCGCACGCGCAGGGCGATCGGCTCCTGGCGGTAGTTGACCGACATGGTGCCGGGGTCGTCCGCGGAGATGATCTCCGGGCAGGGGGGCGGCACGCCGCCCGGACAGACGTCCGGCCGGGCCAGCAGGTCGGGGATGCCGATCTCCTTGCGCCCCGGCGGGTTGACGGCGTCGTTGGGATCGGGGAAGCCGCTGCTGTCCTCCTCATAGGCGAGCTGGAAGTCGCCGAACTCCAGGAGGAATTCGCGGTAGTCCTCCCCGGCCGACGTGATGACGGCCTGCCAGCTCGTCGGCCCGCCGTCGGCCCGGGTGTAGAACGCGGTCCCCGTCTCGTTGTGCTTCCAGGTCGACCCCGTCGGCTCGACCACCAGGCCGGCGTAGAGCCCCGCCTGCTGGTGGGTCGAGGGGCCGAAGTGGTCGTGGGTGAAGACGGTGCGCAGCGTCCGGTCGTTGCCGACATTGTCGAGGAGGGGATCGGCGTACCAGAGCTGCGCGGTTGTCTGCGCGCCCAGCCAGGCGTTGTTCGTGCCGGCGCCGAAGAAGGGGTGCGCCCGCGCGACCGGGCAGGTGAAGGAGCCGTTCCTGGGATCGCTGGCGGTGCAGCCGTTCTGGGCGCGGATGGCGTTGATGCGCTCCCGCACCTCCTCCGGGCTGAAGGAGCCGTCCTCGTAGTTGAAACCGTTGGCCGCGCCGTCCGAGGCGGTGACGTCGAACTTCACCAGGTGGATGTGCTGGCCGAGGATGTCGGTGGGCGTGCGCACCTGGAAGTCGTCCAGCTCGTACTCGTTGGGGACGAGGTTGGTGAGCCAGAATTGGATGCAGTCCCCGCTGTTGGCGCGGAAGAAGAGAGGCTCGGGCGGCTTCTTGGTGGAGCCGAACGGCGGGTTCAGATAGCTGCCCACGTCCTCCCAGAGCGCCGTGAAGCGCTGCTGGGGGAAGTGCCACCCCTTCTTGTTGATCTTGACATCGGTCTGGATGTCGGCCGCCTTGTAGAGCCGCATCGGCGTCTCCTCAACAGGGCAGGGATTCGCGTAGGGAGCCCCCGACACTCTTCCCCGGCCGTTCGTCCTGAACACCATGGGGTCGACACAGGTGTTCCCCGGCTCGCATTCGAAGGTCACCGGCGTGCAGGGCAGGCTCGGATTGGGCGGGCAGGCCAGGTTCGCGCAGTTGCCGTTCGGTTCGCAGGTCATATGGCCGCCCTGAGCGTGAAAGTCCATGGCGGCTTCCTCGACCGCGGTGCCGGTCTCGGCCAGCGGCTGGGCGACGGCGGTCAGCAGCTCCTTGTGCCAGTCGAGCCGGGTGTGGGCCTCGACGAAGGTGCCGCCCGTGATGTTGTGGCGCGGCAGGCCGCCGTCGTGGATGGTGTCGAGCGGCGGCTTGGGCGGGCGGTGCCCCGCGACCGCCGGAATGAAGAAGGGGTATCCAGGATTGCCGGCCCCCGTGACCTGCACTTGGCCGTTGACGATCGAGGCCGTGGCCTGGGGGAGGGGGGCCATGCCAATGCCGGGGAGCGGCACGACGGCCGGGATCGGAGTGCCCGCGGCGATCTCGCCGTCCGGCAGGGCCCGGGAGCCCGCCGCCGGACGCCCGTTGGCGTCGAGCGCCGTGCCCCGCTCGAAGACGTCGTGCACCCGCCAGAGCGACCACATCCCCTGCGCGAAGTGGGGGTAGAAGTGGCAGTGGAAGATCGCATCACCCACGGTCTTGTTCAGATTGCCGCCCCCGTTATAGGCGATCTCGGCGGTGAACGAGCTGCCGGGGCCGAGCGCCTGGCTGTCGAGATAGGTCGACTTGTCGCTGTCGGCCGTGAACAGCCACTGGTGGGCGTGCAGGTGGTGGATGTGGTGCTCCTTGGTCCCGGCATGGAGGACCCGGAACTTGGTGTGGTCGCTCAGGTAGCCGTGGTAGACGTTCGAGGGATCGTCCGGGAAGAAAGCCTTGGTGGCCTTGGCATTGGGCAGCGGGGTGCAGGGCGCCCCGTTGCGCAGTTGGCTCACGAAGGTCGGGAGGTTGGGATCCTGCCCGACAGTGTTGGGGCTCGTGGTCTCGGGGCCGCACGGCCGGTTGGCCGGCTTGTCCACGATCATGGCCGGATCGCCCACCACCCAGGAGGCCAGGAAGAACTCTTCGAATTTGCACTCGACGCAGTTGTGCATCGGTCCGACGCGGAGGCGGTTCGCCAGGATCTCGGCGCCGATGCCGCCGGTGCCGTAGTTGATGGCGAAGCCGTCGCGGCCGCCGTGCAGCGTGTGCTCGAGGACCGCGTCCTCGAACTCAGGAAAGGCCTGCACGGCGCCGATCTCGTCGTGGTAGATGATCGTGAACTCGCGGAAAGGCTGGTGGCGCTCGGGATAGGTGTGGACGTTCGGCGGGAACGTGCTAGGGGGGAACCAGCCGTGGCGCTGGCCGCCGGTGCCGGCGATCAGCGCGGTGAGGTCCGTGTGTACGATCTCGGTGCCGTCGAGCATGGCGAGGATCGGCATCCCGGCCCGCGGATGCCCCGCCGGGTAACGGGCCGCGTAGTTGATGATGGGCTGCCCAAACTGCGTCGTGCCCGTGGTGACCCGGTCGAGGTCGTCGCGGGTCACCTGGCTGCGGTACCAGACCGATCCGACGGGCTCGATGATCAGGGCTCCGAAGAGGCCGGAGTTGGTCGAGCCGCCGTCCCCCTGGCCGCCGTTCGTGGCGCCGGCACTGAAGAGGACGTGCTCGCCCTCCCGCTCGGCGTAGAGGAAGTAGCTCCTGCTCTGCCCCACGTCGGCCAGGCTGTTGGCGTTCTGCCCCACGAAGGAGCCGTCGTCGCCGATCGCCAGGAGCTCCGCGCCCACGGCGTGGATCGAGGCCCAGCGGGTCGCGGGCTGCTCCTGGTCCCGCTTCGTGGGAGCGAGGAGGTTCTGGAAGTCGATCCTCAGGCAGTCCCCCACGTTCATACGCAACACAATCGGGCGGGGGCGCTTGTCGAGACGGAGCCGCACGTTCCCGGCGGAGAGCGTGCTCCCCGAGATGGGCACCACGTCCCGCCGCAGGGCGTACATCATCCCCTGCGGCTGGATTGCCCCGAGCCGGTTCCAGAAGAAGACCTGGTCGAAGGCCACCACGTCAGCGCGGAGCAGACGGGAGCAGCCAGTGGGAACCTGGGCTTGGGCAGGGCCGGGTAGAGACAGGGCAAGCAGGAGAAGGGCGAGCATCCATGAAGCGGGATGGAAACGAAGCAGCCTGGGCATGTTCCACTCCTTTGAAGCGGTACAACTGGCCTGTGTTCCTGCAACGAATGTTCCCGCATTTCGCAAGACTATAAATATTTGATAGTGCTAAATCTCGTCGCGGCAGTCTGCAACTTGTCCGCGGAAAGGGGGAGCAGCCGCGTAGAGAAAGGGGAGAAGTGGACTTACCTTCTTACATGAGCAGGACAGCGCCCTGCGCGAGCGGCGTTATCTCACGCTCGACGATTTCGTGACCTTCGAGGCGGCGCGGCGGGACCCGGAAGCCCTGATCGCGGGGGACGAGCCTCTGACGATCGATAAGGTCCAACGCAGCCCTGACCTGCTGCTGGTGGTCAAGCGCGCGGTGGATCAGCGGCGGACTCCCGCCAGTTTCTCCGGAGCGGCTCGGCCAGGGTTGGCGGGCGGTTTTTTCTTGAGGTCAGACGGTTTTTGGCTCGTTTTCCCGTCCCAGAACGCTCTGAGCCCGGTTTTTAAGCCTTGCGGACACGGATTTCTCCGGAAAACCGCTCCCTGTCCCCTGGAAAACGGCCTGGA
>DASVEF010000054.1:0-2185 GCA_036380715.1 Thermoanaerobaculia bacterium | reverse complement strand
GTTCCATTCAAACCAGCCCGCGTCGCCGCAAAGGGCGCGGCTAGAACACATGCCCGAGTGCCGAAGCCGCCCGGCTCGAAGTCTCACTCTGCCCCCTTACCGGCCCGAATGGTGTCTCGCGATGAGCTCGCGAACCGCGGGTACCAACTCGTTCGGTACTTCGATGAAAGTCTGGCCCTGATCCTCGAAGGCCGCTTCATCTTCTGCGACCGCCTCTTCCTCAGTCTGCTCCTCGTAATGGGCCAAGACTCGGCGGACTCGCTCTTCATCCCAACCTGGAGGGAAGTCACCTTTGCTCATTTCCTTCTCCTGCGGCGCCGATAGGCGGCCAGCGGTTTGCCCCTCAACTCGTAGGCCGTGATCACGAAGGCGCTATCGAGATCAGCATCCGGGACATAGATAACCCTGAGGTAGCGTCCTGCCCGTGTCTGACCGATCGCAACGCGCGACCCCTCACGTCCAGGGCGGTCTTCGCCTGGTTGGCGGAGCACATCTTCGATTTCGCTCTCCTCGACATCGTGCCCATAGATGTGGGGTTGCCCTGTTTCTCGGTCGATATGGAAACGGAGGTTCACCCGCTCGATTCTACCGCCAGCCGTGCCTGGAGCGTAAGAGCGGCGGAGAAGCCCGAGGGTCCTGGATCAGGCGACACCGCGGACGGCAGCCCGCCCCCTGCGCTCCTCAAAGGCGAGCGAGACACTCCTGGATGGCCTTTTCGATGGCCCTGGCGCTTCTCGCGCCCACCTCCACCACGCGGGCCTGGGTGCGCCAGTGCGCCACGGCGGAGGCCACTTCGCCGAGGATCGCCTGGGCGTCGCGTTCCGAGATCCCTGCGAGATCTGCCAGTTTCAGCAGGTGGCCGCGGGCGGGCGCGCGCCCTTCTCCGGCGATGGTCATGGTGTGCTCGCCACCTGGGCCGGGAGCGAAAATGAGGTCGTAGGCGGGCGCCAGCTCCCAGCCGCCCTCGGGGGTCATGCGGAAGGCGAAGTTCTTCACGTGGTCGTCCCGGTTGTGCGCCAGCACGTTGAAAACCATCCGGCGGTAGCACTCCAGAACGTCTTGGTGATTCTTCGTCAGGATTCTCGTCACCTCGAGAAGCTGGCGGTAGTCGCAGCTCGGGATGCGGAAGTTGGCGTGGATGAGGTTGCCGAAGGTGTGTACGTGAAAGCGGCGGTTGCCCTGGCGATCGAACCGTTCGACCCCGAAGAACCGCTCTCCCTGAGCCGTTTCGAAGAGCCGGGTGGGCGGCATGGTGATGCCCGCTTCTCTCGCCATGAGAGAGTAGGCGAGCTCTGCCGGCCCCACGTCCGGTGCGTCCTGCCGGGTCTGAAACTTGACGATCCAGTGCACATATCCCGGAGGCAGGTCGTCCTCTCCCGAAAGGATCTCCTCCCCCGAGACTCCGACCAGCACCTTCGGCCGCGCGCCGGCCGGGCTGCCGCCCGCGCGGAGAAGCTGCGGCAGCACCTCCGTTGCGGTGCCTTGGATCACCTCCTGGGAGGCGCGAGCCATCGCGTGCAGGTCGAGCCCTCGTCTCTGGCTGTCCGCGGGGCCGGCCGGCGGGTGATAGGTGAGCGCCCCCATGGTCCTCGTGCCCAGAAACGCCAGCCGATCGAGCACCGACACTTCGGCCAGGGCCAGGCCCTGCTGCTCGAAGAAACGGTCCATGAGCAGCAGCCCCCACCCATCGGGCAGCGAGTCGTCAAAGAGGCCGAAGATCGGGCCGAAGGCGTGATCCCGGTGCTCGACGAGGCCCGGTTGCGGAGGCAGCTTGAAGGGAGACAGCCACAGAGGGTCGCGCAGGAAGGCTGGGTCGTACTCGAAATAGATCTGCCGGCTGGCCGGCCGTGGCCCGGCCTCCGCCAGCCAGCCGACGACGCGCTCCTGTCCCGGCTGATGGACGAGGCGCACCTCCAGCTTCTTCATACCCGGCCTCGCCGGCGCACGGGCTGTTTCTCGGCCGCCTCGAGCTCGGCGAGCGACGATGCCCGGGGTGCTTGCAAAAGGGCGTCGAAATCATCCAGCCGGTTGAGGGCGAACGCGAGCTCGAGCAGGTGCTGGAGAGACACCTGGCCCGTCGTCTCGAAGCGCCGGAGCGAAGCCAGGCTGACTCCGGACCGTTCGGCCAGGGTGGCCTGCTTCCATCCCTTGGCCAGCCGCAGGGCCTTGATCCGGGAGGCCAGGG
>DASVEF010000053.1:0-2369 GCA_036380715.1 Thermoanaerobaculia bacterium | reverse complement strand
ACCGGCACCGGCAAGACCGCCCTCGCCACCGTCCTGCTCGCCGAGCACCTCCGCACCGGCCAGCCCGGACGCTGGATCTCCGGCCCCTGTCGGGGCCGCAGAGCGCCACCTTTCGAGTCAATCTCCTGCTCGAAGAGGCAGGCGTCCCGCTTCCAAGCCCTGCCCAGATCGGCCTGTGGGCGAAGACGATCGGCGGTATCGAACCCCTCCTCGATCTGCTTCGCCGGCTCATCCGGGCCGGCCTCGCCACCAAGAAAAACCCCGCCGCCTACATCCACCGCGTCGTCCAGGAACGCGCCGAGCGGCCCGAGCCGGCGCGGCCCCTCGACGCCCGCGCCGGCCGGGAGCTGCTGCGGGCTGCGGGCGCCGACGAGATCCGCTGGCAGCAGGCCCTCGAAATCATCGCCAACACGGAGGAGTCATGATCCCATCCCGCGACGACACCGCCGCGACACGCCCAGGGCTGGTGCCCTGGGTCTGCAGCCGGTGCGGCGAAGACCAGGTCGCCTTCGGTCCGCTGCCCGCAGACCTCCTGTGCCACACCTGCCACGATGCCCAGGAGGCTCTGACCCGGTTCACCGAGGCCGACGCCGGCGTGCCCAAGCTCTTCCGCGGTCTCACCCGCGAGAGCTGGTCCGCCTTCTTCCGGCGTCCCTGGCCCGAGGCCCTGGAGAAGTGGACCGGAACCCCCCGCTGGGTCGCCCTCTGGGGTCCCACCGGCACCGGCAAGACCGCCCTCGCCACCGTCCTGCTCGCCGAGCACCTCCGCACCGGCCAGCCCGGACGCTGGATCTCCGGCCCCGGGCTCGCGCGGAGCCTCCAGCGCGACCTCAGCGCGGCCGAGGACGTCCTCGTCCCCCTGCTCGTGACCCCGCTCCTCGTCTTCGACGAGCCGCTCACCGGCTCCGCCGCCGACTGGTACATGGAGCGCTTGACGCTCATCACCCGCACCCGCGACGAGAGCTGTCTCCCCACGATCATCACCAGCCAGCTCCTTCCCGAGCTGCTGCACAACCCCACCGGGGCCACACCGCCGCCCCTGCTCTCGCGCTGGCTCTCCGGCCTCCACATCCGCACCGGCGGCAAGGATGTCCGGTTGAAGAGGAAGACGCGATGAAGACCCGGCAACACGGCCTGCCGCACAGCGAAGAAGCCGAGCGCGCCGTCCTCGGCGCCCTCCTCTTGGAGCCCGTGCACCTTGCCCGCGTCCGGACGGTGCTCCAGCCCGGAGACTGGTACCTCGAGCCCCACCGCCTGATCTACCAGGCCTTCCTCGACCTGGCCGACGCTGGCGCCACGCCCGACCTCCTCACTCTCCAGGCCCACCTCGACCAGGCCGGCACCCTGGCCGCCGCCGGAGGGCTCGCCTATCTCGCCACCCTCGACGTCGATCTGCCCGACATCAGCCGGCTCGACGAATACGCCGAGATCGTCCGGGAACGAAGCGTCCGGCGCGATCTCATCGCCGATGCGCAGCGCGCCATCCAGGCCGCCGCCTCGACCGCGCGCCCGGTCACCGAGCTGCTGACCGACCTCCGGAGCGCCGCGGACCACCTCCTCGGCCGCGCCGCCCGCGTGCGCTGGATCGGCGCCGGCACCGTCCTCGACCGCCTCCTCGTCGCCATCGAAGAAAGGCGCTTCGAGACCTTGACCGGTCTCACCACCGGCTTCCCGCAGTGGGACCGGCTCGGCCCCGGCTTCCTGCGCGGAGGCCTCTACGTCATCGCCGGCCGGCCCGGCATGGGCAAGACTTCCCTCGCCCTCGACGTCACCCGCCACGTGACCGTCGATCTCCAGTTGCCCGCCGGCGCCTTCTCCCTCGAAATGCGCTCCGACGAGCTGGGCTTGAAGCTCGGCTCCGCCGGAGCCGACATCGCCGCCCGCTACCTCCGGGTGGGGCACCTCTCCAGCCAACAGTGGCGAGACCTCTACGCCGCCACCCGCCAGCTCACCGCCGCGCCCCTCTACCTCGACGACACCTCCGGCCTCGTCCTCCGCGACCTGGAGGCGAGAGCCTGGTGGCTCAAAGCCCGCTATCCCGACCTCGCCCTCCTGGTCGTGGACTACCTCCAACTCGTCACCGCCGGCGTCCCCGTCGAACAGCGCCGCCTGGAGATCGCTCTCATCACCCGCCGCCTCAAAGAGCTGGCCGGCCAGCTCGGCGTCGTGGTGCTCGTCCTCTCCCAGCTCAACCGGGAGCTGACCCGCCGCAGCGACCCGCGCCCCCAGCTCGCCGACCTGGCCGAATCCGGCGTCATCGAACAGGCCGCCGACCAGGTCGCCTTCGTGCACCGCCCCGAGGTCTACACCCCCGCCGACCCCACCCTCCGAGGCCTCGCCGAGATCATCATCGCCAAACACCGCCACGG
>DASVEF010000052.1:0-7297 GCA_036380715.1 Thermoanaerobaculia bacterium | reverse complement strand
CCGCTGTGGAATTTGTGATTGCCTTGTGCGATCTCCGCGGCTAAACTTCCACTTGAAGGCCATGGCATTAACTCCCGAAGAAGTAAGGAAAATCGCCTCCCTGGCCCGGCTCCGTTTCACCCCGGAAGAAGAGGGCCGCTTCGTCGACCAGTTGGGCAAGATCGTCGACTATATCGATCAGCTCCAGAGCTATGAGACCGGAGAGGGGGACGCCGCTCCCACGGCTCCGGTCCGCGAGTCGGAGGACCGGCAGCGCCCGTGCCTGCCTCGCGAGCTGTTCCTGGCCAACGCGCCGGCCTCGGCGCTCGGCGAGTTCCTGGTCGTCCCGGAGGTGAAGGGGGGCGGAGAAGATGCCTGAGATCTGGGAGCTCTCCGTGGAAGAGGTGGCGCGCCGGGTGCGCTCGCGCGAGCTGTCCGCCGTGGCGGTGACCGAGGCCGCTCTGGCCCGCACCGCGCGGGTGGAGCCTCTGATCTCGGCCTATCTGGAGGTCTTCGAGAGCCAGGCCCGCGAGCGGGCGGCCGACCTCGACCGCCGGATCGCCGCGGGCGAGGATCTGGGGCCGCTCGCCGGGGTTCCGATCGCTCTCAAGGACAACCTGAGCCTCACGGGGATGCCGGTCACCTGCGGCTCGAAGATCCTCCAGGGGTATGTGGCCCCGTACACCGCGACCGCGGTGGGGCGGCTGCTCGCGGCGGGAGCCGTGGTGCTCGGGCGGTCGAACATGGACGAGTTCGCCATGGGCTCGTCGTGCGAGAACTCGGCGTACCAGGTCACCCGTAACCCGTGGGACCTGAGCACGGTGCCCGGCGGATCGAGCGGCGGTCCGGCCGCCGCGGTGGCCGCGGGGAGCGTCCCCCTGAGCTTCGGCTCCGACACGGGAGGCTCGGTCCGCCAGCCGGCCGCGCTGTGCGGCATCGTCGGGATCAAGCCGACCTGGGGGCGCGTCTCCCGCTACGGCCTGGTCGCCTTCGCCTCTTCGACCGACCAGATCGGGCCGCTGGCGCGCAACGTCCGCGACGCCGCGCTCGGCCTGTCCGTGATCGCCGGCCCGGATCTCAATGACGCGACCTGCTCGGACCGCCCGGTGGAGGACTACCTCGCCCGCATCGAGGAGGGGATCCAGGGGATGCGCGTGGGCGTCATCCGCGAGATCGACTTCTCCCGCCTTCCCGAGGCGAGCGCGTCCGGCTGGCGGGAGGCGCTCGCGCACCTGGAGAGGGCGGGCGCGGAGATCGTCGAGGTGTCGGTCCCCAGCCTGGAGGCGGCGGTCGCCGTCTATTACGTGATCGCCACCTCGGAGGCGAGCGCCAACCTGGCCCGCTTCGACGGCGTGCGCTATGGCCGGCGGGCGCAGGCGGACAACCTGCTCGACCTCTACGTCAACAGCCGCAGCGAGGGGTTCGGCCCCGAGGTCAAGCGGCGCATCATGCTCGGCACGTTCGCCCTCTCCTCCGGCTATTACGAGGCCTACTACGGCCGCTCCCGCGGCGTGCTGGAGCGGATGCGGCGCGAGCTTTCCGCCGCCCTGGAGACGGCGGACGTGCTGGCGACGCCGACCAGTCCGGGCGCGGCGTTCGGGATCGGCGAGAAGGTCGGCGATCCGCTGGCCATGTATCTCTCGGACATCTTCACCACGCCGGCCAGCCTGACCGGGCTGCCGGGGATCGCGGTGCCCACGGGGATGGACGACCGCGGGCTCCCTCTGTCGTTGCAGATCATGGGACGGCCTTTCGAGGAGGCGACGGCCCTCCGCGCCGCGCGGGCTGTGGAAGCCCAGGCGGAATGGCGGGTGGCGCCGAGCTTCCGCGGAGCGGAGGCCGGCTGAAGGCGATGCAACGGGACACGGCAGTCAGGGTCTCCTGCCGGCGCGCTGTTTTCCACGCGGTTCTGCCGCTTCTCGTTTTTCTGCTGGCCTTGCCGGCCGCCGTCGCGGCGCCGACGAAGACCCTGCCCGCGCTTTCCTCCCGCACGGTCCGCGTCCCCGTAGAAGACGGGGCGGTGGTGACGCTGACCGAGGAGGGGATCTTCCTGGAGGCGGTGCCCAGGCGGGGCGAGGGGCTGTACGCCTTCACCCGCCGGCTGTGCGGGGACGACCGGCTCGCGCCGCAGGTGGTGGAGGCCAACGGCGGGACGAGCGAGATGCACGCGGGCATGCGCTACCGCGTTCCCTTCGCCCTCCTCTCCGACGAATGGCAGCGCCGCACCGCGGGCAAGCTGTTCCCTCAGGACAAGGGGCAGGCCGACGGCTGGCGCCACCAGGCGCGCGGGGTGGGGCCGCTGCGGCGTGAGAGCCTGTGGCAGCTCTCCCAGTGGTTCACCGGCACCGGCGAGAACTTCCGCGCTATCCGCGAGTACAACGAGCTGATGGACGACGACGTGCCGAGCGGCACGGCCGTGGTCATCCCCTCGGAGCTGCTGCGGCCGGCGTTCCGCGCCGTCCTGCCGGTCCCCGAGACGCCGTACCACCTCGACTACGGGCGGGACAAGGACGGCGAATACGCCATCTACCGCCTGCGGCCGGGCGAGGCGCTCTACTCCAGCGTCGTGGTCCGCTTCACCGGCCGCGTCCACGCCGTCGACGTCAACGCGCTGGCGGCCGACATCGCGCACCGCAGCGGCATCGCGGACGTGACGGACATTCCGATCGGCTACCGGGTCAAGATCCCGTTCGACCTGCTGCAGCCCGAGTTCCTGCCCGAGGGGAACCCCCGGCGCGTCGAGTACGAGGCGAGCCTGCGCGCCAGCGCCCAGTTCAGCAACCAGGTGCGCGCCCGCGGGCTGGAGGGGATCACGGTGATCCTCGACGCCGGCCACGGCGGCCAGGACTCCGGCGCCAGCATGGGAGGAGTCTGGGAGAGCCTCTACGTCTACGACATCGCGGTGCGGACCCAGCGGCTGCTGGAGACCCACACCCTGGCCAAGGTCCACGTCACCACCCGCGACGGGTCCGAGCACCGCGTCCACGACGCCGACGTGCTGCCGTTCTCCCGCGGGCATTCCGTGCTTACCACGCCCCCCTATCCGATCGCGGACGCCAAGGTCGGCGTGAACCTGCGCTGGTATCTGGCCAACAGCGTCTACCGGCGGGCGGTCCAGCGGCAGGACAGCGATCCGCAGAAGGTGGTGTTCCTCTCCATCCACGCCGACTCCCTGCACCCTTCGCTGCGCGGCGCCATGGCCTACATTCCGGCGGCCGACATGCGGGGGGGGAGCTTCAGCAAGAGCGGCCCGGTGTACGCGTCGCGCCGGGAGGTGCAGGAGAGCCCGACGGTCATCTTCCCGTGGGAGGAGCGAGTGAAGAGCGAGGGCCTCTCCCGCGAGCTGGCCAAGCAGATCATCGCGTCGTTCGACGCCCTGGGCCTGGCGGTCCACCCGTTCAAGCCGGTGCGCGACAAGATCATCCGCAACAAGAGCACCTGGGTGCCCGCGGTTCTCCGGTACAATTCTGTGCCATCGAAGATCCTGCTGGAGGTCTGCAATCTGGCCAACGAGCAGGATCGGAAGCTGGTGCAGACCCGGGCGTACCGCCAGAAAGTCGCCGAGGCGATCGTCCGGGGCGTCCTGGCCTACTACGGCCAGGGCTCGGACGCGCCGGGTCTGCCGGTCGCAAAAACGGCGAAGTAGGTTTCGGGAACTTTCCAGGCCCTGCGCCCGTCTATTGATTTAGAAAGGGCGTGTGCGTATGCGCCCTGGGAGGGTCCCGGTGGGGGTAGCCACGGTATCCGCTGTCGTTCATGACTTGGAAATCGATGCCGAGCTGGTGGAGCGGCATCGGTGTGGGGACGCGCAAGCCTTCAACGAGGTCTATGCGCGCTTTGAAGGAATGGTCTACAACCTGGCGTTTCGTCTATCGGGTAACCCGGAGGAGGCGGCGGACCTGACGCAGGAGGTGTTCCTGCGCGTGTACCGGCACCTCGGGAGCTTCGGAGGGCGCTCCTCGCTCAAGACCTGGATCTTCCGGATCGCGATCAATCACTGTCGCGACCGCCTCTCCCGGTGGCGTCCGTTGACGATGCCCATCGGGGAGGCCACGGGAGACGGCGAGGTGGCGTATCCAGACCCGGCCCGCGGGCCGGAAGATCTCGCCGTCGCCGCCGATGAGGGCCGCCGGGTGGCCGCAGGGCTCGCCCGGTTGCCTCATGCCTTTCGAGAGGCCGTGATCCTGCGCGACATCGAAGGGCTCTCCTACGAGGAGATCGCAGAGGTTCTGGGGGTCCGGATCGGTACCGTCCGTTCGCGCATCGCGCGCGGCCGGGACCAGCTCCGGGCTCTCTTGGAGACTTGAGCCATGAATCGTCACCTGTCCACCGAGCAGCTTTCGTCCTATCTGGACGGAGAGATCGGTTTCTTCGAAACCCAGGAGCTGGAGCATCATCTGGGCGGCTGCGCCGCCTGCCGTTCCCAGCTCGAATCCATGCAGCGCCTCGTCATCGGGGTGCGGCGCATGGAGCGGGTGGCCCCGCCGCGGGCGATCGCCCAGGAGGTGCGGCAGAGGATCGCGGCCGAGGAGGCGGCGCCGGGCTGGCGGAGGCGGCTGCAGGTCTTTCTCGGCGGTATGGCCTTTCAGCCCGCCCTGCGGACGTCGGCGGCCATGGGGCTCGCCTTCGTGTTCACCCTCTTCCTGCTCAACCAGAGCGTGGAGCAGGAGCAGCGCAACCTGCAGCCCCCGGCGGAAGCGGTCGTCACGGTCCAGACGTATTTCGGCGACAACAGCCCCGCGCCGCTGCCGCTGACCACCAGCGAGGTCGCCGGCCGGCAGTTCGTCTGGCTCGGAGAGCGCTGGATCCAGCGGGGCCTGGAGGGCGAGCAGCCGCAGACCCTGGTGGCGGCGCGGAGCCCCGAAGGCCGGGCGATGCTCAACGCGTATTCGGACCTGGAGTTCCTGATCTCGGACGGCTCGCGGGTGGTGCTGCGGTACCGGCGGGCTACGGTGGAGCTGTCGGGGAGTTAGGCCGAGCCCGAACCGAGCCCCCGCCCTTCCGGCCCTCACCCCCGTCCCCTCTCCCGTCACCGGGAGAGGGGCGCCACCTCCCGCCCAAAGTTTGTTGTAGAGACGCCCCACCAGGCGTTCGTGCGTTTTTCCCCCGCTCCCGGTGACGGGAGAGGGGGTCAGGGGGTGAGGGCCTACCTGTACGCCTCGATCCGCTCGATCCGCCACCTCTCGCCGCCCATCCCGACCTCCGCCCCCACGCTCTTGCCGAGCAGCTCCTTGGCGAGGTCGGACTCGTAGGAGATCACGTCCTCCTCGGGCTTGCTCTCCCAGGGGCCGAGGATGGTGATCACGCGCGGGCCACCGTCGCCTGCGAGGTGGACGCGGGTGCCGATGCGCACCTCCGAGGTGTCCATGCCCGTGGTGTCGATCGGCCGGGAGCGGGAGAGCTCGGCGTTGAGGGCCGAGGCGCGGGCGTTGAGGTATTCGTGGCGCTGCCGGGCCGACTTGTACTCGAAGTTCTCGCGCAGGTCACCCATGGCGCGCGCTTCTTCGATGGCCTTGCGGTTGGCCGGGATGTCCACGGAGAGGATCTGCTGCAGCTCCGCGCGCTTGGCCTCGATCGATTCCATCGTGGCGTAGAGGGCCGCCGGGCCGGTGTCCTTGCGCTGGGCGGGGAAGCGGAGCTGGATGGCATTGGTGAGCTGGTCGCGCTGGTAGGGCGCGAGCACCGGCGCCCGGTGCACCGCGTCGGCGACCTGGGCGGCGTGCTCCTCGTTCAGATGAGCGAGCAGGCGCGGCAAGGTGCCGCCGGAGTCGGCGAGGGCCACGAGGCGCAGCCGGTAGGGCGCGAAGTCGTCGCGCGACATGGTGGTCAGGATCTGCTGCATGAGGCGCAGCGGGTTGCGGGCGCGGAGCGCCTCGTCGTTGGCGGCGCGCTCGGCGAGCCAGGTGAAGGCCGCCGGATTGCGGTGCGGCTGGGCCAGGAGGCCGTCGATGAAGCGCTCCAGCTCCTTTGGCGCGCCCTGGGCGAGGCCGTCGGCCAGGATCTCCAGGGCGCGCGGATCGGTCTCCCGCGTCATCGCTTCCCGGTAGAGGTTGGTCCAGTCCTCCCGCCGCTCGCGCACCATCGCATAGGCGCGCTCGCGGAGGAGGCGGTCCTCGATCCCGGCGAACACCTGCGACGGGTGGTACGACAGGAGAGCGTCGGGAGACCAGTCGACGTCCTCCGGCGCGCCACCGGTCCTCTCGAGCGCGAACCAGATCTCGAAGGCCAGCCCGGGGTCGGTGTCCAGCGATGCCTCGGCCACCCGCGCCAGGTCCTCCGCCATCCGTTCGCGCAGCTCGGGGTCGCGCGCTCCCTCGCGCCGCAGGCGGTCGATCTTGCTCCGCGGGTCGGCCCGCTCGAACGCCTTCCAGAGCGACTCCAGGGCGTGACCGCTGGTCTCCGCCCAACGGTAGGTCTGCCGCCCGCCGCCGCTCGCCACCACATGCGGGTGCTTGCGGGCCGCGGACCACCAGGAGGTCCACTGCGACTCGGAGACGATGCCGTGCAGGACGTCGCGGATCTCTCCCGCGGTGAGCGGCCGGTCGTAGCTCTGCAGGACCGCCTGCAGCAGCTCCGGCGGAGTCAGGGCCTTGAGCGTCGCCGGCTCCTCGATCTTGCGGCGCAGGACGTGCCCTTTCGCCAGGGGCTGGAGCAGCTTGGGGGCCGCCTTGAATCCCACCATGAGCCCCTTGTGACGCTCGAAGTCGACCTTGAAGCTCTCCAGGCCCAGGTTCGCGTCGACCACCCGCCCGACCCCTTTGCCCTCCATGGCGACCACCGTGCCCACGTCGAACGAGAGGAGCGTCTCCAGCCGGTCGACCTTCTCCCAGGTCTTGGGGATGTCCTGCGGCGCGCGGTGGAGCCCGACGGCCTCGAACAGCCCTTTGTAGGTCGGCCGGTCGCCGAAGAGCTTGCCCAGCGTCGAGACGATCGTCGGATGGATCTTGTCGGCGGGGAGATAGATCTGCCCGGCCCGCTTCAGGAGCCTGAGGCGCGTGGTCCACTGCCCGCTGTCGCGGAGCTGGTCGTCGAGCATCTCCAGCAGGTCGCGGGCGCGCCCCTCCTGACCGTTACCGATCAGGGCGCGCGCCACGCCCACGAAATAGTCGAGGTTTGCGGGGTCGGTTTCAAGATTCGCCAGCCATTCGCCTTCGAGGGCCGCGAAGTCGCCTTTTTCCAGGTGGCTCTGAGTGTTCCGGGATATCGCCATAGAGGAGATGGAAGATACCAGATTGGACCCTCACCCCCTAGCCCCCTCTCCCACCCGCACTCACGCCCACCCGGGAGAGGGGGAATCTGGATCAGCCCTCTCCGAAGT
>DASVEF010000051.1:0-4480 GCA_036380715.1 Thermoanaerobaculia bacterium | reverse complement strand
GAAGGGCCCCGAACCGCTGTCCGCGGAGGAGCTGGAGCTGCTCGACCGGATGCGTCCGGAGCTCCTGCCCCTCATCGACGGCGTGATCGCCGCTCATCCGGTCGAAGTGGAGCGCTATCGCAGCGGACAGACCGGAAAGCTGGGATTTCTCATCGGGCAGGTGATGAAGCAGGCGGCGCAGGGCGGTGGGAAGCCCAACCCCAAGCTGATCAGCGTGATGGTGACGGAGAAGCTGGGTTCTCCTTGATCCCCGGTGCCAAAACCCAGATGGGGGTTTCCCCCCAGTGCTCCTGAGCAGTTCCCCTCATATCCACCGGCCGCCGGCTTGACGATACTCGTGCCATAGGGCGTCCTGCCTGCTGTTGGCCGGAGGCCCCCTGATTTTGATCCGCAGGTCTTTCGATCTCGGATGAGAGGAGGCACGAGATGAACAGATGTCGTCTGATGGCAGCCCTGCTGCTCCTTGGGTTCGCAACAGGTCCCGGCGCCGTTTTCGCGGCGCTCGACATACCGGAAATCCACAAGGCCCGGGGAGATTTCGACGCCCGCCAGGGCTCGGTCGCGCCGTCCCCCGCGGCTCTCGACACCGCCCGCGCCCTGGGCGGCAACGCGCGGTGGACCCGCTTCGGCACGATCCACACGCTGTCGAAGGACGGGGGCTTCCTCGCCGTCGGCCTCCAGGGTGACCCGGAGCAGGCGGCCCGCTCCTGGATCCGCTCGCACCGGGAGCTGTTCGGCCTGTCCGCCGAAAGCGTCGACAACCTCGAGCTGGTGCGGGACTCCGTCCTGACCGGCGGGTCCGCCCACGTCCTGCTCTTCGGCCAGCGGGTCGGCGACGTCCCGGTGATGCACGAGGGCCGGATCAAGATGGGGATCGTCGACGGCAAGCTCTTCTGGGTCGCTTCCTCGTCGATCGGCGAGGCCGGCGCCCTGGGCGAGCCCGTGCTCGGGGCAACACAGGCCTGGCTCCGCGCGGCCGCCTTCCTGGGCCTGCCCACAGGCGCGGGCAGCATCGGCCAAGCGGGCCAGGACGAGAGCTGGACCCTGCTCAACGTGGCGGGGCTCTCCCATCCGCAGCGCGCGCGTCTGGTGGCGCTCGGCATGCCCGGCGCCGGAGCCGTGCCCGCTTACGAGACCATCGTGCTCAACGTCACGCCCGCCGAGACGCTGGGCTATACCGTGTTCGTGGACGCCGTGAGCGGCCAGGTGCTGGTCGGCCAGAACCGGGTCCATCGGGCCGCCGAGGGCGGCGGGATCGCTTCCGTGTCCGCGCCGGTCGATACGGACAACCAGAGGACCGAGACCTACCAGGGCGAGTATCCGCCCTCTCAGGGCAGCCAGTGCGGCCCCTGCCACGGCCCGTTCACCGCCGCGCCGACCGAGAGCTGGTCGCGGCTCGTCGCCACCCTCGCCGGGACGGTGGCCGCCAACGACATGACCTTGACCGTCTACGCCGGCGACCCCACCTGCAACAGCAACAGCGTCGCCGGCATCGACCTGCTTTTCGGCACCGAGGTGGCCATCTATGAACCGGGCGGCGGCGTGCCCGCTGGCGACTACTACGTCGAGGTCTGTCCCTTCAACGCCACGCAGATCGCGCCGACGAGCTACACCGGGACCGTCACCTTCGAGGGCAGCCCCGAGATCAACACCAATCCCAAGTGGCGCTTCTTCCCCGCCAACCCACCGCTCGACCACAGCACGGCCGACACCCGCATCCTGGGATGCTGGTTTGACGAGCTGTCGAGCGGAGCCTCGCTGCCCGAGTGCCAAGCCGGCTTCGCCGGGTCGTCATCGCACAACATCGCCTGGGACTTCAACCCGGTCACCAACCTGCCCTCGAACACCACGACCGGCAACAACGACCGGGCCTCCGAGGCCTGGGCGGCGTTCCTGAGCGGAGGCGGTCCCTATCAGCCGCAGGTGACCTCCCCCGATCCGAGCCAGCAGCGGGTCTACGACTTCCCGTGGACCAACGAGTGGTTCGAGTCGGCGTGCGATCCCACCCGCATCGTCCACGGCGGCCTCCACAACAGCAACGACATCGACGCCGCCATCACCAATCTCTTCGTCATCCACAACCGGGTCCACGACTGGGCCTACCACCTCGGCCTGCGGGAGCGCGAGGGCGTGGCGCAGATCAGCAACTTCGGCCAGACGCTCCCGACCAAGCAGCAGGATCCTGAGCTCGGCAATGCCCAGGCCGGCGCGCTCCAGGGGGCCCCGGCCTACACCGGGCGGGACAACGCCAACCAGTTGACGCTCAACGATGGCATCGCGCCGATGACCAACATGTATCTCTGGCAGACGATCGGCGGCGCCATCTACACACCCTGCGTCGACGGCGACTTCGACGCCGCCGTCATCGCCCACGAGTACGGTCACCTGATCCAGAACCGCATGGTCGACCCTGACAACGGCCTGGGAGGCGATCAGGGCGGGGCCATGGGCGAGAGCTGGTCCGACCTGACGGCCATCGAATTCCTCAACGGCTTCGGTCTGGTGGACGCCGGCCAGAACCCCTTCGCGGTGGGCGCCTATGTCACGGGTGACTCCACGAAGGGCATCCGCAACTACGCGATGAATTCGAGCCCCCTCAACTATGGCGACGTCGGCTACGACTTCGCCTGCAACCTCACGATCCTGGACGTCACCGACGAGTGCCCGGACATCGCCCAGGTGCACTCGGACGGCGAGATCTGGAGCGCTACGAACTTCGACATCCGCCAGGCCCTGATCTCCAAGCACAACGCCTCCTACCCCAGCGGCGACGCCACTCTGCAGAAGCGCTGCGCCAGCGGCGACCTGCCGTCGGACCGCTGCCCGGGCAACCGGCGCTGGGTCCAGATCATGCACGACGCCATGCTCCTCATGCCATCGACCCCCAGCATGGTCGACGCGCGCGACGCCTATCTCGCCGCCGACCTGGCACGGGCCAACGATCCGGCGCTGTCCTGGCCGTCGAACCAGGTCGAGATGTGGCGCGCCTTCGCCCGCCGCGGCCTGGGCCAGCTCGCCGCGAGCTCGGGCAGCGACGACTGGGATCCCCGGCCGGACTACAGCTCGCCGCACGAGATCAACGCCGACATCACCTTCCAGCTCGTCGCCAATGAGGAGGGCAAAGTCCCGGTGGAGGGCGAAGTGTTCGTCGGCCGCTACGAGGCCCGCGCCACTCCCGTGGCCGACACGATCGCCTCGACCCCACTGAGCGACACCCGTCTGTTCGCCCCCGGCACCTACGAGTTCCTGGTGCGCGCGAACGGCTATGGCCACCATCGCTTCACCCGCACGTTCATCGCGGGCCAGAGATCGATCGTCACCGTCGGCCTCCCCACCAACTGGGCGTCGTCCGCGAAGGGAGCCATGGCCTCCGGCGAAGGCATCGACCACGCCGAGCTTATCGACGATACCGAGGAGACCAACTGGCAGGCTCTCGACTCGGCGCCATCGGTCACCGTCGCCACCCCGGAGGTCACGATCGAGCTGCCGACCGGCCGGCTCTTCAACCGGTTCCAGGTCAGCGGCATGCTCGAGGTGCAGGAGGGGGTGGTTCTCCAGAGCCGCTACTCCTCCATTCACGGCTTCCGCCTGCTCACCTGCAACGCCTCGCTGGCCAACGCCTTCTGCACGCTGCCGACCAGCTTCACTCCGATCTTCACCAGCCCCGCCAACGCCTTCCCGTCGAGCACCCTGCGGCCGCTGGTGCCGGACACCACGATCCGGACCTTCAGCGTGCCGCCGATCGTCGCCACGCACATCAAGCTCGAAGCGCTCCACAACAAGTGCACCGGCTCGCCCATCTATCAAGGGTACCTCGGCGTCGCCGGCCAAGAGGACAACGATCCGACCAACAGCACGAGCTGCCTGGTCGGCAATCCTCCTCAGATCACACCAAAGGGTGGCGAAGCTCGCGCCGCCGAGCTCCAGATCTTCGGCACGGCAACCTCCGTGGCGGTTACCCCCAAGTAGGGCCGCCGAACGGCGGCAAGCCCTGGGGCGGGTCCTCGGACCCGCCCCAAGGTGATCTCTCATTTAGCGAGCGGCTGACGAGCGCTCAGGGCCGCGCCAGGGCGGGGACGGTGAAAAGCATGGACGCCTCTATCTCGCCTGAGCCGGGGCAGCAGTGCTACTTGGGACCAGCTTCGGCCTCGCTTCCTCGTCGTCAAAATGGCAGAGAACGGCATCGCGCACCTGTTCCTGAAGCTGTGTCAAGTCATCCGCTTCCGTGAAAATCGACTCTCCGAGAGCGCGAGCGGTATAACCACCCTCAGGCGCCTCCTCTACGATAAAGATCAGCTCGTTCATGGCTGGTTCCTCAGTGAGTTGGCTCGGTACTGCCGATCGGGTCAGTCGCTCTCTTGAGACTCGGCTGATTCGACTATGGGAGGCAGAAGCTCTCGGGCCTCTTCAAGTCTATCCTCCGGCACCCATACGCTCGGCCCCGTAGTCGTCGGCCCTGCATGACCGGGGCCCCAAATGC
>DASVEF010000050.1:0-3202 GCA_036380715.1 Thermoanaerobaculia bacterium | reverse complement strand
GTCCTCGCCGCCGCCCTCAGCCCGGACGGCTCCCGGCTCGCCACCGCGTCCGAGGACAGAGTCGCGAGGATCTGGGATGTCCGCTCGAAAAAGCGGATCGCCGCGTTCCCGGGTCATACCCGCCAGGTCACCGCCGTGTCGTTCAGCGCGGACGGCCAGCGGCTCGCGACCGCTTCCGCGGACAAGACGGCGCGGATCTGGAGCGTCGCGACGGGAGAGGTCCTGGCGATCCTGGGGGGGCATGAGGTGGAGGTCGCCGCGGTCTCCTTAAGCCCGGACGGCGCCCGGCTCGTGACCGCTTCCGCAGACGAGGTGCGCCTCTGGAACGCGGAGACGGGCGAGCTCCTGGCCACGCTGCCGGGACATGAGGAAGACGTCGCGGCGGCCTCGTTCAGTCCGGACGGCCAGTACGTCCTGACGGCGTCGCCGGACAAGACGGTGCGGCGTTGGGCCAATCCCAGCGACTACACCAGCTTCCTGCTCGGCCGCCTCCGGGCGCGCAGTGCGAGATGCTACAATACTGAAGAAGACTGCGAGGATTGCCTGAAGGCCTTCTCCGCGCGGCTGGGCAGGGCTCCGGAGGACCGGCCCGAGAGCTACGTGGAGGCTTGGCGCGCCTACCGGGAGTGCCGGGAGGGGACAGGGGACTGAAAGAGCACTGGGGGTGAGGGTCCGTGGCCGCCTTTTCCTCCGCTCTGCGTTCTCTTGGACAGGACACACAGGAGACCGCTCCATGAGTACCACTCCTCATCTCTACGCCGAGCTCGAATTGGGTCTCCGCCGTGTGACCTCCGAGGCCTACCAGGTGGATCTGCGGTTCACCCATCCTGACAGCCAGGGCGAGGTGGCGCCGGTGAGCGGGCCGGCCGCTCTCGACCTCGAAGAGCTGTTGGCTTTGCAGCAGGACCCCCGGGCCTATGGCGAGGCCCTCTCCGCCCAGGTCTTCGCCGACGAGAAGACGCGCCTTCTCTATTGCCGGGCGAGGACCGCGGTCGAAGCCACCGGCCGTTTCCTGCGCCTGCGGCTACTGGTGGGGCCCACCGCCCCCGAGCTCCACAATCTGCGCTGGGAGCTGCTCGTCGATCCGGAGACCCAGGCCCCCTTGGCGACTTCGGAGAAGATCCTCTTCTCCCGCTTCCTGTTCAGTCAGGACTGGCGCCCGGTGAAGCTGCGGCCGAAATTCAACCTCACGGCCGTGGTCGCGGTGGCGGCGCCGGCGGACCTCGAACGCTACCAGTTGGCCGCCGTCGACCTCGACGGCGAGATCTCCCGCGCCCGGGAATCGCTCGGCGACACCGTCCGTCTCACCGTGCTGGGGCAGGAGGAGCCGTTGACCCTGGACCGCCTCGCCGCCCGCCTGCGCGATGGGGTGGACGTCCTCTATCTGGTCTGCCACGGCGCCCTGGTGCGCGGCAAGACGCCCTACCTTTTCTTCCAGGACGAGGAGGGCAACGTCGCCCGCATCGAGGGCGCCGCCCTGGTCGAGCGCATGCGCGAGCTGCCGCAGCCGCCGCGCCTGGTGGTCCTCGCCTCCTGCGAGAGCGGCGGCACGGCGGACGGGGCGCCGCACGCGGCGCTGGCGCCGCGCCTGGCCGAGGCCGGCGTGACTGCGATCATCGCCATGCAGGGCAAGATCACCATGGAGACGATGAAGAAGGCCATCCCTGTCTTCCTGTCCGAGCTGGGCAAGGACGGCCAGATCGACCGCGCTCTCGCCGTGGCGCGGGGGACCGTGCGCGACCGGCCCGACGCCTGGATGCCGGCGCTCTATCTGCGTCTCAAGAGCGGGCGCATCTGGTACGAGCCGGGCTTCGCCGGCGAGGCCGGCGACTTCGCCAAGTGGAAGTCCATCTGCCGCCGGGTGCGCCAGGGCCGGTTCATCCCCATTCTCGGGCCGGACGTCGGCGAGGCCCTGACCGGCACCACGCGGGAGCTGGCCGGCCGTCTGGCCGACGCCGAGGAGTTTCCTCTGGAGGACTACGAGCGCACCGACCTGGCCAAGGTGACCCAGTACCTGAGCATCAGCCAGGACCGCGAGTACGCCCAGAGCGCCGTGCTCCAGCAGCTCCGCCGGCAGGTCCTGGAGCGCAACGAGGACATTCTCGACGAGACCCTGCGGAGCCGTCCGCTCCCTGAGATCCTCGACACGGTGATCGCCGGGCGGAGCGCCAGCAAGCGCTGCCCCTACCGCGTCCTCACCGAGCTGCCGGCGTCGATCTACATCAACGCCAGCTCCGAGACCCTGCTCTACAAGTCGCTGAAGGCGGCCGGCCGGCAGCCGACCCTGCTCGCCTGCGACTGGCGGCCGACCGAGCAGAGCCATCCCCGCGAGCCGCGCTTCGAGGGGCAGCCGAGCGCCGAGAAGCCGGTCGTCTACCACGTCTTCGGCGTCTTCGGCCAGCCCGAATCCCTGGTGCTCACCGAGGACGACTTCTTCGATTACCTGATCGCCACCGCGACCTACAAGCTGATCCCCGCCGCGGTGCGCGGCTCGCTCACCGAGAGCTCGCTGCTCTTCCTCGGCTTCCCGCTCGACGGCTGGACCTTCCGCGTCCTCTTCCGGCTGATCATGACCCTCGAGGGTTGCGCCGACCTCAAGCAGTACTCCCACGTCGGCGTCCAGGTGGACCCCGAGGAGCACAGCCTGGCCGACGTGGAGCGGGCGCGGAAGTATCTGGAAGGCTACTTCGGCACCGACCGCAGCGCCGGACGCGGGCGCGGCGAGCCGCGCATCGACATCTACTGGGGCACCGCCGCCGATTTCCTGAAGGAGCTGCGCGTGCAGCTCGAAAAGACGGCGGACGAGGAGGCGCCGGTGGAGACCGGGGCAGAGGGCGGCGGCTGGTTCTGAGAAGCCCTCACCCCCTGACCCCCTCTCCCGTCACCGGGAGAGGGGGAAAAAGGCAGAGCGAAGAGGAGACTGACCCATGAATGCCACGTCCCGCACTGACGATCCTGATCCTGCAGAAGGGACGCGCCGCTTGGCGGCTGTCGCCGCCCCGGTCGATGAGAAGGCGCCGGCGGCGGTGCGCGCCGTGGGCAGGAATCCGTATGTCGGGCCGCGCCCGTTCGAGCTGGGCGAGCGGCTGTGGGGCCGCGACGAGGAGACCGCCGGGCTCTATTACCTGTTGAGCGCCGAGCGCATCGTCCTTCTGCACTCGCCGTCGGGCGCCGGCAAGAGCTCCCTGGTGCAGGCCGGCCT
>DASVEF010000049.1:0-12946 GCA_036380715.1 Thermoanaerobaculia bacterium | reverse complement strand
GCAGCGTCGCCGGACCCTGGCGGAAGTGCTCCTGCTCCCGGACCTCGATCTCCTTGCGCCGCAGCACCCGGGCGACCTCCTTCCGATAGGAGCCCAGCTCCCGTGTGACGGCCGAGAGGAAGACGCGGTAGGTGTCAGGAGGGGTCATGGGGCGGCAGGTATTGCGGCTCTGCGGGAGCCCGCTCAGCGCCCGATCTCGTGGACCAACTCGGCACTGACCAAGACGCGGATGCCATGGCGGAGTAGAGGGGTGAAATGGCGACGGTTCTCGGTGGCCACGAGCCGCGCGCCAGTCTGCCGCGCGATCTCGGCGATGTGGGCATCGTAGATCCTGCCACCCGTTGTGCCCTCTCCTATGGCAGAGACAAAGAGATCCTCTCGCAGCTCCGCTGGAAGGTCGTGTACCGAGAAGCGCGCGAAGATCTCCTCCCGTAGGAATCGCAGGGCGACCTCCGGCTCAAGGCGGTATTCTTCAGGCAGGCGCGTCGTCACCGCATAAAACTCGAGGCAGCAATGCCAGGCGGTCAGCGGGCGCTCGATCCGGCCATCCGCGACCGCATCCATCAGCAGCAGGGCGTGATGCGCGCTGCGGCCAAAGTCAATCATTCCGGCAATCAGCACGCTGGTATCGAAGAAGATGCCCCTCAGCCCGGCCACCGATCCCGCTCCTCTTCGATCAACCGTGCTACGTCGACCTCGGTGCGCTCTCCCTCCGCCGCCCGAGGACGGGCGACCAGGCGCTCGCCGCGTCGGACGAGCTCGGGACCGGCCACCGCCCGGACGAGGCGGATGGCGAAGCCTTCGATCACCATCTCGAGCTCTGTACCTGCATTGAGACCGAGCCGCTTACGCACTTCGGCGGGAATGACCACGCGCCCTGCCTTGTCAATGGTTGTTATCATGGGTGTAGCGTACCATGCTGCTGCCACTCCCCTTCCGTGCTCGGCGGACACCCAGCTCGAACGGGGAGCCGGAGGAGGCTCGGGAAGGCTCTCAGGCGCTTCTGAGGTGGGCGAACGCAGCAGGAAGAGAATCCAGCAGATCTCCGGCCGCCAGGGCCTGCTCCCCTACCCGCTCAACCGCCAAGTCTCCCGCCAGGCCGTGGAGATAGACGGCCAGCAGGACCGCGTCCAGCACCTCCAGCCCATAGGCCTCGCGCTGGGCGATCAGGCCGGCGGCGAGGCCGGTGAGGACGTCGCCGGTGCCGCCAGTGGCCATGCCGGGATTGCCGGTCGAGTTGACCCAGACCTCCTTCTCGGGCGTGGCGATCAGGGTCCTCCCTCCCTTGAGGACCACGATGGCTCCGGTCTCCAGGGCGGCACGGCGGGCAGCGGCCAGGCGGTCGGCCTGCACTTCGGAGGTGGGGATGCCGAGCAGACTTCCGAGCTCTCCGGGATGCGGGGTGAGCACGGTCTCGGCCGGACGGCCTACGAGATCGCCGGCCTTTCCCGCGAAGGCGTTCACCCCGTCGGCGTCGATCACCAGAGGGAGCGGACTCTCGCGGACGATGCGTTGGATCGCGGCCACCGCTCCCGGCTCCTGCCCGAGCCCGGGACCGAGGGCCAGCACGGCCTTGCCCTGGGCCGCTTCCAGGACCCGCTCCGCCGCCTCTTCGGCGAGCTGGCCGGCGGGGCCGGAGGGCAGGGGGAGGGTCATGGATTCGATCGAGCCAAGGTCGACGGTGGCGAGGATCGGCTCGGGCACGGCCGCGGTCAC
Source organism: Thermoanaerobaculia bacterium (assembly GCA_036380715.1). GTDB lineage: Bacteria > Acidobacteriota > Thermoanaerobaculia > Multivoradales > UBA5704 > UBA5704. Next base: position 11,230 of record DASVEF010000049.1, on the reverse strand, counting down.
CAGGCCGGCGCCCGCGCGCACGGCGGACCGGGCGGCCAGGATCGCGGCGCCCGCTTTCCCTGGGGAGCCGGCCACGATCAGGGCATGGCCGAAGTCCCCCTTGTGCGCGTCGCGCTCGCGCGGCGGGAGGAGCCCGGCCAGCTCTCCCTCGACCAGCAGGTGGAGCCTCCCTTCGGGCTCCTGCGCCTGCTCGACCAGCGAGGGCGGAATCCCCAGGTCGGTGACCACCAGCTCGCCCACGGCGTCGGACGCCGGAGGCAGGACGTGCGCCACCTTGGGGGCCGCGAAGGTCACGGTGAGGGCGGCGCGGACGTGCGGCCCCATGACCTCCGCCCGGCTGCCGTTCAGGCCGCTCGGCAGGTCGACCGCCACGCAGGGGACGGGCAGCTCGTTGATCCCTTCGACCAGCTCGGCGAAGAGCCCTTCGAGCGGGCGCGCCAGGCCGGTCCCGAACAGGGCGTCGACGACGAGGTCGAGATCGCGCGCCGCGGCGAGCGCGGCTTGCGCGTGCTCTGTGGAGATCACCTCGTCGATCCGCAACCCCTGTTTGCGGCAGATGTTGAGCTGGACCTCGGCGTCTCCGGAGAGCTTCCGCCCTCCCGCCGCCAGAAAGACCCGGACGTCGTAGCCACGCACGGCCAGGTGGCGGGCGATGGCGAAGCCGTCGCCGCCGTTGTTGCCCGGCCCGCAGAAGACGGCGGCCGACTCGGCGGCGCCGATCGCTCCGGCGGCCTCGCCGACGGCGTCGACCACGCCGATGGCGGCGTTCTCCATCAGGACCAGGCTGGGGATGCCCAGGCCCTCGATGGCCGAGCGGTCCACCTCGCGCATGGTCTCCGCGGTCAGGATTCTCATATCCGGCTCCAGGCGAGCAGCAGCCCGCGTGTGCGGGGGCAGCCCAGGTCGTCCTCAGTCATTTGCGCGGCCAGACGGCGCAGGTCGTCGGGCGTGTCCACGTCGGAGGCCCGCGGCAGCAGCTCGACAATCAGCCCGAGATCGCGGCAGCGCGCCAGGGTCTCGGGGAAGACCCGGTCGGTGCTCCAGGCGATCCCCTCGAACAGGCGCCGGTCGACGGCGTCGGCGCGCAGCGCGATCAGATAGTAACCCCCGTCCTCGGCGGGACCGAGCACCACCTGGGCTCCGTGGTCCAGCAGGTCGAAGGCGCGGTGGACCAGCTCCAGCGGCAGGGTGGGATGGTCGCTCCCCAGGGCCGCCACCGATCCGGACTCGGCCGCCGCCTCGGACAGGGCCAGAAAGAGGCGCTCCCCGAGGTCTTCTCCCCGCTGGCGCACCCCGGGAAAGGGTCCCGCCGGCACCTCCTCCCTGGGATCGAGGGCCCAGGCCAGGCGCAGGTCGAAGAGGCCCGGGCGCAGGCGGGCCAGCAGGTCGTCCAGGAAGGCGGCGTGCAGCTCGGCCGCCTGGGCCGGGGTAAGATCGCCGATCAGCCGGGTCTTGACCCGGCCCTCCCGGGCCGGCTTGGTGAACAGGAGCAGACGGCGGTCGCGCGGGACGGGCACGAAAGGGATTCTATATGGCTCTCCCGAACAGTTTCCCGGTCTCCCCCGCCCACCCTCACCCCCCCGGCCCCCCTCTCCCACCCGCACTCCCATCCCCCGGGAGAGGGGGGAGAGCTGCTATGAAGAAACGAGGAGAACGGGTTCCCCCTCTCCCCGGGCGGGCGGGAGTGCGGGTGGGAGAGGGGGTCAGGGGGTGAGGGTCCTGACTCTCCTCACGGACTTCGGAACCGAGGACTACTACGTGGCCGCGGTCAAGGGGACGGTCCTGCGCCTCGCTCCCGGCGCCCAGATCGTCGACGTCTCCCACCAGGTGCCGCCCGGCGACGTCGAGACCGGATCGTTCCTGCTCTCGGCCGCCTTCCCCAGCTTCCCGGCCGGCACGGTCCACTTGGCCGTGATCGACCCCGGCGTGGGGAGCGGCCGGCGCATTCTGGCGGCGCGGACGGCTTCGAGCCCCCCGGGCTGGCTGGTCGCGCCGGACAACGGCCTGCTGACTCCCCTGCTGCCGCAGGCCGACAGGGTTTTCTCGGTGGCGAAGACGGATCTCTTCCTCCACGGCCCCGGACAGACCTTCCACGGCCGCGACCGCTTCGCGCCCGTGGCGGCGTGGCTGCTGCGCGGAGAGCCCGGTGAATCGCTGGGACCGGAGATCCCGGACCCGGTGCTCCTCCCGATCGAGCCGCCGCGCCGCGGGGAGCGCCAGATCCTGGGACGGGTGAGGCATATCGACCGCTACGGCAACCTGGTGACCGACATCCCCTTCGAGTGGCTGCCCGCCGGCGGCTGCCGGGTTGAGGCCGGCTCGCACGCCACGGGCCGGCGCGCCACCCACTACGCGGAGATCCCTCCCGGCGAGGCGGCTTTCCTGCCCGGATCGCTCGGCACGGTCGAGCTGTCCCTGAACGGCGAAGATCTTGCATCTCAATGGACAGTGGTCCGCGGCCAGGAGGTCCGGATCACGTGGTGAGTCGTTCGAGGCCGAGGAGCCCGATGGATCTTTGATCTTTGGAAGGAGCGTGTGGCATGAGCAAGTGGGAGTACAAGATCATCAACATCCGGAGCGAGAATTACCGCCTCGACCCCAATTCCGTATCGCAGTTGAATCAGTTGGGTGACGAAGGGTGGGAGCTCGTGTCGATCACCTCGGTGAACTTCAAGACCGGCGCGACCGACAATATCGCCATGGTCTTCAAGCGGCCCCTGGCTGGCTGAGCTGATTGAGTGGGCTGAGCTCGCCGCAGCTTCCGCAGTACTCCTACCTGACACAAGGTGCCGCGCGCACCCGCGGGCCGGCTCTATTTGCCGAGCTTGCGGCGGCGCGCCTTGCCCTTGCGCCCGCGGCGGAGCGCCAGGGCGAGGCCGCCGGCCCCGGCGGCGAGGAGCAGGAGCATGTACTTCTTTTTGGGCACGGCCCCCACTTCGGTCTGGATGGCTCCCCGGACCTCGGAGAGCCGCATCTCCGCCTCGCGCCGGGTCTGCTCCAGGCGCAGCTCGGCCTGGCGCCGGGCCTCTTCCAGTTGCTGGCTCATGACAGGTCCCCTCCCTCGGCCGTGGTGGCGGCGCCGGTCACGCTGACCGGCGCGACGTCCACGGGCTTGGTCTCGCGCAACAGGTTGTTCTGCCACCAGTCGAGATGACTGTCGACCCGCCGCCGCACGGTCGCGACCGGGTTCTCCACGTGGCGCATCCGCTTCATGCCGAGCCAGGCGAAGACTGCGGCCGCGGTCGCGAAGACCAGCAGGACGATCAGCGCCGAGGCCCACAGAGGGAGCCAGACGTAGAGGAGCGCCACCAGGGAGAAGATCAGGAGGCCGAGGATCCAGAACGCCAGGATCAGAACGACTCCCAGGAACGCCAGCGCTCCGCCCAGATGCCGGCCCGAGCGGGTGAGGTCTTCCTGAAGGGTCGCCATCTCGGCCCGCAGGACCTCGATCAACGACTCACCCAGCGCGCGGAACATGTCGATCCAGCCGGCCATCCTGCCTCCTCTCCCTTTCCCTACGGCCCCACGCGCAGCGTGCGGGCGATGAACGACGATTCCGCGGCCACGTCGTCCCGCACGCCGACGGCCACCTTCTGGTCTCCGCCACGCATCAGCAGGCTGATGGAATAGGTGTAGTGCTTGCCCGTGGCCGCCGCGAGATCGGCCGCCGGGATGCTGATCGGCACCAGGACCTGCTGCACCTCGGACTGGTTGCCGTCGCCGTCGGCGGCGGCGACGAACACGCGCACCCGCGCCTCATGGGTCTGTCCGCGCGGCACCAGGACCAGCTTGCCGATCGGGATCTTGATCGTCACCGGCTGCACGTAGAAGCCGTCGGCGCGGCGCGTCGCCTTGCCGAGCTCGACCTCGACGCTCAGCGGGTTGTTCTCGAAGGGGAAGTTGAGCGCGGCCAGGGTGCCGTCGGTCATCCGGGCCTCGGTGTTCTTGTCCCGGTAACCCTCGCGGTGCCGCACCTGCAGCCCCCTGGTGCGCTGCTTCAGCTTGACCTCGATCCGGTGATAGCGGCCGTCGCCGTAGTGGGTCGGCGAATAGCCGAGCGAGTAGTAGGTGTTGAAGTCCTTGGCGATCCGCTCGAGCTGCGGGGTTACCTTGTTGGCGTTGATGATCGCCATGCCGCCGGTCTTCTCGGCCAGCATCTGGAGCGTGCCCTGCAGGTTGGAGATCTGGATCGAGTCGATGAAGACGCCCGATCCCGCGGATCCCGCGGTCTGGTTCTCCGCGCTCGTCGAGGAGTAGACCCGCAGGCCCGCGGCGTCGATCGTGTAGAAGGTGACCCGGTTGGCGTTGGCCTGCGAGGTCAGCTCGCGGAACCGGCTGGAGGTGTCGAACTGGAACTGCTCGGTCAGGCTCGTGCTCTCGGTGCCGTACTTGTTCTGCACGGCGTAGAAGACGTCCTGGCCGGCGATCATCGGCAGGCCGTCGCTGACGTAGAGGACCGCCTTGCGGCCCGGCAGCCCCGCCAGCGAGTCGACGATGTTCTTCAGCGCGTCGATGCTGAACGACAGGTCGTTGTAGACCGACTGCGCGTAGGAGCGGGCGAAGGACAGGGCCTCGTTGGGGCTCTGCGAATCCTCGATGCGGGTGAGCACGTCCCGGCGGTCCGAGTCGTGGTGGACGGCGTGCCCGGAGACCTTCTCCAGCTCGAGCAGCGCCGCGGCGATCAGCCCCGGATCGCTGGTGAAGGTGCGGCGGACGTGCAGAGACCGGTCGTAGCTCACCAGCATGACCTGGTCGTCGCGGCTCAGCTTCTCGTTCAGGAAGGCCCGCAGCTCGCGCATGACGCGGTTGCGGTTGAACGGATGGATGTTGAAGTTGTCGATGTAGACCACCAGGCGGAGGCGCTGGTCCTCGGGCGTCCGCGCCCGTTCGAGGGTGGGCGGAGCCGGCGTGCCGGGGGTCTGCGGTGCGGCGGGGGCCGTCGCCTCTTCGCCCTTGGGCGGCACCGCCTTGCCGTCCTCGACGGCGTAGAAGTTGCTGATCGCCACCGGCCGGCCGTCCTCGAAGATCTCGAAGTCGTCGCGGGTCAGGCCGGTGATCCGGTTCCCTTTCTTGTCGGTCACGTAGACGTCGACGTTGACGACGCTGACGTTGACGATGTCGACGAACTCGTCCTGTCCGTCGACCTGCGCCGCTTTGTCATCGGCCTGCGGCTTGGCCGTCTGCTGGGCGCCGCTCACAGCGCTCCCGTACAGGAAGGCGAGCCCCAGACAGGCCGCCAGAAGTCGTCGCTTTGAGATCATGGTTCCTCGTTCCTCGGCTCTCTTCACCGTCGTACCGGGATTATACGGGACGGCTCAAGGAGTCATCAGGGGGTAATGTCGGCTTCGGCGGTGAGAATCCGGTTGCTCAGCGGATCGAAGACCGCCACGATGAGGTGCTGGTTGATGCGCCGCAGCTTGATCCGGGTGTCGTAGCGCAGATGGGCCCCCTTCGGCGGTGGCTGGTCGAGGCTGAGCTGGAGCGGGATCACCGGGATGGCTGAGCGGTTCCCCTCGACGTCCACGGCGGCGATCCGCAGCTCGAGCCGGGCCACGTGCTTGCCCTCCAGTTGCACCATGGTGACCGCGTCGGCGGGGATCGCCAGGGTGACCGGAACCTCGATCTCCCTTCGCCCCGCCTTCACCGGTTTGCCGAGCTGCATCGGCATCGGGGTGGCGTCCGGGCCGGCGCCGAACAGCATGGCGCTCTCGACCATCATCGAGACCTCGGTCTTGCGCGACAGGTCGAGGAAGCTGTCGCGCGACCGCACCTCCAGCCCCGGCCGCTTGACCTCGACCTTGACGTCGTGCCGCTGGTCGTTCTTCTGCCAGGTCGGGGTGAACCCCAGCCAGTAGTAGGACCGGGTGTCGGACTCGGCCGTGAGCAAGGCCTTCTCCCGGCCGGCGTTGAGCAGCGCCCGGCCGCCGGTCTCCTCGGCGATGGCCTGCAAGGAGGCGTGCATCTCCTGCTCCCGGAGGTTGAGCCCGCCGCCGGACGGCGCGGCGAGCGAGGCGTCGGGGCCGGCGGTCTCGACGCCCGGCACGTCGACCGGGTAGACGGTGTAGCCGAGCCGGTTCGCCGTGTCGGTCAACGGCTTCAGCAGTTCCTCCCCGTCGGGCACGTCGCGGCTGACCACCGCCCGGGCCGGATCGTTGATCACGAACTCGGTCGGCGAATAGGGCCAGCCGCCGGACAGCAGCAGCATCACCTTGCGACCGGGAGGCGAGGCGAAGCCGCGCAGGGTGCCCACCGCCGCGGACACGACCCGGCTGACCTGGGACGCGATGCGCTCCGCGTACGAGATCTCCTCCAGGTCGAGCTGCTGGGCGAACCGCGAGCGCTGGCTGGTCATGGGCCCGCCGAGCCGGCGGGTGGTCTCGAAGCTGCGCAGCTCGGTCAGCCGCTGGAAGCCGTGCGCCTGGCGCAGCATGGCCTCGTCGAGTGCCCGCGTGAGAGTCCTCTCGGAATTGGACCAGGTGCTCAGCATCTCCGGCTTGCGGCCGTCGAAGGCGACGATCGCCATGCGGTCCTCCGGACCCAGCCGGGCGACCTCGGCCTTGAGGCTGCGCAGGACCTCGTTGCGGCGCGTCGGGATCGCGAAGTAGTCGTCGATGAAGACCAGGTAGCTGGTGCCCACCGGACTGCCCGGCGCCAGGCTCGGCAGGCCGCGCACGGGGCCCTCGGCGGCGGCGGCTTCCGGGGCGATCGCCTGCCCGCCGCGCACCTCGGTGAAGTACTCGATCGGCACCTCTTTGCCGTCGACCCGCAGACGGAGGTCGCCGGGCGCCAGGCCCGCCACCCGGTTGCCCTGCTTGTCGGTGATCACCACCTCCACGTTGACCACCCGCACCTCGATCTGCTCGCCGAACACGCTGTCCGGCGGCTCCGCGGGAGCCGGCGGCTGCTGGGCGAGGCCGGGAACGGCCAGGACGAAGAGGAGGATGAAGTATCGGAACGCTCGCATCAGGATCTCCCTTGAATCAGCACGGCAAGGGCGCCGTGAGGCACGGCGCCCTTCTCTGCAACAACGGCCCGCCGCGATTTCTTTCGGGACCTCACCCCCGTCCCCTCTCCCCATCGCCCCCCCCGCCGTCCGGGAGAGGGGCGCCCCCGCCCGTCCCTCGACCAGGGCTTCCCCCTCTCCCGGGGGCAGGGGGGCGATGGGAGAGGGGGACCGAGGGGGTGAGGTCACAGCTCGTCCAGCGAGCTGCCGCCGATCAGCAGCAGGCTCCCGGCCTGCAGCGCCTTCTCCGCTTCCGGCGACAGGTCGCTGTAGCTGCGGCGTGCGCGCACCTTCAGGCCGGGCCGGCGGACCTCCAGGCGGATCTCGTGGCGCCGGCCGTCCGCCTTCCACGAGGGGGAGAAGCCCAGCCAATAGTACTCGCTCGTGTCCTCCAGCATCCGGTCGAGGGCGGCCATGCGGTTGGAGTTGAGCGAGGCCTTGCCGCCGGTCTCCCGGGCGAGGAGCTCGAGGCCGTAGTGCACTTCCTTCTCCCACGGCGACGCGATCCCGCCGAGCGACGCGGTCTGGATCCCCGGGCCGGACACGCCGGTATCGTACGGGCCGTGCTGCGACGCGTCGACCGGGGAGGGCGAGGTCTCCACTCCCGCGACGTCCACCGGGTAGAGAGTGTAGCCGAGCATGTTGGCCGCCTCGATCGTGCGCGCGAACACCACCGGCTCCAGCTCGGTCGGCCAGCCTCCCGACAGGAGCAGCGCGATCTTGCGGCCCGGCACCGCGGAAAAGCCCTGGAGCGTGGCGACGACCGAGTCTCCCGCGCGCAGCATCTGCGCGTAGGACTGCCAGGGCACCCCGGGCCCCTCCAGGGAGGAGCCGGGAATGAATTCCAGCGCGGACCGGCCCGAGGAGAGGTCCACGTCGTCATCAAGGAACGAGCCCGCGCTGAAAACGTCCCCCAGGGCGGCGGCCTGCTGCAGGAGCTCCTGGTCGTTCTTCAGCGACCGGCGCTCCGCCCGCACCCGGATGCCCTGGGCGGGCCGCGCCCTGGCGGCGTCCAGCGCCTTGCGGAGAGCGGCCTCGTCGCGGGTCCAGCCGCTGAGGATGGTCAGGCGGTCGCCGTCGAACGCCACGATGGCCATGCGGTCCTCGGAACCCAACCCTTTCACGTGCTCCTGAAGGCGTGGCAGCACCTGGTCGAGGTCGCGCGCCAGGGAAGAGCTCTCGTCGAGGAAGACGAGGATGCTGCGCCCCACGGTCCCGGACATCGGCGCCTGCGGGCCTTCATCCGGCCCCTTGGCCGGCGGGACCGCGGCCGCGCCGTTCTTCACCTCGGCAAAGTAATCGACCGGCACCTCCTTGCCGTCCACCAGCAGCCGGAAGTCGGCCGCGGAGAGCCCGCGGACCGGCTCCCCCTTGCGATTGGTGACCACGGCCTCGACGTTGACCACCCGGACGTCGATGACCTCGCCGAAGTCCGGGGCGCTCTCCTCTGCCACGGCGGACAGCGCTCCCGCGAGAAGCAGAGCTAGGAGCGAAAAGAGCCTGAGCGTCGTCGTTTGCATGAACCTTCTCCTTTCCATGCTGCGTCAGGGTTTGAAGCTGGCTTCGCCCCAGAGGACGCCGCCGTGGACCGCGTCCCGCACCGTGAAGACCAGCCGCTGCGAGGCGCGCCGGAGCTTCACCACCGTCTGGAAGCGCGCGTAGCCGCCGCGCGGGACCTCGCGGACCGCGACCCGCAGGCGCGGACCCGACACGTCCGAGCGCCCGCCCTTGTCGTCGACGATGGCGATCGCGAGCGGCGCCTCGGCCACGTAGCCTTTCTCCAATGCCGTGAGGGCCAGCGATTCGACGGGCACGCCCAGGGTCACGGGCAGCTCGATCGTGCCGCGGCCCGCCGGCCGCGGGTCTCCGAGCTGGACGATCAGGCGCTGGCCGGCCGCGTTGCCGCCGAAAAGCAGCACGCCCTCGGCCTTCAACGCCGTCTCTTTCGCCTGAGACAGGTCGGAAAAGCCGTGCCGGGCCCGCACCTTCAGGCCGGGACGCTTGAGCTCGACTTCGATGCTGTGCGTCCGGTCGACGCCCGCCCAGGCGGGGATGAAGCCCAGCCAGTAGTAGGAGCCCGAGTCCTCCACGACCCGCCGGAAGACGTCCTGCCCGACGGCGTTGGCCACCTTCCCGCCGGTCGCCGCGGCGAGCCCGTCGAGGGCTTTCAAGGTCAACGGGGTGGGGTTTGCGACGTCGACCGGGTAGAGGGTGTAGCCGAGCCGGTTGGCGGCCTCGATCAGCGGGCCGAAGAGCTGCGGCGCCACGCCCATCGACCAGCCGCCGGAGAGCAGGAGCATGACCTTGCGGCCCGGCGGGGCTTCGAAGCCGCGCAGCGCCGCGGCCATGGCCGGCGCGGTCCTGCCGAGCTGCGTCCGGGCCTCGGGGCTGACCCGCTTCCCCATCGGCTCCAGGAGGGATGCGACCTCGTCGGCCGAGTACTCCATCAGGGTCGCCGCCCAGACGGTCGTCTCGACGTCCGCGGTCATGCTCCGGTGCTGCGCGATGAGCTGGCTGCCCCGGGTCTTGCGCCGCCGGGCCTCGGCCAGCGCGCGCGCCAGGGCGGAGCGGTCCGCGGTCCACGGGCACAGCACGTGGATCTGACGGCCGTCGAAGACCAGCACGGCCATCCGGTCCTCCGCGCCGAGCAGCGACAGGCTCGACTCGATCTTCTCCAGTACGAAGTCGCGGTGGCCGGCCACCGCGAACGACTCGTCGATGAAGACCAGATAGCTCCGGCCGACCGCTTCGTCCGGCTCGCGCGGCGCGGCCACCCCTTCCACCGGAGCGGTGTGGGCGGCCCGGCCCTCGGCCACCTCGGTGAAGTAGTCGATCGGGACTTCTTTCCCATCCACCAGGAGGCGGAAGTCCGCGGCCGAGAGGCCGCGCACCGGCTCGCCCCGCTGGTCCGTCACCACGGCCTCGACGTTGACCACCCGCACGTCGATCACGTCGTTGAACACCTCGGGCGCCGGGATCTGCTGGGCTGAAACCATCAGGGACCCGACCAGCAATGCCACGAAAGACAGCCTGAGGGTCGCCATTCGTCCTCCTCTTGGGGATCGCCGCGACACGGCGCTTTCGTCTATGAGCAAACGAGGTGCCGAGGGGAAAATCCTATCGTATCGAGGGAAGGACGGCGGGGCTCCGTCCTCCGCAGGCGAAGGGAAGGAGCCGGTCCGTCCTCCGCGGAGGACGAGACCTCACCCCTGCAGCCGCCGGGCCAAGTGCTGCACGATGCGCGGCCCGTGGTCGCGCGAGTTCTCGATGAAGATGCGGTCGGTCGCGGCCCCGGCCTGGAGCGTGCCGGCGATGTACAGGCCGGGCACGTTGGATTCGCAGGTCTCAGGGTCGAAGGTGGGGATCAGCGTCTCGGGGTCCACCTCGACGCCGGCGCGCCGCTCGAAGTCGGCGTCGGGCCTGTAGCCGATCAGGACAAAGGCGGCCTCGGCGGGCAGCGACTCCATCCCCTGAGGCGTCCGGACCTCGACCCTCCGCCCTTCGGGGCCTTCACGGAAGGCGCACACGGTCGAGTTGAAGTGCGCGGCGATCGAGCCCTCCTCGATCCGGTTCTCGATGTCCGGCTTGAGCCAGTACTTGACGCCCGGCTTCACGTGCGGGCGCCGGTGGACCATCGTCACCCGGGCGCCGTTGCGCCAGAGGTCGAGCGCGGCCTCGGCGGCGGTGTTGCCGGCGCCGACGATCACCACGTCCTGGCCGTAGTGGGGATAGGCCTCGCGGTAGCGGCTGTGAACCCACGGCAGGTCCTCCCCCTCGACGCCCAGCTTCAGCGGATTGCCGAAATAGCCGGTGGCGATCGCCACGGCCCGCGCGCGCAGCGTCCGCCGCTCGGTCATCACGGCGAATTCCTCCCCTTCCTTCCGCACCTCCCGGACCTCTTCGTAGAGAGCGAGCGGGACCTTGTATCTCTCCACCACCGCGCGGTAGTAGGCCAGCGCCTGCCGGCGGGTCGGCTTGTCCTCGGCGATGGTGAACGGCACGTCCGCGATCTCCAGCCGGTCGCGGGTGGTGAAGAACTCCATGAAGGTCGGGTACCCCTGGATGGCGGCCGTGATCGGCCCTCGATCCACGACCAGGACCGAGAGGCCGGCCCGCCGCGCCTCCGCGCCGATGGCGATGCCGGTCGGTCCGGCGCCCACGACCACGAGATCCAGGACTTCGACTTCGCTCACGCGTCTCCCCTCCAGCGGTAGAGATGGTCGACCG
>DASVEF010000048.1:0-10768 GCA_036380715.1 Thermoanaerobaculia bacterium | reverse complement strand
ACCGGGATGTTGCGGAAAGAGACTACCACACGATCATGGGCTCTCCTCGCGTGGAGCCTTGCTATGATGGGCGCGTTCCACGAGAGAGATGTCTACGCAGCGGTCGTCGATTCTGCCACCGGCCTGGGCCGCCCTGGGCCTGGTCCTGCTCGCCGCGTCTCCGGCGCTTGGCGCCGCATTGCCTTTGCGGCCCGGCTCGCCGGTCGAGCGCGAGCTGGCGGCGGGGGGCTCTGAGACCTTCGCGGCGGAGCTGGCGGCCGGGCGGCCTTTCCTGCTGACTGCCAAGCAAATCGGTCTTGACGTGGCTCTCGAAGCGGTGGGACCGGACGGCTCGCGGGTGGCTGTGGACGGTCCCTTCGACCGCTCGGGCGTCGAGTCGCTGCTGATCCAACCGGAATCCTCCGGGAGCTTCCAGATCGAGGTGAAGGCGCGGGAGCCGGGGGCTCCCCCCGGGCGTTTCCGGCTCCTCCTGGAGGAGCTGCCGGAGGGGGTGTCCGGCAGGGTGCGGCTGGCGGCGGAGGAGGCTCTGACGCGGGCGGGCAGGCTGTACCGGGAAGGATCGAAAGAGTCGCGGCGCGAGGCTCTGGCGGCGTACCAGGAGGCGGCCGAGCGATGGCTTTCCCTTGGGGACGTCCGCGGCCAAGCGCGGTCCCTCTATGCCGCGGCCGTGATGGCCCGCCTGGTCCAGGAGACGCGGGCGGCGCTCGACCTGGCGAACCGGGCGCTGGCTCTCTGGCAATCCTCCGGCGAGCCGTTGCGCGAGGCGGCCACCTGGAACGAGATCGGTCTCGACCACTGGCTCCTCGGCGAGATGGAGAAGGCGCGGCCGGCGTTCGAGCGCGCGCTTGGGCTCCAGCAGGCGGGCGGCGACGTCTACGGCGGGGCCGCGTCGCTCAGCAACCTCTGCCTGCTCGACCTTTCGCGAGGGGAGCTGCGGGCCGGCCTGGCCTGCTACGAGCGGGCCCTGCCGTTGCTGCGCGAGGCGCGGGCTCCGGAGCTGGAAGGGGGAGCGCTGACCAGCGCCGGCCGGGCGTGGGACGTCCTCGGCGAGCCCGACCGCGCTCTCGACCTCTACGGCCGGGCGCTGGAGAGCGCGCGCGCCGCCGGCAGCCGGTTGAGCGAGGCGCAGACCCTCAACAACCTCGCCGTGCTCCATCAGGAGCTGGGGGACGCCCAGGAGGCGCTGGCGCTCCTGGGGAGGGCGCTGGAGATCTTCCGCGAGCTGGGCGACCACCGCTGGCAGGCGCGGGTGCTGAACAACATCGGGTTCGTCTATCACGAGGCGGGTGATCGGGAGCGGGCCCTGGCTCAGTACGAGCAGGCGCTGGCGCTCTGGCGCGGGATCGGAGACCGGGCGGGAGAGGCCTCGGCGCTGACCAATCTGGCGCGCGCCCAGACCTTCCTGGGGGACCCGGCTGCGGCGCTGGACCTCTACGCCCAGGCTCTGGAGCTGCGGCGCGGCACCGGCGACCGCCGGGGAGAAGGGATCGTCCTGGCCGGCCTGGCCCACGCGCAGACCGCCCTCGGGGACGCCGCCGCGGCGCTGGCCGGCTGCGACAAGGCGGTGGAGCTTCTGCGGGCCGCCGGCGACTTGGCCGGCCAGACCGACGCCGAGCGCACGCGCGCCGAGGCCCTGCTGAGCCTGGGGAAGGCGGAGGAGGCGCGGGAGGCCTTCGCGCGGGCGCTGGAGATCTCGCGCTCCGCGCGCCACACCGTGGCCGAGGCCCAGGCGCTCTTCGGGCTGGCCCGCGCCGAGCGCCGGCTCGGCCGCGCCGCCGAAGCCCGCGAGCACACGGCGGCGGCGATCGACGTGTCCGAGGCGTTGCGCATCCGCATCGGCGATCCCGACCTGCGGGCCTCCTTCTCGGCCCTGAAGCATCAGGCGTACGAGCTGCGGATCGAGCTGCTCATGGAGGCCCATCGGGCAGACCCCGCGGCCGGCTACGACCGCGAGGCGCTCGCCACGGCCGAAAGCTCCCGCGCCCGCACCCTGGTCGAGCTGCTGGGGGAGGGTGGGATCGACATCCGCGCCGGCGCCGATCCCGCGCTGCTGGAGCGCCGCGACGCCCTGCTCCGGCGGCTCAGCGCCAAGGCCGCGCGAGCTCTGCGCGGGACCGCTCCCAAAGGCGAGGCGGAAGCCCTGGAGTCCGAGCGGCAGGCGCTGCTGCGCGAGCTCGACCTCGCGGAGGCGGAGATCCGCGACCGCAGCCCGGCCTTCGCGGATCTGACGCGTCCAAAGGCGTTGACCGCGGTCGAGATCCAGGCCCTCCTCGATCCCGGGACCCTGCTGCTGGCCTATTCGCTGGGGGAGTCGCGCAGCTTCCTCTGGGCGGTCACCCTGGCATCGACGGAGAGCTTCGAGCTGCCGGGCCGCGCCGCGTTGGAGGAGGCCGCGCGGCGCTTCCATGTGTTGCTGAGCGCCCTCGATCCGGAGGACCGCCGCGGCCAGGCCCTGGCCGCGGCCGAGCTGAGCCGCCTGCTGCTCGGTCCGGTGGCCAGACGGCTGGGGGAGCGGCCGCGCATCGCCATCCTCGCCGACGGCGCTCTGCACTACGTGCCGTTCGGAGCGCTTCCAGTTCCTGGTGCGCTGGAGATTCTCCCCACTGTAGAGACGCCCCGTGGGGCGTCTCCTGCCGCAGCGCCATCCATGTCCAGGAATCCACGCGATGCCGCGGGCACGACCGGAGAAGGAGACGCCCCACGGGGCGTCTCTACAGTGGAAAAGACCTCAGCGCCTATGGGCCAGGGGGGTGAGGGTCCGCTCCTGGAGCGCCACGAGGTCGTCCAGGTCCCCTCGGCCACGGCCCTGGCCGCGCAGCGCCAGACGCTCGCCCGCCGGACGCCCGCGCCCCGCTGGCTCGCCGTGGTGGCCGATCCGGTCTTCGATCCTGGCGATCCCCGCCTAAGGGGAAAAACCGGGGAGAAAGCCGCGGCGGTCACCGCCGCCGCCGTCCGCGGAGAGATCCCGTTCGAGCGCCTCCTCGCTTCGCGCCGGGAGGCCGAGGCCATCGCCGGCCTGGCGCCGCCGGGCGAAGCCGTGGCCGCGCTCGACTTCGCGGCCAGCCGCGACCGGGTCCTGGGCGACCGGCTCGGCGGCTTCCGCGTCGTGCACTTCGCCACGCACGGAGTCTTCGACGCCGGCCGTCCGGCCCTGTCGGGCCTCGCCCTGTCCGCGGTCGACGAGCGCGGGCAGCCGCGCGAGGGCTTCCTCCACCTGCGCGACGTCTACACCCTGCGCCTCAACGCGGACCTGGTCGTCCTCAGCGGCTGCCGGACGGCGCTCGGCAAAGAGGTGCGCGGCGAGGGGTTGCTCGGCCTCACCCGCGGCTTCCTGTACGCCGGCGCGCCGCGCGTGGTGGCCAGCCTCTGGCGGGCCGAGGACCGCGCCACCGCCGAGCTGATGACCCGCTTCTACCGCGCCCTGTGGGTGGACCGCCTGCCGCCCGCCGCGGCCCTGCGCTCGGCGCAGCTCTCGATCCGGGAGGAGCGGCGTTGGCGCGACCCGTTTTTCTGGGCTGGATGGGTGATCGAGGGGGTGTGGTGAGCGCCCGGGCTGCGACAGATCGCAGGCTCATCCCACTTTCAGAATGAATGACCGCAAAGGAGGTCTCTCATGGTTGCGAAGATCGCGGATTTCATCGGGGAGTATAACGTGACGACGATGTCGGAGGGCTCGGTGCTGCAGCCGGGGATGAAGCTCCACATCGGCAATGGACAGTACGGCGCCACGCCGCCGGTCCTGACCGACGGGTTCTACATCACGGTCGGGTTCGCCATTGTCCAACCGGACGGAACCCAGGTCTTGACGAGCGGAGATGGGAGCCCCAACGCGGTGCCTCTCGTTCTGGTCTATGACGAGGGCACCCTGTGGTGGAAAGGCTTCGACAGCGTGCAAGAGCCGCTGCGGATCTATATATCGCTTGCCCAGGGCGAGACCGTCGGGGGCCTGCCGTTCAAGGCAGTTTACGGCACGACGGTCGCCGGAGATCCCGAGCAGGTCGGCGTCTGGGGCGCGGACGGCAATCCGACGGGCGGGTAGGCGCGTGCTAGAATCCGCGCCGCACTTCAGCCGAGGGACGCCGCCTGACCAGGGAGACAGCAGACCCAACGGATGGCGAGACGCCGGAGGCGCTGGTCGCCAGGATCCAGGCCGGGGACCGGCTCGCCGAGGAGCGGCTGGTCGCGGCCTACGGGCGCGGCGTGGCAATCCTTCTCGACCGCCATACGAACGGCCGGCCCGAGGCCGAGGACCTCTTCCAGGACACCTTCCGGCTCGCCCTCGAGAAGCTGCGGCGCGGTGAGCTGCGCGAGCCGGCGAAGCTGCCGGGCTTCCTCGCCGGCATCGCCCGCAGCCTCGCCATCGAGCACTTCCGCAAGACCGCCCGGCGCAAGACCGAGGCCGACAGCGAGGCCATCCTCGACGCGCCGTTCTCCGGCTCCAGCCAGTTCGAAGAGCTCGCCCGGCGCGAGAGCGCCGGCCTGGTCCGCCAGGTCCTCGGCGAGCTGGGCAACGACCGCGACCGCCAGATCCTTCTCCGCTTCTATCTCGCGGAGGAGGACAAGGACCGCATCTCGGCCGACTACGGCCTGACCAGCCTGCAGTTCAACCGCGTCCTGCACCGCGCCCGCCAGCGCTACAGGGAGCTGTTCGAGCGCCGGGCGGGCCATGAGGCCGCGGGAGCGCTGGCCCTCCTCTTCGTGCTTGGGATAATCCTGCGGGCCGTCCCACTTCTGGAGGGACGGCGCTTTTCTGTGGATTGAAGGGCTATGGACCATTCCGAGATACAGGAGCGCGGGCTCGTCGAGCTCTACCACCGGGGCCTGCTGCCGCCGGACGAGGAGGCCCTCTTCGAGGAGCACTTCGTCGGCTGCCCCGAGTGCCAGGAGCAGCTCGTCTACGCCCGGGGCTTCCAGAAGGGCCTCAAAACCCTGGCCGCCGAGGACGCGGCGCGCACGGTCGTGCAGGCGGGCCTGCTCGCCTGGCTGGCGCGCCGGGGCCGTCTCGCCGGCCTCCTCGCGGCCGTCCTGGTCCTGGCCGCCCTCCTGCCGGCCTTCTGGCTCGCCGCCCGCAACCGGGATCTCCGCGCCTCGGCCGCCGAAGCCCGCACCTGGCAACAGCGTTGGGAGGAGGAGCGGAAGAGCGCCGAGGATCTCCGGCGCCAGCTCGCCGAAAGCCGGCGCCGCCCAAAGCCAGACGACCGGATCGCCACCGCGACCCCGACTCCTCCGGCCCCGCGCCAGGAAGGCCTCGCCAATCCCCTCTTCAACACCCCCGTCTTCCTCCTGACCATCGCCCGCGACGGCGAGCCGGCCGTTCTCGATCTCGCCAAACAGCCTGGCCCGATCGCCCTCGCCGTGGACGCCGGCGACGATCCGCGCTTCGAGAGCTACCGCGTCACCATCACCGCCGCCGGCGGCCGCCGCCTCTTCCGCCAGGGAGGCCTGAGGCCGAACGTCCTCGAAGCGCTGATGGTCACCTTCCCCGAAGGCTTCTTCGCGGCGGGTGATTACAGGCTGGAGGTCGAGGGACTGAAGCCGGATAGCGGGGCGGAGGCGGTGGGTGGGTATGCGTTCCGGGTGGTCCGGTAGAGCGCTTACGAGCGCGTTACAACGACGCGCAGCTGCTCTGTGGCACTCTTCGGCAGCTCCTCCAAGCCGGGATACGAGCCCTTTCTGGACGCCTCTTCGACATATCGCTTGAAAACCCCGTTTGCATGCTCGTCCGTGGTGACAATGATGAGGTGGAACACCTGACCATGCGCGCTGTCCGGTTGCTGGCAGTCACCGAAACGCACCGTTCCGTACCACCTGCCGTTCGACTTGGCCGCCGGCTTGCCTCCCTCATCCTGTGGGTGGTAACGCCCCCCGACGTAAACGACAGGCCAGATCGAGTCCGTAACATCCCGGGCGTAAACGCCCTGGGCAAGCTCTTCGCACTTGACGCTCTGCCCTTCATGGTGGCTGGTGAGCGTCACGGCCTGCTCAACTGGAGTCTCCTCGGTCGTGACGGATGCGCGGCCGACCTCGATTGTGGTGCTGCGAAGCGTGGTACCTCCTTCGCCATGAACTTCCACGGTAATCGTGTCCAGGCCGGCTGTGGACGGAGCCGTGTACAAGACGGAAGGGGCCGTTGGGGATGAGACGGTACCCCGCTCGGCTCTCCACTTGAATTCGAGCGCCTTGCCCGCGGCCTCGACCGTCAGGCTGGCCGTCCCCTCCGTGGAGATTGTCTTGTTCGGCTGGACGTGGATGTCGCTCACCTGAGGAGGATTGGGATCTCCGCCGCAAGCCGCGAAGATGATGAGCAGGGTTGTGGATCCCAGAAAAGAGCTTATCGAGGAAGACAGTCGAAACATTTCGCACCTCACCGGAGTTTAAGGTTCAACTGGTACGACCTTAATCGTCAGACCCGCAAACGCATCCCGAGCTTGACATCTGGACTTTGCCAGGATCGATAGATTGTCGAAAGCTCCGTCGGCCGGAGCGAAGTAAACCGTCTCGCATTCGCTGCTGTTTTCGAAACGGCCGCGATGCTTGAGCCACTTGCACCGAGGAGAGCCAGAGCTGCGGAGCTGCACAGAGATGAGGACGGATTCACCCGCCCGGATCTTGGCCAAGCCGCCGATTTGTATGAGCTCTTCCGAGCCGTTGTGATGGACCAGCCGGAAACCGTCTACAGTCGGCGGCAAATCGGGGGCTTTTAGCAGTGTGACGGGTAAAAGAAAGAATGTGGCGAGGGCGACGGAGAGCAATAGAGCAAGCACCCAGAGCCATGATGTGGGCACGCGGTGGACATGCACTGCATCGACCCGTTGCAACATCTTCTGGAACTGGGGAGAACCCCTTTCGGCTTCTATGACCGGACGCAGGTGGCGCCAGAGTACGTGCAGCCAGAGCAGGGCGATGAGCGCTATACCGAAAGCCTTGATAATTACTGGTGCGCAGGGCCGCAAAAGAATCCATGGCAAGGCGAGCACCGCCGCAAGCAGCAGGAAAAGCCAATAAGGATATCGAGGTGGAGTTGCTCGAGAAGCGCTCCGGGTGATAGGAGTCGTGCCGCCCAGCTTGTCTTGCATGACTGGCGCGGACGTGTTCCGGTGATGCACCCTCAGCGAGTCCAGGAGCTGAGCCCAAGCCCTTTCCGCCTGGTCCTCACGTGTTAGATCGACATAAGTGAGGATGGAGAGAATGCCGGGGGGCTCGCAGGGTTGCAGAAGCACGGGCACTGTGCGGCACGCAGGGTTCGTGAGGTGCTTCTTCGTCGCGAGCTGGCCCTCCAAGAGCGTCCAAGGGCTGTTAATCCAATTTGGTGTCAGAACCAGCACGGTATGGCGACTGTGCTTGATGGCTTCTTCGATGTTGGAGAACGCAGCATGGCCAGCAAGAAAATTTCTGTCAATGCAGACCTTTAGCCCGGCGTCTTCCAGCCTCGGCCGCAGAGTTTTATCTACCCACTGCTCATCGGCGTGGCTGTAGCTGATGAAGACGTCGTAGGAGTAAGCCTCGCTCATCCTGCCGCTCTCGCTGCTCTCATTTAGGGAATATTTTAGCTCACCACCCTGGGTCTGGGCGAGGACGGTCAAGACCGTGCGGATGATGGGCGGCGCGGACAAGGTCGCCGGCACCGCCGAGGCCGCCCTGGCTGAGGGGCGCAAGCTGGTGGCCGAGGGTCTTGCGAAGGACGGCGAGGAGCTGCAGCACCGCGGTAACGCCCAGCTCCAGCGGGCCGCCGAGCTGACCATCGCTTTCGTGCTTGCCCGCAACCCAAGCCATCCAACCCGGCCCAACGGGCCGGGTGGAGAAGAAAATTGCGCCCCTCATGAGGACGGCTCCAGCCAGCCCGCGGTATGGAGCGACGAGACCGCCCGCAAGTTCATCGACGACTGGGTCGCCCTGGACACGGCCGACGAGCGGGTCTCGGGAGCTGAGCTGGATTTCATCAGATTCTATGATTCCGGCGCGGGATTGCAGGCTCCCGCGCCGCTTCTCTGTTCTCTTTCCGCGCAAAGAGTTATGCTTCGGGATGACGGAAGCAGGGTTGACGGCGCTCTGCCGGACCGGTAACCTCGTTCTGTTTGGAGGCGCTGATGGCCGAACCGGCATACCCCCTGGCATTCCTCGAAGAGGACGGCGAGCAGTCCTGGCCTCCTCAGGGGGAATGGACGTATGAGGACTATCTGCGCCTGCCGGACGACGGGCGGCGCTATGAGGTCATCCGAGGCCATCTCTACGTGAGCCCAGCGCCCATCTACGATCACCAGTTCGTCGTCTGGCAGCTTGCGCGCCTGCTCGGCAACCTCGTCATCGAAAAGAATCTCGGCGTGATCCTCCTTTCGCCGTTCGACATCCGTCTGCCCATGAGGATCGGCGATCCGGTCCAGCCCGATCTCGCGTTCGTGCGGGCCGAGCGGGTGCCACGCTCGGGAGATCGCTACTTCTCGGGGGCTCCAGATCTGGTGATCGAAGTTCTGTCGCCAGGGACCCGCCGCTACGACCGAACCATCAAGCTCGACGCCTACCGCGACGCCGGAGTGCCGGAGGTCTGGTTCCTTGATCCCAAGCCCCGAACTGTCCAGGTGTATGTCCTCTCCGCCGACGGGAAGGAGTACGTCGAGCGCGAGACCCGAGGACCTGGGGAGACGGTAACCTCGACCCTCCTGCCAGACCTCCGCCTCGAGGTATCCGCGCTGTTCCCCCGCTGAGGTCAATACTCCGCAAAGGCGTCGTCGGGATAGCAGTACAGCCAGCGCTCCCCAGGCTCCGCCGAGGCGATCACGGGATGCCCGCTCCCTCGCGCGTGCTGGCTGGCGTGGCGGTTGGGCGAGCTGTCGCAACAGAGCGTCGCGCCGCACTCCTGGCACGTCCGCAGATGGACCCAGCGGGCGCCGGTCTTCTCGCATTCCTCACACACCCGGCGCTTCGCATGTGTGACGTCCGTGATCGCGTCGAGATGAGAGCAGGTTCCGTCAGCCGCCATCGTTTTCCCCCTTACTCGTGGAGCAGCCACGCGACTTGATAGTACCTCCTCGATAGCTCGCGCGACTCAGGGACGCCGGACCGCCCGCGCGAGGTCGCGGGCCAGCTTGCTCCCCGGCGCGATCTTCTGGAGGTGGGCCAGCTCCTGGCGCAAAGCCGGGGAGTCGGGCAGCGCTCCGGACGTGCTCCGGCGGAGGAGCAGGTACGGGTCCAGGATCTCGAACGGCCGGCAGGTCGGGCAGGGCCAGCCGCCGTTCTTGCGCCGGCTCCACAGGGCTCCGTTCTCGTCGAAGTAGACGAGGGCGAAATCCCCTCGGGCGCGCAGGGCGTCCGCAGTCTGAACGTTGACCGGCGCGAAGAGCCCGACCGCCAGCACCACGTGGTCGATTCCGTAGCGGTCGATCTCTTCGTTCAGCACCTGCCGCCTGCCCGTCTGCCGGTAGCGCTCCAGGAAGGACGCCGGGAAGACCTGCGGCACCCGGCCGTCGATGTAGATCGTCGCCTTCGGCCAGAGGCGGAAGGCCATGTAGCCATGGGCCTCCTTGGACGTGCAGTAGATCTTGCCTCCCAGGCCGCGCGCCTCCAGGAAGCTGGCCTGCGCCACCGGGTTGGTGTGGGGATCGACGCCGATTCCGAACGTCAGGCGTCCGAAGGACTTCTGGACCAGGACCAGGATCAGGACGGTGGCCAGCCCGGCCACGAGCGCCTCGATCCGTGGCTTGAGACCGCGCGTCGCCGTCCCCCAGCCCAGCCGGTCGAGGCGGAGATAGGGGAGGGCGGCGATGGTGAAGACCGGCGTCAGCATGGCGTGGCGGAACGCGAGGACCAGCAGGACGGCCAGCACGAGCTGCTGGCAAACCTCTTTCGCCGGAAAGCTCCGGTCCGGAAGGGTTCGCGCCACGCTCACGATCCAGGCGAGGGCGACGAGCAGAAAGGTGATCAGCGGCACGTGCGTCGGCGACAGGAACCTCCAGACCGGGTCCCATTCCGCGGAGACCTTTTCGCTGAAGATGTCCGAAACCGAGCCGAAGAAGCGGCCGAGGTTGGGCGTCAGGAGCACCGACGCCGCCATGGCCGCGCCGAGCGGCAGGAGGCGCCGGTTGCGCCGCCAGTCCCGGATCAGGGCGTCCAGAAACACGGCCCCGCACAATCCCATCCCCAGCATCCACGACGGATGGAAGTTGACCCAGACCACGAAGAGGGCCACGAGCCCGGCCGCCGCGCCCATGGACCACCGGTCGCGGATCCGGGTCGCCAGCGCATGGGCCGCCGCGAGCAGCAGGTAGGCGTAGGTGTGCGGCCGGTCGTTCGTTCGCACCATGGCCACCAGGAGCAGCGCCGCGCCCACGAGCAGGGCGGCCAGGTCGCGGCTCCGGTCCAGGAAGGCGCCGCCCTGCCGGCGCCAGTGCCGCAGGACGAGGAGGATCGTCCCGCCGAGGCTCACGGCGCGGAGGATCGTGAGCCCGAGCGCGCCTCCAGCCGCCCAGGCCAGGTACATGACCACGCCCGCGAGCCACTCCCAGTTGATCCAGGGAGCGCCCTGAAATGTGAAGCTGAACGGGTCGGTGGACGGTACGCGTCCGGTCTCCAGGACCAGCCTTCCCGTCAGCATGTGCCACCAGTGGTCGTCGCCGGGCACCCAGAAGCAGACCCTGTAGAGGGCGATCCCCAGCAGCACGAGCCCGGGCCAGAGGGCGTTCCGGGTAGGAACGGGTGGAGAAGAAGAATCGGCGATCAAGCGGGACAAGCCTACCGCGGATCTGGCCTCGTCTCAGAGGTGTCTCGAAAATGC
>DASVEF010000047.1:0-12757 GCA_036380715.1 Thermoanaerobaculia bacterium | reverse complement strand
GATCGTGATGCCGCGCTCGCGCTCCTCCGGAGCCTTGTCGATCTGGTCGAACGCCACGAAGTTGGCCAGACCCTTCGACGCCAGAACCCTGGTGATCGCCGCCGTCAGCGTGGTCTTGCCGTGGTCCACGTGACCGATCGTGCCCACGTTCACGTGCGGCTTCGAACGCTCAAACTTCTCCTTGCCCATGGCCTTTCAAACGCCTCCTGAACGCTTTGTTATGGACCGAATTCATGGAGCCCACGACCGGATTTGAACCGGTGACCCCTTCCTTACCAAGGAAGTGCTCTACCCCTGAGCCACGTGGGCTTGAGACACCGGTAGACTCGCCCAGAGCCCATGCCTGGACGTCCTTCGGCGAAACCGCAAGATGGTACAGCCTTACCATCTCCGTGTAAAGCCCCTTCGCTCGCTGGATACGACCTCTTTTCAAGGGAGCCGGCGAGGAACCCCGGAAGGGCGCCCCGGGGAAAGAAGGCTTCATAGTGTGCCAGAGCAGCTCCTGAAAGTCCAGCCTCTCCGGTCCTCTACTGTTTATGTGCCGCCGTCTATGGTCTGGATTTTGCTCCAAAAAACGACCGAAGCAGTCGCTGTCGAGAGCTGTATCCATCAAGGTGCCGTACCCGTTCGCGAGGTTCGAGTCGATGCCTTATTACTATCCGCCCGGCCCCATGGTCTCCCGCGGCTATGACCCGGTCGCTCCCGCGAGCAAGCGACCCGCGGCGCCCGCGCCGGTCCCCGCACCCCCGCCTCCCGCGGCTCTCACGGCCCCCAAGACCTCCACTCTCCCCGCGGCCCTGGAGCTGAGCCGGAAGACCGCCGCGGTCGTGGAGGCGTTCGGCGAGGCCGTGCTGATCACCAACGGCGCCGGGATCATCGAGGCGCTCAACGCGGAGGTGGAGCGCCTCTGGGGCTACCCCAAGGCGCGGCTCATTGGTAAAAAACTCTCTTTCCTCATCTCCAACGATGCCCAACGCAGACCGCTCGCCCAGGACGGCGAGGAGGGCGGCGTGGTGCGGCGGCTCCGTCTCGACGCCTACCGCAGCGACGGCACGACCTTCCCCATCGAGGCGCGGATCAGCCGGATCCCCCTGGAGGGGCCCACGCGCTTCCTGGTGGCCGCCCGGGACGTGACCGAGCAGGCGCGCACCGAGGAGAAGCTCCGTTCCCTGGAAAAGGCGCTGGCCACCCTGAAGGTCGGGGTCTCGATCACCGACCTCGACCACAAGATCGTCTACGCCAACCCCGCCCAGGCCGAGATGCACGGCTATACGGTGGAGGAGCTCACAGGCCGCGACGCCCGCGCCCTCAACCCCCGCGACCTCTGCCGCCCGTACGGCGAGCTCGCGGCCACCCGGACCTGGCGGAGGGAGAGCGAGAACGTGCGCCGCGACGGCAGCCGCTTCCCCGTCGAGCTCGTCTCCGACGTGGTCGCCGCCGGCTCCGGAGCGCCGCTCGGGGTGGTGACGATCTGCCAGGACATCGCCGACCGCCGGCGCGCCGAGCAGGCTCTGCGCGAGAGCGAGGAGCGCTACGCGCTCGCCGTCCGCGGCGCCAACGACGGGATCTGGGACTGGAACATCCAGACCGGGGTCATCTATTTCTCGCCGCGCTGGAAGGCGATGCTGGGCTACGGCGAGGCTGAGGTCGGGGCCTCCCCCGAGGACTGGTTCCGCCTCGTGCACCCGCAGGACGTCGTACGCCTGCAGCAGGCCCTCGCGGCCCACCTGACCGGCGAAGCTCCCTTCTTCGAGATCCAGCACCGGATGCTGCACCGCGACGGCGCCCACCGCTGGATGCTCAGCCGCGGCGCCGCCCTGCGCGACGAGCAGGGGCGCGCCATGCGCCTGGCCGGGTCGCAGACCGACATCACCGACCGGGCGGTGCAGGACCCGCTCACCGACCTCCCCAGCCGCTCCGTCTTCGTGGACCGCCTCGGCGCCGCCCTCGAACGCTTCCGGCGGGGCGGCGCCGGCTGCGCGGTCCTCTTCCTCGACCTCGACCGCTTCAAGGCGATCAACGACACCCTCGGGCACGACGCCGGAGACCGCCTCCTGATCACGGTGGCGCGCCGGATCGAGTCCTGCCTCGGCAGCCGCGACACCGCGGCCCGGCTCGGAGGGGACGAGTTCGCGGTCCTGCTCGACCTCGAAGCGCGGGAGACGCCGCCGTCGGAGGTGGCGCAGCGGATCGAGCGCGAGCTGGCGCGGCCCGTCGCCCTCGCCGGACAGGAGGTCACGGTCCAGGCGAGCCTCGGGATCGCCTACAGCTCCCCCGCCCACCAGAGGGTGGAAGAGATCCTGCGCGACGCCGACGCCGCCATGTACCGGGTCAAGGCCCGCCGGGGCGACCGCGAGCTCTTCGACTCCCACCTGCGCTCCCGGTCGCTCGCCCGCCTGCAGCTCGAGACCGACCTGCGCAAGGCCGCCGAGCGGGGTGAGCTGGCCCTCGCCTACCAGCCGATCGCTTCGCTGTCCAACCGCTCCATCGCCGGCTTCGAGGCGCTGCTGCGCTGGCACCACCCGCGCCGGGGGGTCATCCAGCCGTCCGAGTTCATCCCCTTCGCCGAGGAGAGCGGCCTGATCGTGCCCCTCGGCCAGTGGGTCCTGCGCGAAGCCTGCCGCCAGATCCGCGCCTGGGAGCGGCAGTTCGGGCCGCTGCCGGGCCTGAACGTCAGCGTCAACATCTCCGCCCGGCAGCTCGCGCGCTCGGACCTCCTGGCCCGCGTCGAGGAGTCGCTCAACGACGCCGGGATCTCGCCGGAGCGCCTGAAGATCGAGATCACCGAGAGCTCGCTGATCGAGGACCCCGAGACGGTGGCCGCCCTGCTCCACCGGCTGCGCGACCTCGGCGTCCAGATCTGCCTCGACGACTTCGGCACCGGCTACTCGTCGCTCAGCACCCTGCACCGCTTCCCGGTGGACCTGCTGAAGATCGACCGCTCGTTCTTCTCCCAGCCGCAGACCGGGGGCGGCGGACCCGAGCTGGTGGAGATGATCCTCCGCCTGGCCCGCGACCTCGGGATGGGCGTCATCGCCGAGGGGATCGAGACCCCCGAGCAGGCCGCGAGCCTCCGCCGCCTGCAGTGCGAGTACGTCCAGGGCTTCTGGTTCAGCCCGCCGCTCGATCCCGAGGAGGCCTTCGGGCGCCTGGTCCCGAAGGTGGTCCCCAAA
Source organism: Thermoanaerobaculia bacterium (assembly GCA_036380715.1). Taxonomy (GTDB): domain Bacteria; phylum Acidobacteriota; class Thermoanaerobaculia; order Multivoradales; family UBA5704; genus UBA5704. Next base: position 9,584 of record DASVEF010000047.1, on the reverse strand, counting down.
GCCTCCTAAAGTTTTAGTTGACAGCGCTTCCGCGCCGGGCTACTATCCTAAATCATTAGGAGATGCCCGATGCGGAAGCGCCAGCCCCCCGACCAGCTCACCCCTCTCGAGCTCGAGATCATGAAGGTCCTGTGGGAGACCGGGCCCGCCTCCGTGCAGGCCGTGCAGGAGCGGCTGGCCCCGGAGCGCGACCTGGCCTACAACACGGTCCAGACCATGCTCAACGTGCTCCACCGCAAGGGCAAGGTGCGCCGCGAGCTGCGGGCGCGGGCCTATCACTACGAGCCGGCGATCAGCCGTCCGCAGGCGGCGGGGCAGGCGGTCAGCGACCTGGTGGAGAGGATGTTCGGCGGCTCGGCGGAGAGCCTGGTCCTGAGCCTGGTCGAGACGCGGCACCTGACCCCCGAGACGCTGGCCCGCCTCTCCGAGATGCTGGAGGAGGCGCCGGAGGATACCCAGGAGGACCATCATGAGGATTGAGGAGCTCGCCCTCACGTTCGTCCTCAACGCGCTCTGGCAGGTGCCGGCGGCGATCGCCGTGGCGGCCCTCGGAGCCCGGCTCCTGCGCCGCGGTCCGGCCCGGCACCGCCACGCCCTCTGGGTGGCGGCGCTGGCCGCGGGCGTCCTCCTGCCGGTCGCCAGCCTCCTGCCGCGGGAGGAGCCCCGGGCTCCCATCCCTGCGGCGCCGGCTCCGGCGGCCCTCCAGGAGACCGGCGGCGAAGCCTGGGCGGCCTGGCTCCCCCTCTCCGGCTCTCCGGAGCGCACCGCCTTCCCGCCGCTCCTCGCCCGAGCCGCGGCTCTGCTCTGGAGTCTCTCGCTCGTGGTCCATCTCGCCCGGCTCGGGCGGGCGTGGCGCTGGACCCGCCGTCTGGCGCGCGAGGCCCGGCCGGCCGGCATGCCGGAGCGGGCCGCCGCGATCGCCGAGCGCTGCCGGGAGGCCTTCGGCCTGGGGCCGGTGGACATCCTCTGCACCGCCCGGGTCGAAGGCCCCGTGACCCTGGGCGCGCGCCGGCCGATCATCCTGCTGCCGGAGGGGTTCCTCGCCGGCTCGCCGGACGACCACCTGACCGCGGCGCTCGGCCACGAGATGGCCCACATCCGGCGGCGGGACTACGCCGTCCACCTGCTCTGCGAGATCTGGCTCCTCCCGGTCGCCTTCCATCCGGCCGTCCGGCGGCTCCGCCGGCGGCTCGCGGAGGCCCGGGAGATGGCCTGCGACGAGGCCGCGGTCGAGAGGCTGATCGGACCCCGGGCCTACGCGCGGTCGCTGCTCTCCATGGCGTCCACCCTCGCCGGCCTCTCCCGGCCGGCGTGTACCCTCGGCGCCCTCGACGCCGACATTCTGGAGGTGCGTATGAGAAGGATTCTGGATGTTGGTCCACGCCTGGGCGTGCGCCGCGCGCGCGCCCGGCTCGGAGCGGCCCTGCTGCTCCTGGGCGGTATCGCCGCGACGGCCTCGGTCCTGTCGGTCCAAGCGGTCGCGAGCGAGCCGACCGCCGCAGGCCTCGAGCCTTTCGTCGGCACCTGGAGCGGCGACTGGCCCTGGCCGCACCCGGACAAGAAGCCGGGAGAGGAGAAACCGATGCGGGCCCTCGACCTGGAGATCCTGCCGACCGGCGAGATCGTGCAGTTCTGGTACCGGTACGAGAAGGCGCCGGACGGCTCGCTGAAGGCCGACAAGGCGAGACGGCCCGCGGTGAGCTTCAAGATCTCGGGCCGGACCCTCACCTTCACGACCCGGATGGAGGATGCCAAGTTCAAGGAGGACCAGCCGGCGGTTCCCTTCGAGATCGTGGGCTCGATCGAGTTGAGCGGCCGGGACGAGGCCGTCTTCCGGATCCTCTCCCACTCCTACTTCGACGCCGCCAAGAAGCGCGGCGAGCCCGTGCCGCCCCCGCCGCCGCCAATCCCCATGAAGCGAATCTCCTGATCCGGCCCTGAGGCCAGGATCGTGCCTGCCGGGCCTGGGCCCTGCATAGGTGAAGTGTCGCTCGCCGGTCCGTCCCTGGAGTTTCCAGGGACGGCCGCAGCTTGCGGCGGGATGCGGAAATGGAGCGGGAGACGGGATTCGAACCCGCGACCAACAGCTTGGAAGGCTGTGACTCTACCCCTGAGTTACTCCCGCGAGAGAAATGGTGGAGGCGGATGGATTCGAACCACCGTAGGGCGGTGCCCAGCAGATTTACAGTCTGCCCCCTTTGGCCACTCGGGTACGCCTCCAAAGAGCTCTTTGCTGCCTGCCGCCCGGCTCATGGAGCCGGCACCCGGAATCGAACCGGGGACCTACTGTTTACAAGACAGTAGCTCTACCCCTGAGCTATGCCGGCGGTTCCCGCAGGGAAGCCCAGCCCTAGAACCACATCGAGCCGGTCCCTATTCCGGGAGCGGCGGAGAGTTTAGCCCCTCTCCCCCGCCGGCGCAAGCCGCTGCCGGACCGCCTCGTAGAGGATGGCCGCGGCCGCGGTGGCGATGTTGAGAGAGCCGACCCGGCCGCGCATGGGCAGGCCGATCATGCGGTCGCAGATCTGGCGGGTGCGGGCGCGCAGCCCCTTCTCCTCGCCGCCGAAGCAGAGGACCACCTTTCCCGTGAGGTCGATCTCCCAGGGGGGCTCGCCGTCCGCGTCGGTGCCGTAGACCCAGAAGCCCTCCTCCTTGAGGCGCTCGACCGCCATGGCCGTGTTGGGGATGCGCTCGATGTCGAGCCACTCGCTGGCGCCGGCGGAGGTCTTGGCCACCGTGGGCGAGACCGGCGCCGCGCCGCGGTCGCGGATCAGCACCCGGCCGACGCCCGCCCCCTCGCAGACGCGCAGCAGGGCGCCGAGATTGCGAGGGTCCTGGACGTCCTCCAGGAGGACGACGAGCTCGGGATCGCCGCCGGCCGGAGCCGCGGCCGGTGCCTGCCGGACCTCCGCGGCCATGCCGTTGTGGGCCGGCCCCGCCCGCTCGGAGAGGACCCGCTCGGGCACGATCTCCAGGGGGACGCGGTGCCGGTCGCACAGCTCCGCCACCTCCTCGCGCCGCCGGCCGGTGCGGCTGGCGCTGACCAGCACCCGCACGACCTCGTGGGGCCGGTGGCGCAGGGCTTCGCGGACAGGGTGGAATCCGTAGAGATACATGGAGGATTTCTCTCCCTCTCCCCCGGCACGGGGGAGAGGGCCGGGGAGAGGGGGGATGGGATCAACCCGATTACACCTCCATGATCTGCTGCTCTTTTTTGTGGAGGGCCGAGTTGATCTCTTCGATGAAGCGGTCGTGGAGCTTCTGGACCTCGTCCAGGCCGCGCCGCTCGTCGTCCTGGCTGATCTCCTTGTCCTTCTCTTTCTTCTTGAGCTTGTCGTTGCCCTCGCGGCGGACCTGGCGGACGGCGTTCCTGGCGTGCTCGGCGAAGTCGTGCGCCTTCTTGGCGATCTCCTTGCGCCGCTCCTCGGTCAGCGAGGGCACAGGGATGCGGATCACCTTGCCGTCGCTCGACGGGTTGAGCCCCAGGTCGGACTTCATGATCGCCCGCTCGATGGCCGGGATCTGGGTCGGATCATAGGGCTGGGCCACGATCAGCGAAGCGTCGGCCACACTCAGGTTGGCGAGCTGGTTGATCGGCATGGGAGTGCCGTAGTACTCGACGGTGATGCCGTCCAGGAGCGCCAGCGTGGCCCGCCCGGTCCGCAGGTGCTTGAGCTCATGGTGGAAGTGGTCCACCGCATGCTTCATGCGCGTCTCGACGTCCTTGAATACCTCTTTCATCATCCCCTCCTCAGGTGGTCGGCCCACGCCGAGGAAGATCTTCTCCTCGACAGCTCGCGGCTGTCAAACGCGGCGGGCGGGCGCCGGCCGCCTACCCGCGCACGATCGAGCCGATCCGCTCGCCGCAGACGACGCGGCGGACGTTGCCGGGGGCCATCATGTCGAAGATGGCGATGGGGATGCCGTTGTCGCGGCAGAGGCTGATCGCCGCGGTGTCCATCACCTTGAGGTCCTTCTCCAGCACCTCCTGATAGGTCACCTCGGGCAGGAGCACGGCGTCGGGGTCCTTCTCGGGATCGGCGGTGTAGAGGCCGTCGACCTTGGTGGCCTTGAGCAGGACCTCGGCGTGGATCTCGTTGGCGCGCAGCGCCGCGGCGCTGTCGGTGGTGAAGAAGGGGTTGCCCGTGCCGGCCGCGAAGATGACCACCCGCCCCTTCTCCAGGTGGCGCATGGCGCGCCGGCGGATGAACGGCTCGGCCACCTCGCGGATGTCGATCGCCGTCTGCACGCGGGTGGGGACGCCGCGCTTCTCCAGGGCGTCCTGGAGGGCCAGGCCGTTGATCACCGTGGCCAGCATCCCCATGTAGTCGCCGGTGACGCGGTCGATGCCGCGGTGGCTGGCGGCCAGGCCGCGGATGATGTTGCCGCCGCCGACGACGACCGAGACCTCCACGCCCATGGCGTGGACCTCGCGGATCTCGTCGGCGATGGCCGCCACCACCCGCTCGTCGATGCCGAACGGCTGGGAGCCCATCAGGGCTTCGCCGGAGATCTTGAGCAGCACCCGGCGGTAGGCGGGATTGCCCTCCATCAGCGGCTCAATCGACCCGGCCCGCCTGGGCCATGACCTCGGCGGCGAAGTCGTCCTGACGCTTCTCGATCCCCTCGCCCAGCTTGAAGCGGACGAAGCGCCGGACCTGGATGTTCTCGCCGATCTTGGCCACCTTCTCGGAGATGAGCTGGCCCACGGTGAGGTCCGGGTTCTTGACGAACGGCTGCTCGAGGAGGACGAACTCGGAGAAGTACTTCTCGATCTTGCCGTCGACGATGCGGTCGACCACGTTGGCCGGCTTGCCCGAGGCGAGAGCCTGCTCGCGGAAGATCGTCCGCTCGCGGTCGAGCACGTCCTGGGTGACCTCCTCGCGGCGCACGGCGCGCGGCTCGGCCGCGGCGATGTGCATGGCGATGTCGCGGACGAGCTCCTGGAACTGGTCGGTGCGCGCCACGAAGTCCGTCTCGCAGTTGACCTCGACCAGCACGCCGATCTTGCCGCCGCCGTGGATGTAGGAGCCCACGGCCCCCTCGGCGGTGACGCGGCCGGCCTTCTTGGCCGCGGCGGCGAGGCCCTTCTTGCGGAGGTAGTCGACGGCCTTCTCCATGTCGCCCTGGGTCTCGTTGAGAGCGGACTTGCAATCCATCATCCCCGCGCCGGTGCGCTCGCGGAGCTGCTTGACCATCTGTGCGGTAACTTCTGCCATGACCTGAATTCTCCTTGCAGATCTATCTCGTGCGGGCAAAAGAAAAGGTCAGATCGACGCGGGTTCGACTGACCTCTTCTGCAAGCGCCGATCGGTGCGACCGGCGCGCCCTGGGAAATCGTGTTATTGCGCCGCGGCGCCCGCCATATCCTTGTCGAAGACCGCCGGCATGGGCATCCGCGCGCCGCCGTCCTTGCCCGTCATCGCGCCTTCGGAGGCCTGGCCCGAGCCCTCGATGTAGGCGTCGGCGACCCGGGAGGCGAACAGCCGGATGGCGCGGATCGCGTCGTCGTTGCCGGGGATCAGGTAGTCGATCAGCTCCGGGTCGCAGTTGGTGTCGACGATCGCGATCACCGGGATGCCGAGCTTGTTGGCCTCGGAGACGGCGATGTACTCCTTCTTGGGATCGACGATGAAGAGCGCGTCCGGCAGCTCCTGCATGTCGCGGATGCCCTCGAGGTTCTTGACCATCTTCTCGCGCTCGCGCTCGAGCCGCAGCTTCTCTTTCTTGGTGAGAGAGCTGTTCTCGTCGCCGAGGCGCGCCTCGATCTCCTTCATCCGCTCGATGGAAGTGCGCAGGGTGACGAAGTTGGTCAACGCCCCGCCCAGCCAGCGGTTGGTGATGTAGAACTCGCCGCAGCGGCGCGCCTCCTCGGCGATCGCCTCCTGCGCCTGACGCTTCGTTCCCACGAACAGGATGCGCTTGCCCTGGGCGGCGAGATCCGCGACGAACTCCACCACCTGCTGGAAGAGCTTCTGCGTCTTCTGCAGGTCGATGATGTAGATCCCGTTGCGCTTGCCGAAGATGTAAGGCTTCATCTTCGGATTCCAGCGCCGCGTCTGGTGCCCGAAGTGGACACCGGCCTCCAGCAGCTCTTTCATCGTGACTTCGACCAAGCGATTTCTCCCTTCTTCGGACCTTCTAGCGCTTGCTGAACTGGAAGCGGGCGCGGGCACCCTTCTGCCCGTACTTCTTGCGCTCCTTCTTGCGCGGATCGCGCGTCAGGAGGCCCGCCGACTTGAGACGGTCGCGCAGCTCGGCGTTGAACCCGAGCAGGGCGCGCGAGATGCCGTGCCGGATCGCTCCGGCCTGGCCCGCGCTGCCGCCGCCGACCACCGTGGCCACGATGTCGAACTTCTCGACCGTCTCGGTGAGCAGCAAGGGCTGCTTGATGATCATCTTCAGCACGTCGTTCGGAAAATAGATGTCGAGGGGCCGGCCGTTGACCTTGACCTCGCCCGTGCCGGGGCGCAGGAAGACGCGCGACGCTGCCGTCTTGCGGCGGCCGGTGCCGTAGTACTGGGACTGGTTCAATGCGATCTCTCCTCGGTTTCTCGACTAAGGCGCCTGGGTGACGTCCAGAGGCGTGGGCTGCTGCGCCTGGTGCGGATGCTCGGGGCCGGCGTAGACCTTGAGCTTGCGGAGCTGCTGCCGCCCCAGCTTGTTCTTCGGGAGCATCCCCCAGACCGCCACCTCCACCAGCTTGGCGGGCCGGCGGCGCCGCCGCTCGGCGGCCGTCTCGCTCTTGATCCCACCCGGATAGCCCGTGTGATGGTAGTAGACCTTCTTCTCTTCCTTGCGGCCGGTCAGCACCGTCTTCTCGGCGTTGACCACGATCACGAAGTCGCCCGTGTCGATGTGCGTGGCGTAGGTCGGCTTGTGCTTGCCCATCAGCAGCTTCGCCACCACCGTGGACAGGCGCCCGAGAGGGATTCCGGCCGCGTCCACCACAAACCACTGGTGCTCGATCTCGGCGAGCTTCGGGCTGTAAGTCCTAATCATCTGAGATCTCCGTCCGACTCTCTTCTGGAAAAGCGCCCGGCGTGGCGTGCGAGACCCGCCCCTGCGACGCAAAGGACCCACAGGGTAGACGAGTAGAGAGGAGTTGTCAAGCCACGGGCGTGCAGACCCGAACGACGCAGCGTTCGAGCCGCAGCGGGGCGGATGATAGCACGGGCGGCCCGGGAGAGGGGGAACAAGGACAAACAAGGACTCTGAGGACGAGGACCGCGTCCTTGGCTGTCCTTTTCGTCCTTGTTCACACCGCCAGCCGCCGCGAGCGCCCCGGCCTTCGCCGCTTCCGATACACTCTCCGCGATGACCGAGACCACCGCCCCGCTCGACAAGTCCGGCCGCGCCATTCAGGACATGTTCGCCGGGGTCGCCCCGCGCTACGACCTGCTCAACCACCTCCTGTCCGCCAGCCTCGACCTGGTCTGGCGGAAGAAGGCGGCGGCGGCCCTCGCTCTGCCCGCGGGGGCCGCGGCGCTCGACCTGTGCTGCGGCACCGGCGACCAGGCCACGGCGCTACGCCGGCGCGGCGCCAGAGTGGCGGCGGCGGACTTCTGCATCCCCATGCTCGCCCTGGCGCGCCGGAAGTTCCGCCGGTCCGGCCCTCCCCGGCCGGCCCCGCTGGCCGCGGACGCCCTGGCCCTCCCCTTCCCGCCGCGGCGGTTCCAGGGAGCGACGGTCTCGTTCGGGCTGCGCAACGTGGCCGATCTCGACGCCGCCCTGCGCCAGCTCGCCGGAGTCCTGAAGCCGGGCGGCCGCCTCGTGGTGCTGGAGTTCGCGGTGCCGCGCCTGTGGCCTCTGCGGTCGCTCTACCTCTTCTATTTCCTCAAGGTGCTGCCGTGGATCGGCCGGCTCCTCTCGGACCGCGGCTCGGCCTATACCTATCTGCCGAGCTCGGTCCTGGAGTTCCCGCAGCGCCAGGGCTTCCTCGACCGCATGGCCGCGGCCGGCTTCGCCGAGACGTCGTGGCGGGACCTGTCCGGCGGCATCGTCTGCCTCTACAGCGGGAGGCTCCCGCAGTGATCTCCGAGGCCACGAAGCTGCTGGACGGGCGGAGCGCCGCGGCCGAGATCCGCGCCGAGGTGGCCGCGGGCGTGCGCGAGCTCACCGGAGCCGGCCTCCGCCCGCCCGGGCTGGCGGCCGTCCTCGTGGGTGGGGACCCGGCGTCGCAGGTCTACGTGGGGACCAAGGTCAAGGCGTGCGCCGAGGTGGGGATGACCAGCCGTCCCCTGCTGCTGCCCGAGGAGACGACCGAGTCCGAGCTGCAGGCCGTCCTGGACGGCCTCAATCAGGACGATGAGATCGACGGCATCCTGGTGCAGCTTCCGCTCCCTTCCCAGATCGCGGAGCGGAGCGTCATCAGCCAGATCTGGCCCGAGAAGGACGTAGACGGCTTCCATCCCGTGAGCGTCGGCCGGCTCTGGCTGGACGAGCCCGGGTTCGCGCCGGCCACCCCGTCGGGCATCGTGGAGATGCTGAAGCGGAGCGGCATCCCGCTCGCCGGCAAGCGGGCGGTGATCGTGGGGCGGAGCGCCATCGTCGGCAAGCCCATGGCGGCCCTCCTGCTGCGCGAGCACTGCACGGTCACGATCTGCCACTCGCGGACGGCCGACCTCCCCGCCGTCACCCGCGAGGCGGACCTCCTGGTCGCGGCGATCGGGCGTCCGGCCTTCCTCGGCCCGGAGCACGTCCGGGAGGGGGCGGTGGTGGTCGACGTGGGGATCAACCGCCTGCGCGAGCGCGCCGACGTGGAGCGCCTGTTCCCGGGCGACGAGGAGCGCCTGCGGCAGCTCGCGACCCGGGGCTCGACGATCGTCGGCGACGTCGATTTCGTGCGGGTCGCCCCGCTCGCCTCGGCGATCACCCCGGTCCCCGGCGGCGTGGGTCCACTGACCGTGGCCATGCTCCTGGCCAACACCCTGACCGCCGCCCGGCTGCGGCAGGGCCTCCCACGGAGCGCCGCCCGATGAGCCGCGCGCTCCGCGTCGGCCTCACCGGCGGGCTGGCCAGCGGCAAGTCGACGGTGGCGAAGTGGCTGCGCGAAGCCGGGTTCCAGGTGATCGACGCGGACCGGCTGGTCGCGGAGCTCTATCAATCCGGAGGGGAAGGGGCGAAAGCCGTGAGCGATCTCCTCGGCCCCGAGTTCCTCAACGAGCAGGGCGGCGTGGACCACGGCAAGGTCGCAGCCCGGATCTTCTCCGACCCCGAGACCCGGCGCGCCCTGGAGCAGGCGGTCCACCCGCTGGTCCGCAAGCGCTTCGCCGAGATCGCGGAAGCGTCGGGAGGGATCACGCTCCTGGAAGCCACCCTGCTCGTCGAGGCCGGCTACGCGCCCGACTTCGACTTCATCATCTCCGTCGAGTGCGACGCCGAGGCCCGCCTGCGGCGGGCCATCGCCCGCGGCATGGACGAGGCCTCCGCCCGCGCCCGCCTGCTCGCCCAGGGAGACGGCGAGCAGCGCCGCACGGCCGCCCACCGCCACCTCGACAACTGCGGCAGCCTCGACTACCTGAGGCATCAGGTGGACGAGCTGATCGTGGAGCTGCGGCGGCTGGCGGAGGAGGGGTGAGTCT
>DASVEF010000046.1:0-9938 GCA_036380715.1 Thermoanaerobaculia bacterium | reverse complement strand
CTACGACACCCGGCTTCTCCTCCAGCGGCTCAAGAGGATCGTCAAGACGTGAGCCGCCGGAGGCGCTCTTTGACAACTGAACAGGGACGGCGGCCGCCGAGTCCAAGGCCGCCGCCGTCCCGCCCGATGAGGGTCCGCCGCTTGGGGAGGTCAGGCCGCGGAGCCTTTCCGCAGCGCTTCGTGCAAGTCCCAGTCGGCCTGCAAGTGCATCCAGAGCTGCGGCGTCGTCTTGAATCGCTGGGCCAGGCGCAGGGCCGTGTCCGCCGTGACGCCCCGCTTGCCGAGCACCAGCTCATTGAGCCGGTTGAGAGACATGCCGAGCTGCCGAGCCGCCTCGGCTTGCGTCAGCCCCAGGGGCTTGAGGAACTCTTCGAGCAGCATTTCACCTGGATGGATGGCGGGGCCCAACCAGGCAAGGTCACGCGTGATAGTCCTCGCATCGGACTTCATAGGCATGGTTTTATCATGGAGCGTGCAAGCCAGCGTCCTGGTTACCTCCATCGGAAGTCCGATGTTTGGTGTCGCCCCGACCGGGGCTCCGAGGGGAGGATGAGGCTCTTCTACCCGATCCTTACGGACCGGGCTACGTGCTGCCGCCTCCTCCGGAGGCTCGCAAAGCCGCTCCAAGAATCCGACAAAATAGAACTAGGGTGCGGCTCTTGAAGGTGAGTCGGAACCGTCTGATCCTCCGGGCCATCGAGAGCGCGCTGGCGCAAGAGTCAGACTGGTCGCCGGGCTTCTTCGAACAACTGAGCGCGGCCGACTCTGAGACCGTAGCGGCGGTCGACGAGTTGCTGGCCTCGATCCGCCACGCTCCAGAGATGTATGACTACCAAGAAGAAGGATAAGACTGAAGCCGACAGCCTCCGCGGCGAGTACGATTTCAGCACTCTGAGCGGAGGTGTCCGAGGTAAGTACTGCGAGCGGGTAGGCGACTCCGCAGGTCGGCAACGTCCCCTTGATGGCTCTCGATGCGCTGGCGAACGTTCTTTGCGCGTTGCTCGCGTTCCGCCAGGTAGGCTTCTATCTCTCCCCGATGAGGCAGGTAATAGGCGATTACCCCATAGATATCAGCCAAGCTCGCGGTGGGGTAGCGTTGTGCAATGGTTTCTGGAGTCGCGCCGTCCTGGAACGCATGAATGACAAGCTCCAACAAGACATGGGACTGCCCAACCCGGAGAGCCCCCGTCTCATCTCGACGCAGCGGCGGCGCCTCAGTTTGCAGCTTGATGTCCATAGCTTCGCCCTCTCCTGTCGGACTCTCTGGATGATTATAGCCCCACCTGGAGCGAAGCAAAGGATCTATATCAGCGAGGGACATCTTTGCGCTTACTTCTCGTGTGGGAATACCTTCCCATCCTTCCAGAGCACCGGCGTGAGGTGGCCGGGGACGTTCCACAAGTCGATCTGGGCGCAGCCGAACCGGAAGGCGTCGTCGATGGAGCGGCCGTGGCCGAGTGCCTGGTAGAAGCCGACCGAAAAGGCCGTGGCAGCGTTGTCCTCGATCTCACTCCTCATTCCGACGACATACTTCACTTTCTTCGCGATTGCCCGGGCCTGGTCCCGCGAATAGCAGGCGTTGAGAATCACGCATAGGACTTGATCGGAGACCAACCCGAAGAGATTGGCCAAGGCTCGCGGCATCATAGGGTGCGGCTCGCCGCCGTTGCCCTCCATGAGGATCACTCCACTCTCCTCTCCATGGCCCGAGAAGTGCACGATGTGGGGCCGGTGTTCGTGCAGGGCGCGCGAGAAGTCGTGCGGCCGCACCGCCCATTTGGGGAAGAGCTCGAAGCGGTCCCGCAGTTTCGCCAGCTCGAGGGTTTCCTGGATCCGACGCAACTCAAGGTCAAGCCGGAGAGGAAGACCGAGGCTGAGCAGGGGATTGGCGGCGAGGAAGAGGATGCGCAGGACAGCGATGCTCGCAGGGATCATCTCGTCCACGTTGATTTCCCAGAGTCGCAGTGACTTGTTCATCCGATCGAAGGTCGCCAGACGACCACCGCACGGCGCGAAGGCGATCTCCACCTGCTGCCCGGAGACGGATTTCTCGTCAATCTCTCCAACCCGGCTCCAAGTGGACCGCAGCCACAGGCGGACCGTCCCATCTCTCGACTTTCCGGCCAACACTTCGCCATCAGCCGAAAATGTGAGGCTGTAGACCGTCCGCTCGTTCTCGCCGAGAACACCGATCCGTTCCTTGCGGCGGAGGTCCCACACATCCACCGCTCCACCGGCCGGAGCGAGGACGAGGTAGCGCCTATCCGGCGAGAGTGCCAGGGCCGAGATCGATCGGGCGCCGGCTGGTAGGGAGTCGAGGAGGCGGGTCTCTCCCAACTCCCAGATCTGAACGGTTCCGTTCTTCAGCGGTACGGCGATCTGGCGTCGGTCGGCGGACGTTCCAATGTCGCAGCGATCCCAGGCAGGGTCTGCGATCTCCTCGACCGTCTCGCCGGTTCCCGCATCCCAGGTCGTGAGGACGGTCCGTTCCGCCTTCGGCTCGCCGACGATGCGGACCGAGGTCAGGCGGCGCCCATCCGCGGACCAGGCGAGCGCGGCGGTCCGCTGGGCTGGCGCCTCGATCGAGCGGACCGGCTGGCCGGTACCCCCGTCCCAGAGGCAGATCATCCAGGCGTCCGTGCTGGCGAGCACTGCGCCATCGGGGGACCAAGCGAGGTGCTCTACCTCTCTCGGGTGCCCGGCGTTCTTCCAGAGGGGCGTTGCCGTGATGACATCCCAGACGCAGAGGCTTCCGTCCACGTGCCCGACGGCCAGGGTGATCCCATCGGGGGACCAAGCAATGTGGCGGATTGTTAGGACCCCGTTCAGAGGCTCCCGGGGTTGGACACCCGGCGGGAGCATATCAACACTCTGCCGACTTAAAGAGATCATCTCAGCGCCACTCGATCCGACCCTGGAGATCCAAGTACTCGCTCAAAGGGATGGTTTCGATCCCCTGCTCCGTGGCCTGGGTCACCCAGGCGCAGCAGCCGATCTCCTGAAGGGCCTGACAGATCGCTGGCAGGTCCTCCCGGCCGCGGACCGTGAGGGTGAAGGTCCGATGCTCCGCCGAATCCGGAAGCTCCGAGTTGGCTCCGGAAATCCAGTTGGGGTGAATGCTGGGCCCGTCGTCGAAGTGGACCTCCGCCATCCCGGAGAGCCGCTCGGTGACGAGGTGAGTGTCACCCAGCGAAATCGGAATCGATGACTTGACCTGATAGATCAAAGAATCTCCTTTCGCTGAAGCGTTTCAGCGCCACTCGATCCGACTTGCCTGATGATTCATAAACTCCTCCAACGGGACGGATTCGATTCCCTGCTCCGTCGTCTGCGGCACCCAGGCGCGGCAACCGATCTCCTGGAGGGCCTGACAGACAGCCTGTAGGTCTTCCACTCCGCGTACCGTGAGGGTGTACGGCTGCGTCTCGGGAGAGGCCTGCGCCATGACGTTGGCGCCGTACACGCGGCCTCCGAAACGGACATCGGCAATCCCCGTGAGCCGTTCGGTCACGAAGTGAGAGGAGTCGGGGTGGATGTACGAGACAATTTCCATGGGAGCCTCCTTCGGGGCTTTCAGTGCCCGGCCACCGCGAAGATCAGATCCTCGACGGAGCGATCGATCTCGCGCATCTCGGCCTCCAACTCGGACAGAAGCCTCTTCTTCGCCTGCACCTGCAGCTCGCCGGCGTTCTTGGCCTCGAGAACGGTTTTCATCTGCTCGCGAATGGTGCTGATCTCGTGATCGAGAGCGCGGGCGACCGCATCCGCGAAGCTCCGCGCCGGCTCGGAGGCGTCATCCGCCATGGCTTGTGCCGTGCGGCCCAGGTCCTTCCGGAACTGCTTGACCAGGCTTTTCGCGACCTCCTCCTTCACCTTGTCTCTCATCGAGCCGCCCCGCCGGTGGGCGGAGTAGAGCGCGACGAGGATGACTGGGATCGCCAGGGGCAGGGAGAACAGGCTGACGACGCCGGCGAGGGTTCCATACAGCGTGAGATGCTTGACCGCACCCGTCCGGACCTGAACATGGAGCAAGCTCTTCTGGCTCGCACCGAGACCGGCCTCGCTCAGCTTTCCACGGTCCAGCCAGCGCGGGCGCACCGGACCGCTCTCCGCCTTCGAGAAGGCGCCCCGGAGCTGTCGGATTCCCTTCAGAAAGCGCTCGACCTGCACGTTGACCGTTTCTTCCATCGCGGACATCCGCTGCTCCACCAGAGGGCGCAGCACCTTGTCCTTCCAGCGCCCGGCCTCATTTTCGAAACGGGCTCCGACCTTCTTGCAGATCTCTTTGGCCACCGCTTCGATCTGCTCTTTGTGGTGGAAGGAGAGGAGCTTGACTTTGGTGTCGAGGTCGAGCTCCGCGACCCAGTCCCCCATGGCATCGGCGGACTCGCTGAGGAAGGTTTCCGCCTCCAGCCGGACCTCGCCTCGCAGGTCCTCCCGGCGCCTTTCGACGGTCTGGAGGATCTGCTCCTTCGACCGCTCGGCATCCTGCAATTGGGGCTCGACTTCCCGGAATTTCGCTTCGAGCGAGGCGAGGCTCTCCGCGAGCAGCTCCCGCTGCTCCGGGATGACATTACCTCGCGCCTCGTCCAGTGCGTGGAGCAACTCGCGCGCGGGCTGCAACAGCTTGACCTTCGCCCGGTCCTGGGTGAGGAAACGGGTCAGCTCCCGTTCGAAGAGGGGCAAGCCGGAGGCCTCCACGCCCGCCGGATCATTGCGCAGCCGGGCTTCGAGCGCCGGGAGAGCCGAGAGGAAGAAGATCCCGTGGTCTCCCAGCTCGGTCCGCCCGGCCAGCTTCTTGCGCGCAAAATCGATCACCCGCGGCCGCTCGACGGGCCGGATGTCGTCGAAACGGTTGCAGAGAAAGAACAGATATTCGTGGCCAACGCCGCGCAGGTCGTGGTCGATCACGCGCAGCTCCGATTCGCTACCGAGCGCGGAGCAGATCATGACGAAGAGGATCGCGTCGACGTTGGCGATGTACTCTTTCGCCACTCGTGCTCGCGTCGCATTCTCGTTGAGGCCCGGCGAGTCGATGATCTCGACGCCGTTGCGGCACAGCTCCAGAGGCCAGAAGATCTCGATCCGCGCATATGGCGTTTCGGCGACCGACTCCTCCTGGTCCTTCTCGGGCTCCGGGATCACCACATAGCTCTCCAGGCGCTCGATGGGCACTGCGAGCGGAGGCGCGGGCTGGTCTCCGGCCCGGCGCAGGTGATCCACAACCTCGCGCGGCAACAGGGCCGGTGCCAAAGTTGGGAGGGGGTGCCGGAAGTGGAGTACTGCTCGCTTGTCCTCTCCCCATTTGATTTCGTTGATCACGGCCGTGCAGGGGACTGCATAGGCAGGGAGCACCTCCTCGCCGAGAAGCGCATTGATCATCGTGCTCTTGCCGCGCTTGAACTCGCCGAGAACCATGACGCGGAAGCGGTCGGCATCGAGCCGGCTGCGCAGCCGCGCCAGGCTCCGAGCGCGGTGCTCGATCCCCAGTTTTTCGAACCCGATCCGTAGCCGCTCCGTCAAGCTCGACAGCGACTGCCGGTTCCTCTCGAAGGCGCCATATTCCGTGGAGGCGCCGAATTCGCGGATCTGCGGCTCGACCATGTCATCCCTCCTGTCCGTTGCTGAGCAGAGCTCGATAGCTGGAGATCTCGGCGAGGCTCGCGTCGATCCGTTCGATCTCGCCGTCCGGTGCAGGCCGGTCAGCGGCGAGCGCGGCCTGCCGGGCTGCACTCCAGGTTTCTTCCTGGCGGATTGTCTCGGCAAACAGTGATTCGTAGGCTTCGCGCAGGCGGCTCCGCGCCAGCGTGTGCCCGTGGGCGATCGCCCGGTCGACGATGCCGGGAAGCGCCCGCCGGATCTCCTCCTTCTGTCCCGCCGCGCGCCGGTCGATGAGGTGCTCTCCGAGGAGCCCGCCGGCGAGGCCCGCCGCGATTCCCAGCGGGCCGCTGACCAAGAACCCGGCGATGCTAGCGGTGCCGGCACCGATCCGCGTCCAGCTCCGCAGCCTGCCCAGGTTGCTCAGCTCGAGATTCCTGGCTTCAGGCTCCGCTTCGGAGAAGCCACGGAAGGGGTCGGCGGAGGGCGCGCCGAGCTGCCGGCCGAAGCGCGTCTGGACCTCCTGACGCAGCCAAGCGGCATCGGCGGCCAGCCGGCGCTGGAGCGGGTCGCCGAGCACGCGGGCAATCCCGCCGAGCTCCTGCTGGAGACGGAAGCGGAGCTCCTGGTTCCACCAGACGCCCGGGTCCGGCCAGCGCAGGATCTCCTGGCTCAGCCTCTCCGCGCTCGCCGTGGCCGCCTCGCCCAGCTGCTCATGCATCCAGGTCAGCGCAGACTCGCAGCGACCCTGGAGCCCGAGCCGCAGGTCCTCCCAGTCGAGCCGGGTCCGCTCCACCTGGCGCAGGGCCCGGTCGGCCGCTTGGCGCCGCTCTTCCAGGCCCAGGCCGGCAGCGGCCTGCCGTGCCTCCAGATCGGTCTGGAGGAGCGCGAGAAAGCGCAGGAGGTTGGCGGCGAGCTGGCGCCGCACCCGCTCCCGGTGTCCGGGATCGGCCGCCCAAGCGGCGAGCTCCGCCGCGATGGCTGCCGGCCCGGCGATCTTGAGACCGCAGTCGGCGCTCAGCACGGGCTCGCCGTGGGCAGCGGCGACGCCGACCTTGGGATGGAGTGCGGCCAGCCGATCCCGAACATGGCGCACGACCGCTGCACGCTCGGCCGGCTGGATCTCGTCCAGGTGCGTGATCACCACGAGAATCCGCGGCACGTGTCGCCCCTCGACGTGCTGCTCCAGGAAGGAGCGCTCGGTCAGGCTGAGGGCCATGGTGGCGCTGACCACGACCAAGGTGGCGTCGCAGAGCGCGATGGTGTCGATCACCTGCTCCAGTCGGGCCGCACTCAGGTCTCCGGCGCCCGGCGTGTCAAAGAGCTGCAGACCGGCTTCGCGGAGCCACTCGTTGGGAACTGCGCACTGCAGGGCCGTCCAGCGCGGCTCCTCCATTCCCTCCAACAAGGTCTGCCAGCTTTCGGGCGCCGCCTGCAAGGTCTCGCGGCGGCCGTCCGGGCCAATCCCGACGAGGGAGGCCTCGGGCGCGTAGCACACCCGGGTGAGGACCGCTGTCGTGGGGAGAGGTCCGGAGGGCAGGACTTCGGCGTCGAGTAACCGATTGATCAACGTACTCTTGCCGCGCGACAGTTCGCCGACCACGGCAACGGAGAAGTGAGGCTCGTTGATGCGCGCCCAGAGCCGCCGCCACTCGCGCAGCAGCACCTCCGAGCCGGACGCGTTGACGAGCCTCCGGACCTCTTCGACGATCTGGACCGGATCGGCGGCCGACGGGGCAGGAAAGGCGACTGCCAGCCCGGGATCGTGTAGGAGGCTGGGGATCGGGTTTTCCATGGAGCGCTCCTTTACAGTTACAGTTTCTGGATCTTTTGGAGGCCCGCGCGGGCTTGCTGGAGGTCTTCGCGCCGACGCCGCAGCTCGGCCAAGTCCTTACGCACATGGCGGCGCCGGCGGGCGAGATCCTCGGCCTGCGCCTGGTCCGCCGCGAACATCCGTTGCACCAGGGAGTCGTATTCGACGAAATGGCGGTCAATCGTTTGATTCAACTGGTGCCGGAGATCTTTCCGGATCTTCTGGAGCTGCTGCTGGACCGCGGACTCGATCTCGGAATAATGGTCTGTGACCTCGGGACGCAACCTGTCCCAACAAGTCTGGCGCAGCTCTTCGATGGGAGGGCCGCAAAGCCATCCGAGGAGGGCTCCTCCGAGGACATAGAGGATCGGCCCGCCGGGCAGGAAGAAGCTCGCCACGGCACCGACGACGGCGAGCGCACCCATCCGGGTGTTCTCTTCCTCCTCGTCCTGCTGCACCTGCGACAGGACCGCTTGCAGCCCGGGCGCGACACCGTCCTTCCCGCCGCGGGTCAGGGCCTTGCGCTCGCCCGTGCCGTCAAAGACGATCCTTCCACCCAGGCTCTGGAGCGACCGGTAAAGCTGTCCGAATTCGGTCTCGAACACCTGGACCTGCTGCTGGGCGGCGTTCGCGATCTCCTGGAGGACCGAGCCGAGCTTCTCTTCCAGCTTCTTCTGGCTCTTCGCCAGGAGATCGTTGGCGCCCGTCGCCCCGATGGCTTGGAGAGCATCGCGATCCTCGGCCGCGTTGACCAAACTCTTGAGGTTCGCGAGGGCTTTCTTGCAGGCCTCTCCGATGATCTTCCGCGCCCTGCGGATCAGCGGATCGATCTGTTCGGTGAGCGCCTGCCGATGCCGCTTCTTGCTCTCCGCGATATAGGGCTCGAGCTCACGGATACGGTTCGCTTCGAGCGCCTCGTGATCCGCCTGATAGCGGCGCTCCATGGCCTGCAGGTCCTGCTCAAGCCCTTCGAGGAGATCGGAGAGGAGCGCCGAGAGACGTTCCAAGAGGATCAGTGTCCGCTGCTCTTGGAGGGTCCGCGCGATCGTCTCGGCGGTCTCGTGGAACTCCGTTTGGAGCTTGCGGTAGGTCTCGCCGGCCTCTCCCGGGGTGCTCGCGTCAGTGCCGTTCGGCAGCGGCTCGCCGAGCGCGGCAGTAGCGCTCGCTGACAGCACCAGTGGCTGCGAGATCCCGAGCTTCACAGAGAGCCGGCCGGCGATCGTCGCCAGCACCCGCGGCCGCTCGCGCGGCGCAATCAGATCGATCTTTGTCGCCACGAAGATACAGCGATGGAGAGAATCCTCCAGATGGGTCTTCAGGAAGGCGATCAGGGTCTCAGCAGCCGGGATGTTGGCCGGGATCGCCACCAGCGCGACATCGCACATGTCACGGATGGCCCAGCCCGCGAGCTCGACGTGCCGCCGGTTCTCCACATTTGATCCCGGCATGTCGACGGCCACCAACCCTTTCCGGAGGACGGGCGCCGGAGAGTCGACCGTGACCCGGGCGACGGTACGCGCCACCTCTTCGACCGCCGTAAAGCGTGTCACCAGGTCGCGCAGACTCTGCCCTCGTGCCCGGAGCTGCCGGTCACGGAATTCCTCGTGCCGGCCGTCTGTGTACTCCACGCGCAGGGCGGGGCTCTTCCCATACCGCACCAGAGTGGCTGCGGCTGTCGTCGCGGGAAGCACGTCGGCGGGGAGCAGCTCTTGCCCGATCAAGGCGTTGACGAGAGTGCTCTTGCCGCTCGAGAACTCGCCGATGATCGCAAGATACAGGTCCGGGTCGGTGCGGCGGGCGTGAATCTTCTCCAGAGCCGCCTTACACTGCCGTTTCCGTCCGTCCTCGAGCCCATAGCGCTCCAAGAGGGACCCGACAGAATCCAGATGTCCCTTCAGGTCGACACTCGCCTCGATAGAGGCGGCAGTCACGCGCTCGGCTATCGCCATGCAACCCTCCTCGGGATGACAAAGCAGGGATCGCTGCCTTGCCATGCATGACGTTGAGACACGTGGGTGTAGGATTTGTTAAAAAACGCTTCAAGAATCCGGCGTCACAAACTATCCGCGTCCCGGAAACTTCCCCACTGGGGGAACGAACGTTCTCATACTGCGCCGTAGGCTAGACACTTCGTCCTCTGTGGGATTGGAAAAAGGTGCATTCGGCGAACAAAGGCGGGGCTCCTCCGATCACCCCACCTCGTCATGTCATCCTGAGCGAAGCGAAGGCTCTGGGGGCGGAGGCTTCGAACCCCCACCCAGATTCTTCGCTGCGCTCAGAATGACAATGGGAAAGGCGCTTCCGTAGCGGAAACGAGCCCTACCTCTTCTCCTCCGCCGGCACCACCCCCGGCAGCACCACCGGCCTTCCACCCCGGGCATCGAAATCCTGCAGGATCGTCTCCTGCTTCTTGCCGCCGGCGGGGACGATGATGTCCACGAGCGGGGGTTGGATGGCGGCGTTTTCTCTTCCTCCTCCGAAGCGGTCCTGCCATTTGCCGGGAGAGACGGGGAGGATCATCAGCGAG
>DASVEF010000045.1:0-2947 GCA_036380715.1 Thermoanaerobaculia bacterium | reverse complement strand
CGCCGTTTCTTCGCCGGCCGCGATCCGCTCGGACAGAAGATCGTCTTCTGGCGACTGGAATGGACGGTGGTGGGAATCGTGAGCAATGAGCGGTTCCAGGGATTGACGGAGACGCCGCCGCCTGCAGTGTACGTTTCGCTCGCCCAGGCTCCTTCCGCGAGCGGGAGCGCCAGCCTGCTGGTGCGCGCCCAGAGGGATCCGGAGGCGCTGATCCAGGCGGTCCGCGCGGCCATCCGGAAAGTGGATCCCGAGCTGGCGGTCTTCGGAGAGGAGACGCTGGAGAGGACCCTCGCGGAATCCGTCGGGCAGCAGCGCTTCACCATGCTCCTCCTCACCGTGTTCGCCGGCCTGGCTCTCGTGCTGGCGGTCGTGGGCGTGTACGGAGTGCTGAGCTACATGGTGGTGCAGCGGACTTCGGAGATGGGGATCCGCATGGCTCTGGGAGCTACGCGGAGGTACGTCGTCCGGCTGGTGGTGCTGCAAGGCGCCCGCCTCGCGCTCCTCGGGCTGGTGCTCGGCCTCGCGGGCTCTCTGGCCATGACCCGCTTCCTGCGCAATCTCCTGTTCGGCGTGGAGGCCACCGATCCTGTCACCTTCGGGCTGGTACTGGCGGTCGTCTTCTCGGCGGCCGTTCTGGCGAGCTGGCTGCCCGCGCACCGCGCCACGCGGGCGGACCCCATGGTCATCTTGCGGGCGAGCTGACCTCCGCGCGAGCCCTCACCCCTGACCCCCTCTCCCGAGGGGAGAGGGGGGAAATGCATAGAAAACCGCAATCTTCTGAGCTTTTTCCAGAGCTTTCACCCCTCTCCCTCCGGGAGAGGGGCCGGGGGTGAGGGCCCAGCCCGGACCGGCATGGCCTCTGAAACCCCTCTGAGCAAGGAGAACGGCGGTAGAGTTCGCTCTATGACCGCCGCGCCTCCGACCCTCACGACCCGCCAGCTCAACCGCGCCCTGCTCGCGCGGCAGATGCTGCTCGCGCGCGAAAAAGCCACGGCGCTCGCGGCCGTCGAGCGGCTCGTCGGCTTGCAGGCGCAACTCGCCCGGCCTCCGTTCGCGGGCCTGTGGACGCGCCTCGAAGGCTTCCGCCGCAATGACCTCCTCGGCCCGCTCCGCCGGCGCGAGATCGTGCGTGTGACGGCGATGCGCGGCACGCTGCACCTGATGACCGCCGCCGATTACGTGGAGCTGCGGGGCGCCTTGCAGCCGGCGCTCACCCGCGGCATGCAGGCGATCCTCCGCGACAGGGCGAAAGATCTCGATCTCAAGGGGCTCGAAGCGGAGGCGCGCGCGTTCTTCGGAAGCTCGCCGGGAACCTTCGACGCCTTCCGGACGCACCTGAAGGCGAGGTATCCGGAGGGTGACGAGCGCGCCATGGCCTATGCCATCCGCAACCACCTTCCGCTCGTGCAGGTGCCGACCGACGCGGCCTGGGGCTTCCCCGCGGCCGCGGATTTCGCCATGGCCGAGGGATGGCTCGGGACGAAGGTCTCCACCGAGCCCGCACCGGCTCACGAGCTGGTCCAGCGCTACCTAGCGGCGTTCGGTCCCGCGACGCCCGGAGACGCGCAGGCGTGGTCGGCCCTGCAGGGTCTGCGCGAGGTGTTCGAGGATCTCCGCCCTACGCTCGTGACCTTCCGCGACGCCCGAAAACGCGAGCTGTTCGATCTTCCGGACGCGCCGCGTCCTCCGGAGGACTTGCCGGCGCCGGTCCGCTTCCTGCCGGAATTCGACAACCTGGTGCTGTCGCACGACGACCGCACGCGCGTGATCGCCGACGAGCACCGCCCCCGTGTCACCCTCAAGAACCTCCAGGTGCGCGCGACCTTCCTGGTCGACGGCTTCGTCGCCGGCACCTGGAAAGTCGAGCGCAAGAGGAAATCCGCTATCCTGGTCCTCGAGCCCTTCGGCAGGATTGCCAGGAAGACGCTCGCGGAGCTCGAGCGGGAAGGCGATGCGCTGCTGCTTTTTCTCGAGGAAGACGCGCAGGCAAGGGAAGTGAGGTTGGAGAGCTGACCCTGATTCGTTCTGGAGGAACGACGATGACGATCTCGAACCCGCCGACTCCGCCGCAGCAGACCGTTTTCGTGCAGAGGGCCGAAGAGCCGGGCTGCCTGGTCCAGAGCCTCTGGTTCCTCTTCGTCGGCTGGTGGCTCGGCGCCGCGGCCATCACGGTGGCCTGGGTGCTGAACGTCACCATTATCGGCCTGCCGCTCGGCATGGCGATCCTGAACCACATTCCAAAGCTGCTGGCCCTGCAGAGCCCGGAACGATACGTTCAAGCGATCTCTCGCGGGGGGACGACAGTCATCCGGGAGACCGACTTGCCGGAGCACAACTTTCTGCTGCGGGCGATCTATTTTCTCCTGATCGGATGGTGGTGGAGCGGCATCTGGCTCGGCGTCGCCTACGCCCTCTGCGCCACGATCATCCTCCTGCCCGTCGGGCTGGGGATGTTCAGGGCGACGCCGGCGATGACCACGCTCAAGCGGTATTGACGACTCTGATACTTTAGCGGGAGATGACCGGGCGCGACTACACGCAGCTCCTTGGCGCCATGAACGAGCTCCTCGCCGTCCTTTCGAAGGACGGCGATCAGGAAGCCGCGTTGCGCGCCTCGTTCGAGGCCGCCGCCCGCGGGTTCGGCGCGCGGAAGGCGCTCCTCCTGCTCGTCGAAGAGGCGGAGCCGTTGCGCCTGCGCGCGGTCCACGTCCTCGGAAAGCTCACGCCGGAGCAGGTCGAGGCCTGCGAGAGGGGCGAGTCGGTCCGGGGGGTGAGCCCGTCGGTCATCTACCGGGTGATCGCAACGGGAGAGCCGGAGCTGATCGAGGATCCCCGCCTCCGGGCCGAGCCGTCGCGGACTCCCTCTCTGGAAGGAGGGGAGCTCAGCGTCCTCTGCGCGCCGATCCGCGATCCCGTCCGCGAAGCGGTCCTCGCCGTGGTCTACTTC
>DASVEF010000044.1:0-89670 GCA_036380715.1 Thermoanaerobaculia bacterium | reverse complement strand
GAAACAGCCGGGATCGTTGCCGCCGAAGGCCGGGTGGATCTCGTTCCAGAGGTCCCAGGCGAACAGGGTCCCGCTGCCGCCCCAGCGCTCGGTGGCGAAGAGGAGCCGGCGCTTGATGGCGGCGCGGGTGTCGCGGCAGGTGAGCATCCGGGACTTGGCCGCGCAGACTCCGCCGTTCGACCGGTTGTAAGGATGGTGTTTCCACCTCCGCCACATCCAGAAGGTGTCGAAGGGGGTGAGCAGGATCCGGATGCCGTGCCGGGCGCAGAGGGCGAAGAGGTCGTCCCAGAGCTGGATCATCGCCGGCCGGAACGCGCCGGGTGGGCGCTCAAAGAAGCGGTGCCTTTCTTGCGCGTACTCCAGCATGAGCCGGAGGCACGTCACTCCGCTCGCGGCGAGGAGGCGGAGGTACCGGTCGACGGCCGGGAGGTCGCGGCGGCGGAAGGCATCTTTCAGGGACGGCCAGGTGATCGCGTCGTTGTGGCCGATCGGCGTCCAGCTCTCGCCGCGGTCGGTCCGGAAATAGGGGGCTCCCGGTACGACTTCGATCCAGGGAAGCAGTGGGTACGACATGAGGTGCATCCGTTACGTCCTCCGGTAACGGAGGCGCGGCAGAGAATAGCAAAGGGCGGGCCAAGCAGAGTCGCTGGATGGGAGGATCTATTTTGGGTCGATCTTCAGTCCGTACCGGTCGCGCAGAATGTCCATGTGGTGGTGCATGTGTCCAACCAGGATGAAGGCGAGAGCGCGGACGGACACCGGCGAGCCGTTCGCGGTCCCCTTGCGCATCCACTCTTCCGAGGAGAGGCCGCAGAAGATCGCGAGGTTGGCGTCCCGGACGAGCACGAGCTCATCGATCAGGGAAGAGAGGCTCCGCTCGTGGAAGGTCGAATTCGCCACGAACTCGTTTTCGTCGAAGCCTTCGAGGGGGGTCTCGTCGCCGCGGGCGATGCGGAAGGCCCGATAGCCGAACACGCGCTCGGCGTCCGTCATGTGCCCCGCGACCTCCCGGACGCTCCATTTGCCGGCCGCGTAGCGGAAGGTCTCCTGCTCGGCGGGCGTGGCGGCGGAGAGCCGGCGAACCAGGTCCTTCTGCCGGTCGAGGAGCTCGACCACGTCGCCGGCCGGGGCCTTCGAGATGTAGCCGGCGTAGAACGGGGCGTATTCCGAAGCGCTGGGCTTGTCGATCATCAACGACTCCTATTGGCCTTGTTCCAGGATGGCTTTGACCCGTCCCACTGCGCCGCTGGTCAGCCGGACCTTGATCCCATGCGGATGGCTCGGCGAGGAGGTCAGGATGTCGCGCACGACGCCGCGGGTCCTCTTGCCGGTCGCCTGGTCCTGCTTGAGGACGATCTCGACGGTGAGCCCCGGGCGGATGTCCTGTCTGCGCGTCCCGTCCATGGCTCTATTCTAGCTGAGCCGCTTGGACGAATCGCCTTCATTGTCGAAGAGCCATGCGAGGCGTCCTATTAATGACTCCTTGCGAGAGCCTGAATTTCCGTGCGCCCCTTTGCGAGAGCCGGGAGCTGTGCCGCTTCTTGTTCCCGTTGCTCATCTGAGAGACGAGCGAACCAGGCGTCTATGAGCTGGCTACGGTGGACACGCGGCTTTACCTCGCGGTGGAACCTACTCTTGTAGTCACTCGTCTCGTCCAGATCTCGGTAGCCACACAGCCACAACTCCCAAGTCTCGACGTTGCGTGTCGGGATACAGGTCGCGATGCGATCTGAGCTCTTCAGGTCAAGGCCCGCCGTGCGCAACACTTCCTGGATCTTGTCAAGACGTCTCTGATAGCCGTCTTTGTCGCCATCAATGACTACCAGCAGGCCAACGGCTTCCTTCGGACGCTGCCGGAGATACTTCGCAGCATCCGCGAGCCGCGCGAGCACAAAGGTGAATCCCCCATTTGGTATTCGCGGCTCAACTCGGACGCGATGGAACAAATTCTTGAGGATGGGACGAAACAACCACTCCTGCTCGGCATCCTCGCAGAGCAACAGGCATCTGAGTTTTTCAGGCACGTTACTCCCCGCGGGCAATGATCTCCGACAGCTTGAGATCTGAGCTCCCGTTCACATCGAAAGGTCGGGCGATCACTGGACCCGATGGGCGATCGAATTGCCAAATCGAATCTAGCGCCAGATAATCCATCACCTCTGGATGATGGGAGATGATCATTGCCTGTCCACCGCGCTCCTCAATAGCATCACGGAGCTCTTGGAGCCACGGTTGGATCTCAGGCAAGGAAACGAAGTTGTCCGGCTCGTCGAAACAGAGGACGGCGCCGTCCCGAACAAGCCCATAAACGGCTGCATACAAGATGGCGAGGATACGCTGGCCTTCGGAAAGATCTCTCAGCGTGAGTTCGCCCTTGTGTCGTTCGTCGCCGAAAATAGCCAGAAGCAGCTTCGGGTCTCCCATGCGTCTGAAAAAGAAATTGCGGAATCCGGGAAGAGCTTCGCTGAGGCGCTCCTCGAGCGCAGCCCTTACGTCCGGGCGTTCATTATTCAGGTAATCGAAGAAAGCAGCAAAGTTAGTGCCGTCCCGCCTTAAGAAACTCTGATCCTGCATCGATACCCACTCCATTGCAAATGGATTCGGCTGGAAAATCGAGACCCCAGCTATAAGGTCTTTGAACTTAGCAAGCCGACCAATTCGGTGGGCACGCTCTGAGCCGAGATTCATCAGGAAAGATTGATCCGAACGAAAGGGGAACGTGGGGCCAATCGTGAGATCGTCGTAATAGAGCTGTACTTCGCCATCCGAGAAACGATAGAGCGGCTCGCCGTCGGCGTTTACTTTTTCCATCCGGATGAACGGCTTCTGGTGCAATCCTTGAGGATGTTGGATCTCAAGTGCATAACGATATGTTCCGCTGGTGTCCTCGATGTCGAGCTCAAGTCGCTGCACCTCGCGGGTTTCCCACTTCGTCCGCGTGCCCAGGAATAGATCGCCCGCGGAGCTACCAAGGACGATCAGGTCGTGTAGGCTGGCCAGCACGTTCAGCACGCTGGTCTTGCCGGTTCCGTTGTCACCCAGCAGTAGACTAAGCCGGCCGGGTCGGAACTCGAAGTTCACCAGAGCGCGGTAGTTGTCGGCAAAGATTCGTGTCAACATAACAGCATCGTATCTCAGGACCCTTTCTCCGAGAAGTCAAGTTTGCCAGAAAGTGCTGGACAGAGCCCTTGAGTAGGCCAGGTCTTCGCCGCTCCTGCTGAACGCATTCAGAGCTGTTCGGGCAGCGCCTTGACCCTGGCGATCAGGTCGCTCGTGGCATGGTCCTTGGGATCGCCGACGAGGGCGGTGCGCCCGCCGTAGGCGCGGACGGTCTCGTATTCGGGAACGCGGTCGGGGGTGCCGTAGTCGGTGCCCTTGCAGTGGACGTCCGGCCGCAGGCGGGCGAGCAGGGGGGCGGGGGTGTCGCCCTGGAAGATCACGACGAAGTCGACCGGCTCCAGGGCGGCGAGGAGCTCAGCGCGCTCGGCCGCGGGGACGACCGGCCGTCCCGGGCCCTTGAGCCGCGCCACGGAGTCGTCGTCGTTGACCGCCACGATCAGGGCGTCGGCCTCGGCCCGGGCGGCTTGCAGGTAGCGGAGGTGCCCGACGTGCAGCAGGTCGAAGTGGCCGTTGGCGAAGGCGGTTTTCTTGCCCTGCGCCCGCAGGCCGGCGAGGCGCTGTTCCAGGGCTTCGGCTCTCAGGACCTCTCCCATCGCATCTCCTCGATCGGCCGCGGATCGCTCTCGACGGCGTGCCGCAGCTCGTCGGACGTGAGCGTCGCCGTTCCCATTTTCATGACGACCACTCCGCCCGCGTAGTTGGCGAGCAGGGCCGCTTCGGCCGGCGTGGCTCCGGCGGCGAGGGCCAGGGCGAAAGTACCGATCACGGTGTCGCCGGCGCCGGTGACGTCCGCGACCTGGTCGGTGCCGTGGACGGGCAGGTGTGTGGAGCCGCCGGGTTCGAAGAGGCTCATGCCGCGGCTGCCGCGGGTGATCAGGAGGAAGCGCGCGGAGAGGCGCTCCAGGAGGCCGCCGCCGGCGCGTTCGAGGACCGCGGGATCGTCGTTGATCGCCGCGCCGAAGAGCGCTTCGGCCTCTTCTTCGTTGGGCGTCGCGCCGTCGAGGCCGGCGAACTCGCCGAGCCGGTAGCGGCTGTCGCAGACCAGGGTCGCGCCGGGGCCGAGCGCCGCGCGCACCCGCGGCAGCAGGTCCGGCTCGACCGCTCCATAGCCGTAGTCGGAGAGGATCGCGGCCCGCACCGGGGATTGCGCGCTCCATCGCGCGAGCGCCATGGCGAAGCGGTCCCGCTCGTCGCGGGTCAGCTCCAGGGTCTCTTCGATGTCGTAGCGGACGATCTGCTGCTTGATCGAGTGCTTGCCGCCGCCCAGGATGCGCACTTTGGTCGGGGTGCGGTAGCCGGGCCGTACGAGCACGCCGTCCGTCTCGACTCCCACCGACTGGAGGGCGGCGAGCAGGCCGCGGCCGTGGGCGTCGTCGCCTACGACGCCGAGGGGGAGAGGCCGGCCGCCGAGCGCGGCCACGTTGGCGACCGCGTTGGCTCCGCCGCCCGGGACCAGCTTTTCGCCCTGGTAGGAGAGGATCAGGACCGGGGCCTCCCGGCTGATCCGCTTCGGCGTGCCGGTGATGAACAGGTCGGCCACGAGGTCGACCAGCATGGCGACGGGCTGGCCGGCCATCGCCTCGACCAGGCCGAGCAGCCGGTCGCGGGTCGGAAGTCGCTGGTCTCCGGGCATTTGGTGGCGGATTGTAGCAGGGTGCTCCGCGGCCGGCCCTCACCCCCGGCCCCTCTCCCTCCGGGAGAGGGGGTCAGGGGGTGAGGGCTCTCAGGAGACTTCGCGAGCGCGGTCGAGCTCGGCGAGCAGCTTCTTGAGGGAATCCTCCATCATCCGCTCGACCTCTTCGCGGCTGATCCCCCCCGAAGGCGTCCCGGCGACGGCGGCGGGAGGCTGGAACCCCTGGAGCACGTCGCGCAGCCGCGCCGCCGCCGGGGTGCCGGGGACGGGGGGGCGCGGATAGGCGAGGTGGAAGAACTCCGCCGGCTGGAGCCCGACGGCCTGGCAGATGTCCAGGATGTGGTCCATCTTGAGGTCGATCGAGCCGGCGAACAGGCGGCTCAGGTAGCCGTAGCTCAGCTCGAGCTTCTTTTCGACCTCGCGGTTGGTGACGCCGAGGACCTTCATGGCGGTCCTCAGCACGTTCAACAGGCGCGCGACCTCTTCATTCATGACGGGAAGAGACTATCTCAGTGCAGCCAAAAGTTCCAGGTTGACTGGTCCAGGTTTCTCGATATAGAAACGTTCTTCTGTACTTTGTTGCCGGACGACGATACTTCGCGACTCCGGCGGCAACTGGCCCCGGAGGGGAGAGAGGAGATCCGCGATGCCGGCCGAGAGCCCTGACGGCGAGAGCGATCCGCAGCTTGGCAATGCGTTCAAGAGCGAGTTCCTGGAGCTGCTCCGCGAGCAGGACGAGCCGTTCCTGTCGACGGAGGGGGAGACGATCGGCCCTTGGGAGCTGCGCCGGGACGAGGGCCGGTACGCGCTGTACCGGCTCTGGGAGGGGCGCGAGCACGGCGACCGCCCGGAGGCGGCGTTCCGGTACCGGGACGCCGGCCTTCTCTTCCTGGCCGTCTGGCCGGCGGTGGGGCGCGACCCGATCTTCCGGGTCGGCGACCGCGGCGCGGACGGTTTCGCCGTCGAGTGCGGGAGCTCGACAGTGGGTCACGTCCGCGTCTTCAACGACGAGCTCCTCTATGCCGCCCACGTCGCCGCCTGCATCGTCCGCTCTCCGATCGCGCTCGCGGCGCTGTTCGAGGCCGCCGGACCGGTGGTCCAGGAAAAGGCCGGCCAGATCCTCGCCCGTAAGCTGTATCAGACTCCCAGGCCGGAGGAGTGAGGATCTCAGCCTGCCGCCGCGGCCTGTCCTTCCTGCGGCGCCGCCGGGGCGCCGCCTGGCTCGTCGGGTTGCTGCTGGCGCCCGATGTCCGGCAGGTCGGTTTCGACGTTGCGCAGGCGCGGGTTGGCGAACGCCGCCAGGATGGCCACGATGAGGAGGACTCCTATGACCATGAGCATGAGCGCCGTCCCGCGGCCCGGCCCGACACCGATGACGCGGCCGACGCTGTCCGCCAGGGCTCCCCCTTCGACCAGGAGGGGCCGGAACACGTAGTCGGAGAGGGGACCGGCGGTCGCGAAGGCGAGCGGAGCGGCCGCCATGCCGATGGTGCCGCGGGCGGCGAGGACGCGGCCCTGGGCGGCCGGGTCCACCTTGAGCTGCCAGATCGCCTGGTTGCAGCTCAGGATGAACGGGCTCACGAACATGGCGAGGAACATGGCGAAGGTGAGCAGCGGCACGCTCGGCTCGAGCCCGGCCAGGAACAGCAGGCAGGCCTGCGCCAGGAAGCCCCACAAGATGCCCTGCACGCGGCGCTTCGGGCCGCCCCACAGGGAGATGATGAAGGCGCCGAGCAGCATGCCGCCCGTGGAGGCCGCGTTCACCACGCCGAGCTCGGTGGGGGAGGCGAAGCTGAGGATCAGCGGCCCGAGCACGACGTTGATCATCCCGCCCACGAAGTTGGTGAGGGCGAACAGGGACAACAGGCTGAACAGGCCGGCGCGGGTCCTGATGTACTGCCAGGCGAAGACCATGTCGCCCAGGACCGAGCGCTGCTCCGACACATCCGCCGTCAATGCCGCCGGCCGCGGGATGCGCACCAGGAACAGCGTGAGCGACGCGAACAGGAACGTGACCAGGTCGATGGCGATGACGCCGTGGTAGTGGATCCGTCCGATCAGGAAGCCGGCGAGGGGCGGCATGGCCATGCCGGTGAGGGCGTGAGCGGTCTGCGTGAGGCCGGCCACCCGCACGAGCTGCCCTCTCGGCACGAGCAGGCGGATCGAGGAGAGGAAGGACGGGAAGGTCAGGGTCCCGATGGCGTTCATGACGACGGCGATGATGTAGCTGTACCAGACCTTCATCTGGCCGGTGTAGAAGGCGCTCACCATCAACAGCGTGATCACCGCCGAGGCCAGGTTGCCCGCAATGAGGATCTTGCGCCGGTCGAAGCGGTCCGCGATGGAGCCGCCGATCGGCATGCAGATCAGGCCGGTGACCGCGGCCAGGGTCATCATGGTCGAGAACTGGCTCGCCGATTTGGTCTGATCGTAGATCCAGACGACCAGAGAGAAGCTGCCGAGGCTCGTCCCTATGCCGGAGATGAAGTTGCCGGCCCAGACGATCCAGTACATCCGCATCCCGTGGGATGCAACCTGTCTTGCCATGTCACTCTCCTGAGTCGTGCGCGGGCGCCACGGGGCGCGGACGCAGTTGCGAAATTCGGGCGCCGGCGCGGCGAGCCCAGGAGCCCAGCCGCCGCAGGATTTCAGGACTGCGGCGGGCGGTGTCCCGCCGCAGGACCCCGGTCAGGCCTTCCAGGGTGGGACGCGCGAAGAGGTCTTCCGCGGTCACTCCGGAGCCCCACCGCTCGGTGATACGCACCAGCAGGCGGACCGCCGTCAGGGAATCCCCTCCCAGGGCGAAGAAGTCGTCCGTCAAGGCCTCGGGCCGCCGTCCCAGGACCTGCTCCCACAGGCCGGCCAGCTCGGCCGCGAGCGGATCCCAGCTCTCTGGTCCGGCCGGCCGGCCCGGCGCGCCGGGCGCCGGGAGCGCGGCGCGGTCGAGCCGGCCGTCCGCCGTCAGGGGGAACCGGTCGAGGCGGACGAAGACGTCGGGCACCAGGTGCTCGGGAAGCGTGGAGCGCAGGTGGCTCCGCAGATCGTCGTCCGCCGGCTCCTCGCCGGCGCGGAGCAGGACCCACGCGACCAAGAGGCCCCTTCCATCCTCTCCGCCGGGACGAGCGACCGCGGCGTGGCGCACTTCCGGGTGCCTCTGGAGCGCGTTCTCGATCCGCCGCAGGTCGGCGCCGTAGCCGAGGGCGGCGGGCAGCGGCTCCTCGGGCGCTCCCAGGACCGTCACGTCGCCGTCCGGCAGGAGGCGGGCGCGCAGGCCGGTGCGGAACAGGCGCTCGCCCGTCTCCGGATGGACGACGAACGCCTCGGCGGTCGCGGCGTCGTCCCGCCAGTAGCCGCGAGCGAGCCCGGGGCCGCCGGCCCAGAGGTCTCCCGCGGCCCATGCCGGCCGGGGAGCGAGCGAGCCGTCGAGCACGTACAGCCGGCCGCTGGCCGCCGCGGCCACCGGCGCCTCGGGCGCGCCCCAGGCGGTGACGACGCGCAGGCCCGGGCGCAGGGCTTCCAGGCGGGCCGGCAGCCCGGCCGGCGCCGGCTCCCGGTGGAGGATGGCCAGGCGCAGCGCGCCCGGGGCCTCTTTCCGGTTCCGCTCGGCGTGGGCGATCACCGCTTCGAGCAGGGTCGGCGGCGAGCTCCAGACCGTGATCCGCTCGCGCGCCGCCAGGGCGGCGAGCCGGGCGGGGTCTCGGGACTCCTCGGGCGCGGGCACGATCAGGGTGGCGCCCGCGGCCAGGGTCCCGAGGACCTCCCACAAGGCGAGATCGGAACCGGCCGGCGCGAGGGCGAGCAGGCGGTCGCTCGCGTCCAGCCCGATCGACCGGCTGAAGCCGAGCACGGCCGCGGCGAGCGCCGCGTGGTCGAGGACGGCGCCTTTCTCGTCGTCGCCGCGATCAGGAATCCTCGTACGGCCGCCGCGCGAACCCTCACCCCCGTCCCCTCTCCCGTCACCGGGCGAGGGGCGCCCCCGCCCGTTCTCTTCTCTTCCCCCTCTCCCAGCGATGGGAGAGGGGGTCAGGGGGTGAGGGTCCTCCTTGAAGAGGATGCAGGCCGGCGCGTCCGGATGGAGGGTCATCTCTTCGCCGGGAGCTTCCGCTTCAGCCGCTGCCCAATCGGTGAGGTCGGACCGCGTGAGGGTGACGCGGGCTCCGCAGATCTCGATCCGGCGCTTCAGCCGCTCCTCGGGGAGGGACGGATCGAGCGGCACGCAGACGGCTCCGGAGAGCAGCGCGGCGAGGATCCCCACCGCCTGCTCCGGGCCGCGCTCCAGCACCAGGGCCACGGGCTCGCCGGGGCGCAAGCCGAGCCTCTGCAGCCGGCCGGCAAGGGCCAGCGCGCGGCGGCGCAGCTCGCCCGGGCCCTGGGCGGCGAAGAGCTCGTGGAGGAGCGGCGAGGGCTCGGGCGTGGGCGTCTCCCCGGCGGGGAAGCTCCGGCGCGCGGGCCGCGCCTCGCTCCAGGCCGCCTCGCCGGCGACGAGGCGGCCGAGCAGGGCGCGGTAGCTCTCCAGCATCTCGGCGACCAGCCCTTCGGGCAGGAGCTCCTCGACCACCTGGGTGACGAGGGCGAACGCGCCGCCCGGCGTCTCCAGGGCCACGGCCAGGAACAGGACCTGGGGCAGGGTGATCTGGAGGTCCTCGTCCGTCAGGTTGAGGATGATCTGCGGCATGCGCCGGACGGGCGCCGCCTGGCCCTCTGTACCGGCGGCGGTGTCCAGGGCCGCGGGGGGAGCGGGGTTGTCGGTGGCCCGCCGCATGGCGAGCGCGTCCTCGACCACGCTGTTGAACTGGACCGGCATGGTGACGCGGGTGCCGGCGCGATGCAGGCGGTTGTACTCGCGCAGCACCTGCAACCCGGAGAAGCTCTGGTGGTCGAGGTCTTCCGTGATCCGGCCGTTGAGCCGCCGGGCGCGGTCGAGGAAAGTCTCTCCGTCCTCGACTTCCAGCAGGTGGACGACGGTGAAGGTGCCGATCAGCCTTCGGATGTGCGGATGGATCGGGGGCCGATTGGAGCCGCCGAAGCCGAGGGTGAACGAGGGGGCCTCGCACCACAGGCGGAGCACGTCGCCGAAGGCGGCGGTGATGGCGGCCGTGGGCGACAAGCCGTGCTGCGCCGCCAGCCGCTTCAGCTCGCTCCACCCTTCGGCCGGGAGGATCTCTTCCTGCCGTTTGACGATCCGCGGCACGCTGCCGGGCGCGAGGTCGCGCGCCAGGGGGAGCGCAGGGGCGGGCGGCAGCGATGGCAGGCGTTCCATCCAGTAGGCGCGAGAGCGCCGCCAGGTCGCGGTCTCGCGGAACTCGGCGAGGGCGCGGGCGACGTCGAGGAAGGTGATGTCCGGCAGCGGCGGCGGCTCGGCGTCGGGCCGGGACAGAATGCGGGCCAGCTCGCCGAGGAACTGGTTGCGGCCGTGGCCGTCGATCAGGACCGCGTCGAAGCGCGCGTGCAGGCGGACCCGGCTGTCCCTGACCTGGTGGAGGATCACTTCGAAGAGCGGCCACCGGTCGACCGGTTTGCGGGCGTAGCGCAGCTCGTCGCGCACGCCGTTCAGGTGCTCCTCGATCCTCTCCGCGCTGTAGGTGCTCAGGTCCTCCACCAGGACCTCGAAGGGGGGCGCCTCGGCGAGCACCTGCTGCCGGCCGTCCGGCCGGATGACCGTGCGCAGGATCTCGTGCCGGTCGACCATGCGGCGCAGCCCCTGGTTCAGGTCCTCGGCGTAGGGCCAGACGTCGCCGGGGAACTCGTATTCGATGTAGACGTTGGCGCCGCAGCCGCCAAGGTCGAAGAGACCGCTGCGGCCGAGCCAGAACGTCTCCTGGACATCGGTCAGGGGGACGGGCGCGAGGCGGTCGGACACCGCGGGGATCTTCGGCAGCTCGGGCGCGGCGGTGGCGGCGGGGGCTTGGCCGCGCTCGCGCAGCCGGCGCAGGAGGAGCTCGCGCTGCTCGGGCGAGAGGGCGGCGATTCGCTCTTCGGCGGTGCTCATCGGTGGTCCTTCTCGTCGGTCTCGGCGAAGAGCGCCGCCTGGATCTCGTCGTTCCCCATCCCCTCCAATTCATCGAGGAGCTGCGCCAGCACGTCGGCGTCGGCCTGCGCGGCCTGCGCGTTCGCCACAGCGACCGCCAGCTCCTCCAGCGTCGCGGTCTCATAAAGAGCGCGCAGCGGCAGGTCGATCGAGAAGGCGCCGCGCACGCGCGTGATGAGCTGCATGGCCAGCAGGGAGTGGCCGCCCAGCTCCAGGAAGCTGTCGTGCACCCCGATCCGGTCGGCGCCGAGGACTTCCACCCAGATCTGCGCCAGGGTCTCCTCGGTCGGCGTGCGCGGCGCCACGAAGCTCCTGGCGGCGCCGCCTTCCCGGTCCGGAGCGGGCAGGGCGCGGCGGTCCACCTTGCCGTGCGCCGAGAGCGGCAATTCGCCGAGGAGGACCACGGTGGAGGGGGTCATGTACTCGGGCAGCCGGGTGCGCAGGAAGTCGCGCAGCTCGGCGGGAGAAGGCTGGCTCCCGGAGCGCGGTACCGCATAAGCGATCAGGCGCAGGTCGCCCGAGTCGGAGCGCCCTGAGGCGCCCCTCGAAGCGGCCGACACCTCGCGGCGGGCCATGGCGACGGCCTCGGCGACGTCCGGATGCTCGGCGAGCGCGGCCTCGATCTCTCCGAGCTCGATGCGGAAGCCGCGGATCTTGATCTGATCGTCGGAGCGGCCGAGGAACTCCAGCTCGCCCGCCGTGCTCCAGCGCGCCAGGTCGCCGGTGCGGTAGAAGCGCGCGTCGTCCACGGTTACGTAGCGCTCCGTGGTCAGCTCGGGCCGGCCGAGGTAGCCGCGGGTGACGCCGGCGCCGCCGATCCGGATCTCGCCCGGCGTGCCGGGCGGCACCAGGTGGCCGTGGGCGTCGCAGAGGCGCAGGGCCACGCCCGGCAGGGCGCGGCCGAGCAGCGGGCGCGGCGGCTCCTCGGCGGGCGGCACCCGGTGGCTGGAACAGATGATCGTCCCTTCGGTCGGGCCGTAGAGGATGCGGGTCTCGGCGGACGGGAAGACCCGCCGCAGGTCGGCGAGCAGGTCGGCCGGCACGGCCTCGCCGCCGACGAACACGGTGCGCAGGCGTGGGAAGCGGTTCTCCAGCAGGGGTCCCACGGTCGGGCCGGCCGCCTCGGCCGCCTCCAGGATGCGGCGCATCAGGGCGGGCACGGCGTGCAGGCGGGTGATCCTGCCGAGGGGCCCGAGCAGCGCGACCAGCCGTTCAAGGTCGAGCGCCGGGCGCAGTCCGATCAGCTCGACCGAGCCGCCGGCGAGCAGCGGGTTGAGCAGCTCGAACAGGGAGATGTCGAAGGAGAACGGGGCCAGGCAGGGCATGACGTCGTCCGCCTGCCAGCCGTGCTCGCGCCGGCTCGCGGCCAGGGTGGCGGCCAGGTTGCCGTGCTCGACCATGACTCCCTTGGGACGGCCGGTCGAGCCGGATGTGTAGATCACGTAGGCCAGGTTCTCGCGCCAGTCTCCGGGCGGCGGCTGGGGCGCCAGCTCTTCGTCCGCGAGATCGTCGACGCGCACCACCGGCGCGCCGCGCTCCGCGAAGCTCGCGGGGAGCGACGGCAGCAGGGCCTCCTCGGTGAGCACGGCCGCCGCGGCGCTGTCTTCCAGGACCCAGGCCAGGCGCTCGGCCGGGTGGCCCGGGTCG
Organism: Thermoanaerobaculia bacterium; assembly: GCA_036380715.1. Taxonomy (GTDB): domain Bacteria; phylum Acidobacteriota; class Thermoanaerobaculia; order Multivoradales; family UBA5704; genus UBA5704. The sequence goes on along the minus strand of DASVEF010000044.1, from coordinate 77,242 downwards.
AGCGGCACATAGGCGGCTCCGGCCCGCCAGACGCCGAGGATCGCCGCCGGCAGGTCGGGCGAGCGCTCCAGGAACAGGGCCACGCGATCCTCGGGGCCGATCCCGAGGGAACGCAACCGGGCCGCGATGCGACCGGCGCGCCGGTCGAGCTCGGCCCAGGTCAGACGCTCTTCGCCGAACGCCACGGCCACGGCTTGCGCATGGCTCGCGGCCCGCTCCGCGATCTGGAGGTGGACCGGGAGGTCCGGCGCCTCCAGCGGCCCCCCGTCGCCCCAGGCGAGGATCCGCGCCCGCTCCTCCTCGGAGAGCAGCTCGGCTTCGGCGTGCGGGCGCTCCGGAGCGGCGGCCATCGCTCCCAAGGCGCGCACGTAGAGGCCGCCGATCGCTTCGGCCTGGCGCGGCGCCAGCTCGCCGTCGTTGAAGTTGAGGCGCAGCAGCAGGTGCGAGCCGGAGAGGTCGAGCCCGAAGTTCGCGCCGAGCGGGAAGTTGACCTCCTCGTAGCCGTACCCTTCGAGCAGCTCGATACCGCGCGCCTCCTCGCTCCGGCCCAGCTCCTGGTAGACGTGGAAGTGGGTGAAATTGAAGGCGATGTCGAACAGCGTCTGGCCGCCGCCGTAGAGCGCCTGCAGCTCCGACAGCGGGTAGCGCCGCCAGGGGAGCATCTCGCGCTCCAGCTCGAAGGCGGCCACGGCCAGGTCGCGCCAGCTCTCCGCACCGAGGCGCAGGCGGAAGGGGAGCATGTTGAGGAAGAGGCCCATCACCCGGTCGCCGTCACCCTGCTCGGAGCGGCCGTTCGCGACCACGCCCGTCAGGCCGTCCGGCTGGCCGCTCAGGTAGGCCACCACCTTGAGGTGGACGGCGAGGAGGACGCTCTTGATCGGCACTCCCGCCGAGCGCGCCAGCCGCCGCAGGCCGGCCGTGGCCTCGGCGGGGACGTCCACGACGACGTCGCGCGCCTGCGGCTTTTCCACCGCGGGCACGGGCCAGCGCGGCAGGCGCGACGCCGTGGCGCCGGAGAGTTGGCGCCGCCAGAGCTCCTGCGCCTCCGGGGAGCGGAGGACGCGGCGCTCCTGGGCCACGAAGTCGCGGTAGGTGGCGGCCGGAGGCCGCTCGTCCGGCAGCTCCGCCGACGGGGCGCGGAGCAGCGACAGGTAGTGACGGAAGAGAGCGGTCTGCAGGGTGGCCGCGCTCCAGCCGTCGAGCACCGAGTGATGGAAGCTCAGGGTGAACTGGATCGTGTCGTCGTTCCGCCGGTGGACGTGGAAGCGCACCAGCGGCGGCCGGGTCCAGTCGAACGGCCGGTGGCGCTCGGCCTCCAGCCAATCCGCCACGGCCCGGCTCTGCTCCTCGGGAGCGAGCTCCCGCAGGTCCTCGACGACGAGCGGCGTCTCGATCGTCTCGTACACGAGCTGGAGCGGCTCGCTGAACCGCGACAGGCCGAACGCGGTGCGCAGGGCCGGATGCAGGGCGACCATGCGGTCCACCGCCTGCCGCATCCGCTCCTCGTCGAACGGCACCCGCACGTGCGAGCTGAAGATGTCGTGGTAGACGGCGGTCTCGGGCTCCAGCTCGCTGTGGAACAGCATGCCGGCCTGGAGGCGGGCGAGCGGATAGGCGTCGGCGATCCCTTCCGGGACCTTGGCCCGGTCTTCCTCGGAGAGCAGGCCGAACGGCCCGACCGGCGGCGGCGCCTCTTCGTCCTCGCCTCCCGCGGCGCGCGCCAGCTCGCGCACGGTCTGGTGCTGGAAGACCTGCTGCAGCGTGACCGCGAGGCCGCGCTCGCGCGCCCGCGCTACGGCGCGCAGGCTGAGGATCGAGTCGCCGCCCAGGGAGAAGAAGTTGTCGTTCACCCCGACCCGCTCGACGCCGAGGACCTCGGCCCAGATTTCGGCCAGCGCGCCCTCGGCCGGCGTCTCGGGCGGCGCGTACTCGGGCGACGCCTGCGCCGACGGGTCCGGGGCCGGCAGCAGGCGCCGGTCGAGCTTGCCATTGGGCGACAGCGGCAGGGCGTCCAGGGTGACGAACAGGGCCGGCGTCATGTACTCGGGGAGCCGTTCGCGCAGGAAGAGGCGCAGCTCGTCCGGGGAGGCGGCCATACCCGGGCGCGGTACCGTATAAGCCACGAGCTGGCGCGTGCCGCGCTCGTCGCGCAGCGCCACCGCGGCCTCGCGTACCGCCGGGTGGGTCGCGAGAGCGCTCTCGATCTCCCCCAGCTCGATGCGGAAGCCGCGCACCTTGACCTGGTGGTCGATCCGCCCGAGGAACTCGACGGCACCGTCGGCGAGCGCGCGGGCGAGGTCGCCGGTGCGGTAGAGTCGCGCGCCCGGCTCCCTGGAAAACGGGTCGGGGATGAACCGCTCGGCGGTCATCTCCGGCCGGCCGAGGTAGCCGCGGCCGACGTTGACGCCGCCGATCAGCAGCTCGCCGGGCACGCCGATCGGCGACGGGCGGAAGCCCCGATCCACGAGGTGGATGCGCGTGTTGGCGATCGGGCGGCCGATCGGCACCGAGCGGCGGCCCGGCTGCCCGCAGGTCCAGGAGGTGACGTCGACGGAGGCCTCGGTCGGCCCGTAGAGGTTCTCGAGGCGGGCGCCCGACAGCCGCTCGGCGAAGCGGCGCTCCAGCTCCGGCAGCAGGGCCTCGCCGCTCGCCACCACCAGGCGCAGCGACCGGCAGCGGTCGAGGTCCGGCTCCTCCAGGAAGGCCTGGAGCATGGACGGCACGAAGTGGAGGACCGTCACCCCTTCGGCGGCGATCAGGTCCGCCATGTACGAGGCGTCGCGGTGGCCGCCCGGCTTCGCCAGGACGATGCGGGCGCCGGCCAGCAACGGCCAGAAGAACTCCCAGACCGAGACGTCGAAGCTGAACGGGGTCTTCTGGAGGACCGTGTCCGCCGCCGTCAGCCGGTAGGCCTCCTGCATCCAGAGGAGCCGGTTGCGGATGCCGCGGTGATGCACCATGGCCCCCTTGGGCCGGCCGGTCGAGCCTGAGGTGTAAATGGCGTAGGCGAGCGACCGGTCATCCAGCGGATCGGCGAGGTCGCCGCCGTCCTCCGCCGCCAGCTCCTCTCCCTCCGGGGTGAGACAGAGGGTGGGAATGGCGGTCGCGGGCAGCGATTCCAGCAGCCGCTCCTGGGTGAGCAGCACGGCCGGGCGGGCGTCCTCCAGCATGAAAGCCAGGCGCTCGCGCGGGTAGTCGGGATCGAGCGGCACATAGGCGGCGCCAGCCTTCATGGCGCCGAGCAGGGCCGTCACCAGCTCCAGTGAGCGCTCCATGGCCACCCCGACCCGGGTTTCGGGACCGCAGCCGAGGGTGCGCAGGCGACGCGCCAGGCGGTTGGCGCGGGAGCTCAGCTCCGCATAGGTGAGCGTGCGCCCCTCGAACGTCACGGCCGGAGCCTCGGGTGTGCGCGCGGCCTGCTCTTCGATCAGCCGGTGCAGGCACACCCCTCCGGGATACGGGGTAGCGGTGTCGTTCCACTCCAGCAGGAGTTGGTGGCGCTCGGAAGAGGCCACGAGGGGCAGCTCGGAGACGGGGCGGCCGGGCTGGCGCGCCATCTCCGCGAGCAGGACCTCCAGGTGACCGGCGAGCCGCCGCGCCGAGGTGTTGTCGAACAGGTCGGTGCGGTAGCGCAGATCGCCGAAGAGGCCCGCCGGGCCGTCGATCAGCAGGAAGCTGAGATCGAATTGCGCCGTGTCCGTCTCGAAGCCGAAGGGGTTCACCGACAGCGCCTGCGGTCTGCCGCCGCCCGACGGGGGGAGGTTCTGGAAGGCGAACAGGACCTGGAAGAGCGGCGTCCGCGACAGGTCGCGTGGCAGCTCCAGGGCGTCGATCAGGCGCTCGAAAGGGAGGTCCTGGTGCGATTCGGCCCACAGGACCGCCTCGCGCACGCGGGAGACCAGCTCGGGGACCCGCGGATCGCCTGTGAGATCGACCCGCACCACCAGAGTGTTGAGGAAGAAGCCGATCAGCCCTTCGACTTCGGGCCGGCTGCGGTTGGCGCTGGGGTAGCCGATCAGCACCTCGTCCTGATGGCTGTAGCGCTGGAGCAGGACGCCGAGGGCCGCGGCCAGGACCATGAAGGGGGTCGCTCCCTGCTCCTGCGCGATGTCGCGGAGCGCCGCGGCGGTGTCGCGGCCGGTCCCCAGGACCTCGCGGGCGCCGCGCGAGCTGGCGGTGGCCGGGCGCGGCCGGTCGGTCGGCAGCTCCAGCGTGGTCGGGGCTCCGGCCAGGCGCTCCCGCCAAGCGCGAAGTTGGCTTTCCAGGGCCTCGCCCTGGAGGCGCTTGCGCTGCCACGCCGCGAAGTCCGCGTACTGGAGCGGCAGCTCGGGCAGAGGCGAGGCGGCGCCGCGCGCGAAAGCCTCGTAGAGCGCGGTCAGCTCGCGCACCAGCACGCCCATGGACCAGCCGTCGGAGACGATGTGGTGCATGGCGAGGACGAGCACGTGATCGCCCTCGCCCAGCCGCAACAGGACCGCGCGCAGCAGCGGCCCGCGCGACAGGTCGAAAGGCACCTGGACGACGCGGGAGACCAGGCGGGACGCCTCGCGCGTCCGCTCGTTCGGCGGCAGGGCGGCGAGGTCGGCGCGCGGCAGCTCCGGCGCGAACGGCGCCAGGGCCTGCTGCACCGGCTCGCCGTCGGTCGACAGGAAGACGGTACGCAGGGCCTCGTGGCGGCGGACCAGCTCGGCGAGAGCGGCGTGGAGCGCCCGCGCGTCGAGCGCGCCGTGCAGGCGGACCGCCTCCGGGATGTGGTAGGCCGCGCTCGCCGGGTCGAGCTGGTGCAGGAACCAGAGCCGCTGCTGGCCGAAGGAGAGCGGAGCCGGCCCGGCCGTCTCGCGGCGGCCGATCCGCTCGTGGCCGGCGGGAGCGATGCCCTGCTGCCGCAGCAGCTTCTCGCGCAGGAGACGCTGCTTGTCGGACAGCTTCAGGTTGGGAGCGACGCTCATCCGATGTCCCCGCTGGCCACAGCGTCCTCGCCGAGCATGGCCTCGACCTCGTCGTCGGCGAGGCGCGCCACGGCGAGCGTCACCTCGGCGATCTGCTCGACGCGCGCCCGTTGATCGGGGTCGCGCAGCAGGGCCTCGGCGAATCCGGCGACGGTCGGCGCCTCGAAGAGGAGGCGCAGCTCGACCTCGGTCTCCAGTGTGTCGCGCACGCGGCCGATCACCTGGGCCGCGAGCAGGGAATGGCCGCCCATCTCGAAGAAATGATCGTCGATCCCCACCCGTTCCAGGCGCAGGACGTCCGCCCACAGACCTGCGAGGACCTCCTCGACGGCGTTGCGCGGCGGCGCGTAGGGGCGGGCCGTCGCGGCGACCTCGGCCTGTGTGGGCGCCGGCAGCGCCGCGCGGTCCACCTTGCCGGTGGGGAGGACGGGCAGCCGCTCCATGGCGGTGAACGACGACGGGATCATGTAGTCGGGCAGGCGACGGGCGAGGAAGATGCGCAGCTCGTCCGGGCCGGGAGCGGCGCCCTCCGGCACCAGGTAGGCCGCCAGCCGGCGGTCGCCGGGCACGTCTTCGCGCACCGCAGCCACGCACTGCCGGACCGCGGGGTGGGCGGCCAGCGCGGTCTCGATCTCGCCGATCTCGATGCGGAAGCCGCGCACTTTGACCTGGTGGTCCGCGCGGCCGAGGAACTCCAGGTTGCCGTCCGGCAGCCAGCGGGCGAGGTCGCCGGTGCGATAGAGGCGGGCGCCCGGCTCTTCGCCGTCGAGGGCCGCGGGGCGGAACGCCTCGGCGGTCAGGCCGGGCCGACCCAGGTAGCCCCGTGTCAGCCCGGCGCCGGCCAGATACAGCTCGCCCGGCACGCCGGGGGGCACCGGCTGCAGGGCGTCGTCGAGCACGTAGCAGCGGACATTGGCCAGCGGCCGGCCGATCGGCACGTTGGGCCGACCGATCGTGTCCGCCCGGTCGCTGGTGGTGACGAAAGCGGTAGACGTCACCGTCGCCTCGGTCGGGCCGTACGAAGAGAGGAAGCCCGCCGGCCGGTCGGTCAGCCCGGCCCAGCTCCTGAGCTTCGCCACCGGCACGCTCTCGCCGCCGGTGAGGAACGTGCGGATGCGGGAGGGCACGTGCAGGCCGCGGTCCGCGACCTCCTCGACCCACTGGCGCCAGAGGGCCGCGGGCAGGTCGAGCACGGTGACGCCGCAGCGCTCGCAGAGGGCCAGGATCTCGTGGGCGGCGAGCTGCCGCGGGTGGCGGTGAACGGCGAGCCCGCCGCCGCTCGTCAGCGGCAGGAAGATCTGCAGCACCGAGGCGTCGAACGACAGGGGCGCGAAGAGGAACAGCCGGTCCTCCGGCCCGAGGCCGACCGCGCCGCCCAGGGCGCGCACGAAGTTGGCCGCGTTGCGGTGGGTCGCCACCACCCCCTTGGCCACGCCGGTCGAGCCCGAGGTGTAGATCATGTAGGCCGCGTTGTCTGGCAGGACCGGCAGCGCCGGCGCCTCGGTGCCGGCCTCGGGGACATCCTCGTTGATATCCACCCTTATCAACGTCTGCGCGATCCCTTCGACGCTCTGCTCGATGCTCGCCTGGGTGAGCAGGACCGAGATGCCCGCGTCGGCGGCGATCGCCTCCAGCCGCTCGCGCGGCGCCTCCGGGTCGAGCGGCACGTAGGCGCCGCCGGCCATGAGCACGCCGAGCATCGAAGCCAGGGCCTCTGGAGAGCGCTCGCAGCAGAGGCCGACGCGCGACTCCGGCCCGACGCCCAGTCGCCGCAGGTGGCGGGCCAGCCGTTCCGCCTGCCCTCGCAGCTCGCCATAGGTGATGCTCTGCCCTTCGAACAACAGGGCGACGGCCTCCGGGTTCCGCGCCGCCTGGGCTTCGAACAGCTCGTGCAGGCAAGCTTCAGGGAAATCGCGCTGCGTGTCATTCCACTGGAACAGCACCTGCCGGCGTTCCTCCTCGCCGAGCAGCGGCAGCTCGGAGACCGGCCGGTCGGGCTGCGCCACGGCGCTCTCGATCAGGTGCGCAAAGAGGCTGAGTATGCGCCGCGCGGTCGCCTCTTCGAAGAGGTCGGCGTTGAAGTCGAGTCCGCAGGCGAAGAAGCCCTCCTGCTCGGCGCAGGTCAGGGTCAGGTCGTAGCGCGCCGCGGCGCCGCCCCCGCCGAACGGCCGCAGCTCCAGGCCGGCGAGGTCCAGCCCCTGGCGGATCTCGGCTTGGTACACGAACATGACCTGGAAGATCGGCGCGTGGCTCATGTCGCGCGGCGGCTGCAACTCGTCAACCAGCTTGTCGAACGGCAGATCCTCGTGGGCGTAAGCGCCCAGGCTGGTCTCGCGGACCCGCCGCAGCAGCGTGCGGAAGCTCGGCTCGTCCTCCAGATCGGTGCGCAGCGCCAGATTATTGGCGAAGAACCCGATCAGCCCCTCGATCTCCCGCCGGTTACGGCCGGCCATGGGTGTGCCTACCACGATCGTGCCCTGGCTGGTGAGGCGGTGGAGCAGGACCGTGTACGCGGCGAGCAGGGTCATGAACGGAGTCGCGCCTTCTTTCTTGCCGAGCTCCTCGGCGGCGCCGGAGAGCGCGGGGGAGAGGTCCAGCGACACCCTGCCGCTGCGCTCGGTCTGCATCGGCGGGCGCGGTCGGTCGGTCGGCAGCTCGAGGAGCGCCGGGGCTCCGGCGAGCTGGTTCCGCCAGTAGGCGATCTGCGCGTCCAGCGCCTCACCCTGCAGCCACTCGCGCTGCCACACGGCGAAGTCGGCGTACTGCACCGGCAGGTCGGGCAGGCTCGGGACCCGCCCCTCGGCGCGTGCGTTGTACAGCTCCACGATCTCGCGGGTCAGCACCTCCATGGACCAGCCGTCGCCACTGACGTGATGGATGGTGAACAGCAGGACGTGTTCCTGCGGGCTCAGCCGCAGCAGCCGGTGGCGCACCACCGGCAGACGGGAGAGGTCGAAGGGGGTCTTCGCCTCCTCCGCGGCGAGGCGGAGGGCCTCGACTCCGCGCGCCGGCGGTGGCAGGGAGGCGAGGTCCACGACCGGCAGCGGCACTGGGCCGGGCGGAGCGATCGTCTGCACCGGCTGCCCGCCCGACAGCGTGAACGTCGTGCGCAGCGTCTCGTGGCGTTGGATCACCTGCTCGAACGTCCATTCGAGCGCCGCGGCGTCGGCCGGTCCCCGCAAGCGAAGCGCGAAGGGGGTGTTGTAGGCGGTGCTCCCCGGCTCGAGCTGCTGCAGGAACCAGAGCCGCTGCTGCGCGAAGGAGAGCGGCAGCTCGCGGTCGCGCGGCACCGGGAGAATGGGCGGCGCCTGCGCCGCCGACCCTGCCGCGCGTGCGGCCTCGGCCGCCTCGGCCAGCTCGGCCACGGTCGGGCTCTCGAACAGCCGGCGGACCGGCAGCTCCAGGTGCAGGGCGTCGCGCACGCGCGAGATCACCTGGGTGGCGAGCAGCGAGTGCCCGCCGAGATCGAAGAAGCTGTCGTGGATCCCCACCCGCTCGATCTCCAGGACCTCTTCCCAGATGGCGGCGAGCAGCTCCTCGACCGCGTTGCGGGGCGGCGCGTACTCGGTGCCGAGGCCGCTCCGGCTCAGGTCGGGCGCGGGCAGGGAGCGGCGGTCGACCTTGCCGCTGGGCGTGCGCGGGAACGCCGGCAGGACGGTGAACGCCGCCGGCACCATGTACGGGGGGAGCCGCTCGCGCAGGAAGCCCTGCAGCTCGGCCGCGACGCCGCCGAGGCCGGACGGCGCGGACGGGCCGAGCGCCACGTAGGCCGCGAGGATGGGCGAGTCGCCGCTCTTCTGCCAGGGGACCACCGCCGCCTCGGCTACCCAGGGGTGGAGAGCCAGGGCGGACTCGATCTCCCCGGGTTCGATGCGGTAGCCGCGGATCTTGACCTGGTGGTCGATGCGGCCCAGGAACTCCAGGTCGCCGTCCGGCCGGTGGCGCGCGAGGTCGCCGGTACGGTAAATCCGCTCCCCGGGGCGGCCGAAGGGATGGGGCGCGAAGCGCTCCGCCGTGGTGTCCGGCCGCCGCACGTAGCCGCGGGCGAGGCTCGCTCCAGCGACGCACAGCTCGCCCGGCGCGCCGATCGGCACGGGGCGCAGGTCCGGACCGAGGAGGTAGACCTCATAGCCGGGGAGCGGTCGTCCGATGGTGGGGCCCCTATTGGAGCCACCACGCGCGGAGCCGACGAGGTGGGAGGTCGCGTCCACCGTGCACTCGGTCGGGCCGTAGATGTTGTAGAAGGCCGTCCGCTCGGCGCGCAGCAACGCGTCCCACATGGCGTCGTCGACCGCCTCGCCGGCGGTGAGCACGACCTCGGGCGCCGGCCCGCCGTCGAGCAGTCCCGCGGCCAGCAGGATGCGGAGCTGGGAGGGCGTGCAGTCGAACAGGTCGAGGCGGCGCTCGCGCAGGAAGGCGAGGAGGGCCGCGCCGTCCGCCCGCACCTCCTCAGGGACCACGTCGAGCGTGTGCCCGGCGAGGAGCTGCACGATCTGCTGCATGGAGGCGTCGAAGATCAGCGGCGCGTTCTGGCTGACGCGCATCGGCGCGGCGCGCCCCGTGTGACGGGCGAAGACCGCGTCCTCCAGCCCGGCGAGCAGGTTCAGGGCCGAGCGGTGCTCGATCAAGACCCCTTTGGGGTGTCCGGTCGAGCCGGAGGTGTAGATCGCGTACGCCAGGTTGCGCGGGCCGGCGCCCGCCTCGGGATTCGCGGCCGGGAGCGCGGCGAGAGTCTCTTCTTCGGCGTCGAGCAGGACGGTCCGCAGCCCCGGCCGGTCCACCGGCAGGAAGCCGGCGAGCCGGCTCTCGGTGAGCAGCAGGGGCGCGCCGGTGTCCTCCAGGATGAACGACAGACGCTCCGCCGGATGCGAGGGGTCGAGCGGCACGTAGGCGCCGCCCGTCTTGAGCACTCCCAGGACCGCCGCGACGGCGTCGAGCGAGCGCTCCAGGCAGAAGGCGACCAGGACCTCCGGGCCGGCGCCCAGCGCGATCAGATGATGAGCCAGGCGGTTGGCGCGCTCGTTCAGCTCGCGAAAGGTCAGCTCCTGGTCGCCCCAGGCGACCGCAGGTCGGCCGGGCGTGCGCAAGGTCTGCTCTTCGAAGCGCTGGTGGATGCATGACTCGATCCGCTCCGCGGCGACCTCGGGGCCCGGTCCGAGCTCCCGGATCCTGCCCAGCTCCCGCGCGCCCAGGAGATCGATCTCTCCGACAGGCGTCTCCGGCCTTTCGGCCAGGACCTGGAGCACCGCGGCGAGTCGCTCTGCCAGGAGCTCGACCGCCGCGCGGGAAAAAAGACTCTGGTCGTAGCGCAGGGCGAGGGCCGGCTCGCCGCCGCGCCAAGCGCAGGAGAGCGCGAGCTTGAAGCGCTCGCTCCGCGACTCCTGGCGGTCGAGCCGCACACGGAGGCCGGCGGCCGAGCGCTCCCAGGGCTCGGGCTCGGCCTCGAAGCCGGCGGGGAAGAAGGCGGGGGAGGACGGGTCGCCGTTCCAGCCGGCGGCCTGCTCCCAACTGAAGTGCTCCTGGCGCAGCCCGGCGTCCTCGGATGCCTCGCGCGCCAGGTGGACCGCTTTCCGGAACGTCCTGTCGGCGTCCAGCCGGACGTGGACCGGCAGGTAGCGCGCGAACGGGCCGAGGGCGCTGCGCAGCTCTTCGTAGCCGCGGCCGTGGTGGAGGAGACCAACGAGCGTCTCCGCACGTCCCGTGCTCTGCCACAGGAAGACCTGCCAGCCGGCGAGGAGGAGGTCCTCGGGGCGGGCCTCCCAGGCTGCGGCCAGCTCCGCGAGCGTGCGGGCCGTCTCCGGCGCGACCGGCACCGGGACAGAGCCCGGCGCGAAGCTCCCGGTCCCGGAGGCGCCGTTCTCGAACGGCAGGCGCCCCGTCAGATGGACAGAAAGATCGAGGTCGCGCCAGACCTGGCGCCAGCGGTTGACCCCCTCGGCGCTGTCCTCGGATTCGAGGAGCTGGTTCTGCCACTCGGCCAGATCGGCGAACTGCATCGGAGGCTCGGCGTTTTCCTCGCCGGCGTAGGCCCGCAGGACCTCGGTGGTCAGATTCTCCAGCGTCGCCGGGTCGGCGCACAGCGCGGGCAGGTCGAGCACCAGGGCGTGCTCGCGCTCTCCGAGCCGGGCCAGCGCGGCCCGCAGGGGGCCGCCGTCGCCGGCCGTGACCGGACGGGCGAAGAGGTCGTGGAGCCGGGCGTCGCGCTGCTCGGGAGCGAGGCCGCTCAGGTCGGCTTCCTCGAAGGCCGGCGGACCGGGCTCGCCGATGACCTGGAGCGGGATGCTCATGCCGGGAAGCAAGGAGAAGGCGGTGCGCAGGATCTCGTTCCTGGCGACCGTTGCCTCCAGGGCGCGCGCGAAAGCCGGGCGGTCGAGCTCTCCCTCGATCCGCAGGACGCAGCGGCTCCGGTAGGACGACCCCTCCTCGCCGCGCTGAAGCCACCACAGGCGGCGCTGCTGAGGGGAGAGCCGGAAGCCTTGCTCGATCTGGTTTTCCATACGTCTTCTCTGTCTTCTCCGGTCTCACCGGGCGATCACGATCCGCTCCCGCCTCCGCTTCCACTACCGGGCTGCCGCCGGACCACGCGCAGCTTGGCGCGGCCGGCCTCCTTGAGCGCGCGGTCCTTCTCCGCCTGCCGGGTCTTCTCGGCCTCGGCAAGCTCCGCGGTCAGCTCTTCGAGCCTGGCTTCGGGGCGCTCGATCACCGACCGCAGCAGGGACTCGAGCTGTTCGAGGAGTCGATCGATCGCGGCGGCATTATAGATCTCGGTGCTGTAGGCCATGGAGAGGTAGAGGCCGCTCCCGCCGAGGCTGGCGCGCAGGTTCAGGTCGAGCTGCGCGGTGTCGCTCTCCAGCTCTACAGGCCGCAGCTTCACGTCGCGCATGTCGAGGGCCGCCTCCGGCGCGTTCTGCAGCACGAGCTTGACCTGGAAGATCGGCGCGTGGCGGAGGTTGCGCGGCACCTTCAGCTCCTCGACCAGCCGCTCGAAAGGCATGTCCTGGTGCGCGTAGGCGCCCAGGCAGACCTCGCGCACCCGGGCCAGGAGGTCGCGGAACGTGGGATTCCCCGACAGGTCGGTGCGCAGCGCGAGCTGGTTGATGAAGAAGCCGATCAGCCCCTCGGTTTCGGCGCGGTTGCGGCCGGCGATGTCGGTGCCGACGACGACGTCGGCCGAGCCGGTGCGCGCCGAGAGCAGGGTCTGGAAGACGGCGAGCAGGATCATGAACGGCGTCACCGACTCCCTGCGGCCGAGGGTCTGCATCTGCTGCGCGAGCGGGCCGGTGATCCAGTGCGACCGCTCGGAGCCGCGGCCCTGCGGCTCGGCCGGCCGGGCCATGGCCTCGGGGAGCTCGAGGAGCGGCGGCGCCCCGGTCATCCGGCGCATCCAGTAGGACACCAGGGTTTCCATCACCTCGCCCGACAGCCACTCGCGCTGCCACCAGGCGAAGTCGGCGTACTGGACGGACAGCTCGGGCAGAGGCGAGGCCGCGCCGTGCAGGAACGCGTTGTAGAGCGCTCCCACTTCGCGCACCAGCACTCCGGTCGACCAGCCGTCGCTGACGATGTGGTGCGTGGTGAAGACCACCAGGTGCTCCTCGGGCGTGAGCCGCAGCACGGTCATGCGCAGCAGCGGCCCCTGCGCGAGGTCGAACGGCCGGCGGGTTTCGGCGCGGGCCAGGCGCAGCGCCTCGGCCTCGCGCGCCTCCTCGCCCACGGCGGACAGGTCCACGAGGCGCAGGCCGACCGGCAGCTCCGGGGCGATCACCTGTACCGGCCGGTTGCGCACCTCGCGGAAGGTGGTGCGCAGGACCTCGTGCCGGCGGATGATCTCGTCGAGGCTCGCGGCCAGCGAGGGGAGCGACAGCGCGCCGCTGAAGCGGACGGCGGCCGAGGTGTTGTAGGCGCTGCTGCCGGGCTCCAACCGGTCGAGGAACCAGAGGCGCTGCTGGGCGAAGGAGAGCGGCAGCTCGCGGCCGCGCGGCACGCGTTCGATCGGCGGCGCCACCAAGCCGCCGCCGGCGCGGATCGCGGCCTCGACCTCGGCGGCGAAGGCGGACAGTGTCGGATGGTCGAACAGGGTGTGCAGCGGCATGTCGACCCCGAGCGCCTGACGCACCGAGGAGACGACCCGGGTGGCGATCAGCGAGTGGCCGCCGAGCTCGAAGAAGTCGTCGCCAGTGCCGACGCGCTCGACGTTCAGCAGCTCGCACCAGATCGCGGCGACGACTTCCTCGACCGGCGTGCGCGGATCGGCCGAGCCCCCCTGAGTCCCCTCGGCGGCGGGCGCCGGCAGAGCGCGGCGGTCCAGCTTGCCGTTCGCCGTGAGCGGCAGGGCGGGGAGCTGTACGAAGGCCGCCGGGAGCATGGGATCGGGCAGGCGGCCGTGCAGCCAGTCGCGCAGCTCGGCCACGTCGAGGTCTCCGGCGCTCGGCACGACATAGGCGACCAGACGGCGGTCCCCGGGCGCGTCCTCGCGCGCCAGGACGGCGGCCTCGCGCACGGCCGGGTGGGCCGCCAGAGCCGCCTCGATCTCGCCGAGCTCGATGCGGAAGCCGCGGATCTTGACCTGGTGGTCGATGCGGCCGAGGTACTCCAGCTCGCCGTCGGGCCGCCGCCGGGCGAGGTCGCCGCTGCGGTAGAGCCGCGCGCCCGGCTCTCCGAACGGATCGGGAGCGAACCGCTCGGCCGTCAGCTCCGGCCGGTTCAGATAGCCGCGCGCCACGCCGGCGCCGCCGACCCAGATCTCGCCCGGCACGCCGAGCGGCGCCGGGTGGCCCCAGCGGTCGGCCACGTACAGCCGCAGGTCGGGGATCGGCTCGCCGATGACGCTGCCGTTGTCGGGCCGCAGGTCGGAGGCGGCGAGCGGCCTGTAGGTGACGTGCACCGTGGTCTCGGTGATGCCATACATGTTGACCAGGCGCGGCCTCTCCTCGCCGTGGCGGGCGAGCCAGGGAGCGAGGGAGCCGGGCTCCAGCGCCTCGCCGCCGAACACGACCCAGCGCAGCGACAGCTCGCCCGAGGCGGCCCCGCTCTCCTCGGCCCAACTGAGCTGGCGGAAGGCCAAGGGGGTCTGATTGAGCACCGTCACCCGCTCGGCGCGGAGCAGCTCGTGGAAGGCCTCCGGCGAGCGGCTGGTCCAGTAGGGGACGATCACCAAGCGTCCGCCGAAGGCCAGCGCGCCCCAGATCTCCCACACCGAGAAGTCGAAGGCGTAGGAGTGGAACAGGGTCCAGACGTCCCGCTCCCCGAAGTCGAACCAGGCCTGGGTGGCCGCGAGGAGGCGCGCCACGTTGGCGTGGGTGACGACGACCCCCTTGGGCCGACCGGTCGAGCCCGAGGTGTAGATGACGTAGGCTGGGCTCTCCGGGCGCGCGCCGGACGCGAGCGGCACGTCGCCATCCGCATCGCCGGGGGAGGCCGCGGTGGCGATCGTGACGATCTTCGCGCCGCTCGCCGGCAGCCGCCCGGCCAGGTGCTCCTGGGTGAGCAGCACGGGCACGCGGGAGTCTTCCAGCAGATAGGAGACCCGGTCCGCGGGGTAGTCCGGATCGATGGGCACGTAGGCGCCGCCGGCCTTGAGGATCGCCAGGACACCGACGAGCATCTCGAAGGAGCGCTCCGCGGCGAGGCCGACCAAGACCTCGGGGCCGACCCCGAGGCGGCGCAGCTCGCGGGCGAGCCGGCCGGCCCGCCGGTCCAGCTCGCCATAGGTGAGCGTCTCGCCGTCCAGGACGGCCGCGATCGCTTCCGGTGAGCGCCGGGCCTGCGCCTCGAACAGCTCGTGCAGGCACGCGGTCACCGGGTGGTCGGCCGCCGGGTTGGGCTCCGCCACGACCTGGTGCCACTCCGGCGACGAGAGCAGCGGCATCTCCGCCAGCCCGCTGCCGCCTCCCTCGGCCAGCCGGACCGCCATGCCCGCGAGAAGGTTGTGGAAGTGCTCCAGGACCCGCGTCACCGCGTTCTCGTCGAATAAGGCGGCCTCGTAGTCGATGCGCAGCCGCAGGCGTTCGCCCGGCACCGCGAGCGCCGTGAGCGGATAGTTGGTCTGCTCCAGCGCCTCCACCTCGGCGACGCCCAGCCGCGCGCCCTCCCCGGCTGGGCCGGGCTGCCGCGCCTGCTCCTGCTGCATGGCGGCCTCGCGCGGATAGTTTTCGAACACCAGGATGCTCTCGAACAGCTCAGTGCCGCGCGGGACCTCGCTCCAGCCCTGCACCCTGACCAGCGGGCTGTGCTCGTGCTGCAACAGCTCCGACTGCCGGAGCTGCAGATCCTTCAGCCAAGGGAGGAGGCCGGCCGCGCCGTCCAGCCCGACCCGGACGGGCAGAGTGTTGATGAACAGGCCCACCATCGACTCGACCCCCGGCAACTGCGCTGGTCGGCCCGATACGGTGACGCCGAAGACCACCTCGCTCTCGCCGCTGTAGCGCGCGAGCAGCAGGCCCCAGGCCCCCTGGACCAGCGCGTTGAGGGTGAGCTGATGGCGGCGCGTCTGCGTCTGGAGCTCGGCCGTGCTGGTTTCGGACATCCACGTCTCGCGCGAGGCCGCGCCGCGGCGGCCGGTCCCCTGCGCCCTCTTCACCACGATCGGCGTGGGCTCGCTCCAGCCGGCGAGGGTGCGGCGCCAGTACGCCTCGGTCGGCGCCAGATCCTGCCGCTCCAGCCAGGCGATGTAGTCCCGGTAGGCCGGCCGCGGCGCCCAGGCCGGCTCCGCGTCCGAGCGCAGGGCCTGGTAGCAGGCCAGGAACTCCGCCGACACGGCCGAGAACGACCAGCCGTCGAGCAGGATGTGGTGGTGGGTCCACACCAGCCAGTGCTCGCGCTCGGCCGTGCGGATCAGCGTCCAGCGCATCAGCGGCGCGAGCGACAGGTCGAAGCCCCGCTCGCGGTCGTCCGCGAGCAGCTCCGCGCGCCGCCGCTCCTGCTCGCCGGCGGGCAGATCCCGCCAGTCCTCCAGCGCGAACGGCGCGTCCACGCGGCCGTGGATCGCCTGCAACGGCCTCTCCAGGTCGCGCCAGTGGAACGATGTGCGCAGGATCGGATGGCGCTCGACGATCCGCTGGCAGGCGCCCTCCATGGCTCGCGCGTCGAGAGCCCCCTGCAGCCGCACGACCGTCTGGTCGACATAGACGCCGGAGCCGGGCGCGTACAGGCTGTGGAAGAGGATGCCCTCCTGCACCGGGGACAGCGGGTAGAGGTCCTCGACGGTCCGCTGTCCCGCGAGCAGGCGGTCGAGGACCCGCGCGTCGAGAGCGGCGAGTGGGAAGTCGGACGGGGTGTACCCCGCGGCGCCCCGTTCGACGGCGGCGCGGCAGGCGTCGATCAGCGCCCGCAGGTTGGCGAGGAACGCCTCCGCCATCTCCACGATCGAGGAGCGGAGGAACAGGTTCTCGCTGAAAGCCCAGTCGACCCGCAGGCGCCCGCCGGCGACCAGCGCCACCACGTCGATGCGATGGCTGCGCAGGCCGCGCGAGCTGCGGTTCGGGCCGGCCGACTCGGCGGCCCCTCCGAACAGCGACTCGCGCTGCAGAGCCTGATCGAGCTGCCCAAGATAGTTGAACGTCACCTCGGCGGCGGCGCCGCGCAGCGTCTCCTCCGTCTCCTCGCGTAGATAGCGCAGGAGGCCGTAGCCGATGCCGCGTCCGGGAATCGCGCGCAGGTGCTCCTTGACCCCCTTCAGGGTCTCGGCGGGATCGGCGTCCGGAGCCACGGTCAGCCGCACCGGGTACTGGGTGGTGAACCAGCCCACCGTGCGCGACAGGTCGACCCCCTCCAGGATCTCCTCGCGCCCGTGCCCTTCGAGGTCGATCCGCAGCGACTCGCCCGGTCCGGCCAGGGTCAGCGCCAGGGCGGCCAGCAGCGCGTCGTTGATCTGCGTGCGGTAGGCCGCGGGCACCTCCTGGAGGAGCGCGCGCGTCTCCTCGGCGGGGAGCCAGAAGGACAGGTTCCTCGCCGAGGATTCGGCGTTGACCCCGCCCGAGTGGTCCAGGCGGAGGCTAACCGCTTCACCCGCGGCCTCGTTCCGCCACCAGGACAGCTCGGGCTCCAGAGGCATTGACCGGGCGTGCTCGGCCAGCCGCTCCGCCCAGCTCTTGAACGAGGTCGTCTTGGGCGGCAGCGCGATCGCCTCGCCGGTGGCGAGCTGTCGGCATGCGGTTTCCAGGTCTTCCATGAGCACGCGCCAGGAGACGCCGTCCACCGCCAGGTGATGGACCGCCAACAGGAGGCGTTTTTCCCCCGCGGCGAGGTCGAACCAGGCGCCGCGGACGACCGGCCCGGCGGCGAGGTCGAAGCTGCCCTGGAGCCCGGCCGCGGCCTGTTCGAGCGCGGCCCGGCCCCGCGGCAGCGGCAGGCCGGAGAGGTCGACCCGGCTCCACGGGGTCTCGCCGGGGCCGGCGATCCGCTGCATCCAGCCGTCCTCCGTGGCCGCAAAGCGCAGGCGCAGCGCGTCGTGGTGGAGCAGCAGGGCCGCGAGCGCCCGTTCGGCGATGGCGGAGGAGACCGGCTCGCGCGCCGCCAGCAGCACCGAGAGATTGAAGAAGTGCGGATCGGCCGGCTGCGCGGCGAAGAACCAGCGCTGGATCGGCGTCAGCGGCGCCGGGCCGGTGACCAGGTCCTGCTCCGCTTCGACCGCGGCCGAGGTACCGGCCACCGCGGCCAGACCGGCGACCGTCGGGTGCTCGAACATCTGCCGCGGCGTGATGCGGCAGCCGGCCCGCGCCGCGCGGGAGACGACCTGGATGGAGAGGATCGAATCGCCGCCCAGCGTGAAGAAGTTGTCGTGCACCCCCACGCGATCGAGGCGCAGGACCTCGGCCCAGAGGCCGGCCAGCAGCTCCTCGGCCGGCGTGCGCGGGGCCATGTAGCCGTCCTCCCGCCGCGCCCGGTCGAGCGCCGGCCCGGAGGCCAGGGTCTTGCGGTCCACCTTGCCGTTCGGAGTGAGCGGCAGCTCCGGGATCTCCACCAGCGCGGAGGGGATCATGTGCCGGGGCAGGCGCCGCTCCAGCTCCTCGCGTAGCGCGTCTGTTGCGATGCCCGCGGCGCGCGGTACGAGGTAGGCGACCAGGCGCCGGTCGCCCGGGGCCTCCTCGCGCACCACGACCGCGGCCTCGCGCACGCCGGGAAGGGCCGCCAGGGCCGCCTCGATCTCGCCCGGCTCGATGCGGAAGCCACGCACCTTGACTTGGTCGTCGATGCGGCCGAGGAATTCGATCTCGCCGTCCGGCAGGCGGCGACCGAGGTCGCCCGTGCGGTAGAGCCGCTCTCCCGGCGCGCCGAACGGATCCGGCACGAAGCGCTCCGCGGTCCGGTCCGGCAGGCCCAGGTAGCCGAACGCCAGGCCCGTCCCGCCGACGCAGATCTCTCCGGGCACCCCGACGGGCACCGGCTCGCTCCGCTCGTCCAGCAGATAGACCCGGGCGCCGTCGATCGGCCGGCCGAGCGGCAGCCTGCCGCCGCCGTCGTAGACCGTCATGGTGGCGCAGACCGTGGTCTCGGTGGGGCCGTAGGCGTTGATGAAGCGGCGGCCGGCGGACCAGCGCCGCGCCAGCTCCACGGGGCAGGCCTCGCCCGCGACCGCGAGGGTGCGTAGCGCGGGCAGATCCTCGTGCGGCAGCGCCGCCAGGGCCGAGGGGGGGAGCGTCACCACGCTGACCGACTGCCGGCGCAGCAGCTCCAGGAGCTCCGAGCCGGGCAGCAGGTCGAGCCGTGGGGCGAGGACCAGCGCCGCGCCGCTCCGCAGGGTCATCGCGATCTCCGACACCGAGGCGTCGAAGCTCAGCGAGGCGAACTGCAGGACCCGACTCTCCGCACCCACCGCGAAGAGGCGCGCTTGGGCGGCGGAGAGATTCTCGACGCCGCGGTGGGAGACCAGGACCCCCTTGGGCCGGCCGGTCGAGCCGGAGGTGTAGATCACGTAGGCGAGGTCGCCCGGGCCTGCGTCGTTCACCAGGCGCGAACGGTCCTCCTTTTCGATCTCGCCGCGGTCGGCGTCGAGACGGATGAGCCGCGCGCGGTCCGGAGGCAGGGCGCCGGCCAGGTGATCCTGGGTCAACAGGAGCGGGACGCGGCTGTCCTCCAGCAGCAGCGCCAAGCGCTCGCGGGGATACGCCGGATCGAGCGGCACGTAGGCGGCGCCCGACTTGAGAATGCCCAGGAGGCCGGCCACCATCTCCGGCGAACGCTCGGCGCAGAGGCCGACCAGCTCACCGCGGCCGGCGCCGTGCCGGCGCAGCAGCCGGGCGATCTGGCTGGCGCGGGCGTCGAGCTCCGCGTAGGTCAGCTCCTCCTCGCCGAAGACGACCGCCACGGCGTCCGGCGTGCGCTCCGCCTGCTCCTCGAAGATCGAGTGGAGGCAGCGCTCGCGGCCCACGGCGGAGCCGTTGTCGTTCCAGGCGGCGAGGATCTGCCGCCTCTCCTCCATGGACAGAAGCGGCAGGTCCGCCACTCGCTCGCCGGGGTCGGCCACGGCCGCGGCGAGCAGCGTCTCCAGATGGCCGGCCATCCGCTGCACGGTGGCGAGGTCGAAGAGGTGCGAGTTGTGCTCCAGGAAGCCGGAGAGCCCCTGCGGGGTCTCCACCAGCGAGAGGGTGAGCTCGAACCGGGTGGTGCGGTACTCGATCCCGACCGGCTCCAGCTCGACGCCGCCGGCCTCGCTCGCTCCGGCCGGAGCGTTCTGCAGCACGAACATCACCTGGAAGACCGGGGAGTGCGAGAGGCTGCGCTCCGGTTGCAGCTCGTCCACCAACTTCTCGAAGGGGAGGTCCTGGTGAGCATAGGCGCCCAGAGCCATCTCCCGCGCCCGGGCGATCTGCCCGGCGAAGCTCGGATCGCCGGAGAGATCGCCGCGCAGCGCCAGGGTGTTGACGAAGAAGCCGATCAGCCCTTCCGTCTCGAGCCGGTTGCGGTTGGCCACCGGCGAGCCGATCACCACGTCCCGCTGGCCCGAGAGGCGCGAGAGCAGCGCCTGGAAGCCCGCGAGGAGGACCATGAACGGCGTCGCGCCGCAGCTCCGGCCCAGCGCGGCGAGGCCGCGCGACAACTCCGCGGGCAGCCGGAGCGGAAGCTGCGCCCCTTCCAGAGTCTGTACCGGCGGCCGCAGCCGGTCGAACGGCAGGTCGATCACCGCCGGGGCTCCCGCCAGGCGCTCCCGCCACCAGGCGAGCTGCTCCTCCAGCACCTCGCCGGTCAGCCACGCCCGCTGCCACACCGCGAAGTCCGCGTACTGCACGGGCAGCGGGGGCAGCCCGGGCTCGCGGCCGAGGACGGACGCGGCGTAGAGCGCACCCACCTCGCGCAGCAGGATGTCCATGGACCAGCCGTCGGAGACGATGTGGTGCGTGTTGAAGAGCACGACGTGGCGCTCTTCCCCGCCGCCGGCGAGCCGGATCAGCGACGCCCGGACCAGCGGCCCGCGCGCGAGGTCGAACGGCCTCGCCCCCTCCTCGCTCGCCAGCCGCTCCGCCTCCGCTCCTCCGCGCTCCTCCGGCAGGGCAGTGAGATCGATGCGGGGCAGCGGCAGAGGCTGCGGCGGCGCGATGACCTGGCGCGCCCGGCCGTCGACCGTGGCGAAGGTCGTCCGCAGGGCCTCGTGACGGGCGACCAGCGCACTGAAGCTCGCCGCCAGGGCGGCGTGCGACAGCGGGCCGCGGACGGACAGCGCCAGCGGCAGGTTGTACGCTGCGGAGCCGGGCTCGAGCTGGTCGAGGAACCAGAGGCGCTCCTGGGAGAACGACAGGGGCAGCTCCCGGTCGCGTGGAACGGGCATGATCGGGGGAGCCTGGCGGCCGGCGTCCTGGCCGCGGAGAGCTTCGACCGCTTCGGCGAGCGAGGCGACCGTCGGCCGCTCGAACAGCGCGCGCAGCGGCAGCTCGACGCCGAGGATGCGACGCACGCGCGAGGCGACCTGGGTGGCGAGCAGCGAATGGCCGCCGAGCTCGAAGAAGCTCTGCCGCGCGCCCACCCGCTCCAGGCGGAGCACCTCGGCGAAGACTCCGGCGAGCAGCTCCTCCATGGGCGTGCGCGGCGCCACGAATCCGGCTTCGCGGTCCGCCTGCGGCTCGCGGCGCATCAGCTCCTTGCGGTCCACCTTGCCGTTGGGCGTCAGGGGCAGGGCTTCCAGGAAGCCGAAGCGGCCCGGGACCATGTACTCGGGCAGGCGGCCGCGCAGCGCCTCGCGCAGCGTGTCAGTTTCGAGGGTCGTTCCTTCCCGCGGCACGATCCAGGCGACCAGGCACTGGCCGCCGGACGGGTCGTCCTGGGCGACCACGGCCGACGCCCAGACGCCCTCCTGCTCGGCCAGCACCGCCTCAATCTCGCCCAGCTCGATGCGGAAGCCGCGCACCTTGACCTGGTGGTCGATCCGTCCCAGGTACTCGACGCTTCCATCCGGCAGCCGGCGGGCGAGGTCGCCGGTGGCGTAGAGCCGGGCGCCGGGATGCCCGGCGAACGGATCGGGGATGAACCGCTCGGCGGTGAGCTCCGGCCGGCCCAGGTAGCCGCGGGCCAGGCCGTCGCCGCCGATGTACAGCTCGCCCGGAGCCCCGACCGGGACGGGCTCGAAGCGCGAGAGCAGGTGGAGCTGCGTGTTGGCAAGCGGGCGGCCGACCGGCACCGGGGTCTCGCCGGGAGCGACCCGGGTGAGAGCCGACCAGATCGTCGTCTCGGTGGGGCCGTAGACGTTCCACAACGCGGCGGAGGCGCCGAGGAGACGGTCGGCCAGATCGCGCGGCAGCGCCTCGCCGCCGCAGAGGATCGTCAGCCCGGCGTGCCCCTCCCAGCCCGCGGCCAGCAGCATGCGCCAGGTCGCCGGCGTCGCCTGCATGATGGTGACGGGCGGCCGGACCATGGCCGCGAGCCGGTCGCCGTCGGACGCCTCCTCGCGAGACGCGATCACCACGCGCGCGCCGGCCAGCAGCGGCAGATAGAGCTCGAGCCCCGCGATGTCGAAGGAGAGCGTGGTGACGGCCAGCAGGACGTCATCGCGGGTGAGCCCGGGCTCGCGGAGCATCGACGCCAGGAAGTTGACCAGCGCGGCATGCGGGATCTGCACCCCCTTGGGCCGGCCGGTCGAGCCGGAGGTGTAGATGACGTAGGCGAGGCTCTCCGGCCGTGCGCCGCTCTCCGGCGCGCCGTCCGGCTCGGCGGCGATCGCCGCCGCGTCGCGGTCCACCGCCACCAGGCGCGCGCCGCCCGCGGGCACGCGTCCGATCAGGCACTCCTGGGTGAGCAGCACGGAGGCGCGGGAGTCCTCCAGCATGTAGGCGAGCCGGTCCGCCGGATGGTCCGGGTCGAGAGGCAGGTAGGCGCCGCCCGACTTGAGGACCGCGAGCGCGCCGACCAGCATGTCGAGCGAGCGCTCCATGGCGAGCCCGACCAGAGCCTCCGGACCCACGCCGAGGCGGCGCAGGTGGCGGGCCAGGCGGTTCGCCCGCGCGTCGAGCTCGCGGTAAGCCAATGGCTCGCCCGCGAATTCCGCGGCTACCGCGCCGGGCGTCCGCTCCGCCTGCCCGGCGATCAGCTCGTGCAGGCATTCGCGCGGGTAGCCGGCTTCGGTCCGGTTCCACTCGGTGAGCTGCCGCCGCTCCGCCGCGGAGAGGATGGGCAGCTCCGAGAGCGGGACCTCCGGCCGGGCCACCGCGCCGGCGAGCAGGAGCTCGAGGCGGCTCGCCATCCGCGCCACCGTGGCGGCGTCGAACAGGTCGGAGTTGTGTTCCCATATCCCCGCGACGCCGTGCGGCCCCTCGGACAGCGAGACCGTCAGGTCGAAGCGGGCGATGCCCTGCTCTCCCGCCCCGAACGCCTCGGGGACCAGGCCAGGCATCGCCTGCCCGTCTCCCGGCGGGGTGTTCTGGAGGATCATCATCACCTGGAAGATCGGCGAGTGGGCCAGGCTGCGCTCCGGCTGCAGCTCCTCGACCAGCTTTTCGAAGGGGACGTCCTGGTGGGCATAGGCGCCGAGCGCCGTCTCCCGCGTCCGCTCCACGAGCTCGCCGAAGCCGGGATCGCCGGACAGATCGCCGCGCAGAGCCAGGCTGTTGACGAAGAAGCCGATCAGCCCTTCGGTCTCCGCCCGGTTGCGGCCGGCGACCGGCGAGCCGACGACCAGGTCCTCCTGTCCGCCGAGGCGCGACAGCAGGGCTTGGAAGCCCGCGAGGAGCACCATGAAGAGCGTCGCGGTGCGCTCGCGACCGAGGGCCACGGCGCCGGCCGCGACCTCCTCGCGCAGGAGCGCCGAGACGTTACCGCCGCGGTAGGTCTGCACTGCCGGCCGCGGACGGTCGAGCGGCAGCTCGATCACGGCCGACGCTCCGGCCAGAGAGCTGCGCCACCAGGCGAGGTGCTCCGCCAGCACGTCGCCTGACAGCCATTCACGCTGCCAGACCGCGAAGTCGGCGTACTGGACCGGCAGCTCGGGCAGGCTGGCCGGCCGGCCCTCGACCGCGGCGTCGTAGAGCTCTCCGACCTCGCGCAGCAGAACGCCCATCGACCAGCCGTCGGAGACGATGTGGTGGATGGTGAAGAGGACGGCGTGCCTCTCCGTCTCCAGGCGCAGCAGAGTCGCGCGCACGAGGGGCCCTTGCGCCAGGTCGAACGGCCGGTTCGCCTCTTCGGCCGCGAGCCGCGCCGCCTCGGCATCGCGTGGCGAGGACGGCAGGCCCGCGAGGTCGACCAGCGGCAGAGGCGCAGGATAGGCGGGCGCGACGACCTGCACCGGCCGGTCGTCGATCACCGAGAAGGACGTCCGCAGAGCCTCGTGCCGCGCGATCACCCCGGAGAGGCTCGCCACGAGGGCAGGCCAGGATAGCGGGCCGCGCAGGCCGAGCGCCATGGCCATGTTGTAGACCGTGGAGCCGGGCTCGAGCTGGTCGAGGAACCAGAGGCGTTCCTGGGCGAACGACAGCGGCAGGGGGCGCGTGCGCGGCACGGGGATGAGCGGCGGGGCCAGCCGGCTGGGACCCTCCGCCAGCAGCCGCTCGGCCGTGTCCGCGAGACCGGCGACCGTGGGCCGCTCGAAAACGGTGCGCAGCGGCAGCTCGACCCCGAGGGCGTCGCGCACCCTCGACACGAGCTGGGTGGCGAGCAGTGAATGGCCGCCGAGCGTGAAGAAGTCGTCCTCCGCGCCGGCCCTCTCCAGCCGCAGCAGCTCGGCGAAGACGCCGGCCAACAGCTCCTGGACCGGAGTGCGGGGGGCCACATACGCCTCGCCGTCTCCGCCCGGCAGCGGTCCACGCTTGGAGAGGTGCTGCCGGTCCACCTTGCCGTTGGCCGTCAGCGGCAGCGCGGGCAGGGCCACGAAGAACGCCGGGACCATGTACTCGGGGAGCCGGCCCCGCAGCAGATCGCGCAGCGCGCCGTCCGTCACCTCCGCGCCCGCCTCGGGCACGAGGTACGCGACCAAGGCCCGGCCGCCCGGGAGGTCCTCGCGCGGAACGACCGCCGCCTCGCGGATGCCGGACAGCTCGGCGAGCGCCGCCTCGATCTCGCCCGGCTCGATGCGGAAACCGCGGATCTTGACCTGATGGTCGGTGCGGCCCAGGAACTCGAGGGTGCCGTCCGGCAGCCGGCGGGCCAGGTCGCCGGTGCGATAGACCCGGCCGTCCCCGTCCGCGCTGAAGCGCTCGGCCGTGAGGTCGGGGCGCGACAGGTAGCCGCGGGCCACTCCGGTGCCGCCGATCCGGATCTCGCCGGCGACCCCGATCGGCGCCGGATTGCCGTGGCGGTCGCAGAGCAGCAGGCGCGAGCCCGCGAGAGGCCGGCCGATCAGCGTCCGGGCCGGCTTCTCCTCCGGCGGCACCGCCCAGCTCGAGCAGATGATCGTCGCCTCGGTCGGACCGTAGAGGACCCGCAGCTCGGCGGCGGGGAAGACCTGGCGCATGTCGGCAAGCAGGTCCGCCGGCACCGCGTCGCCGCCCACGAACAGGGTCTGCAGCCGTCGATGGGCGCGGCCGGTCCGGCGCGCTCCGTCGACGATCTGGCGCATCAGGGCGGGCACGGCGTGCAGCCGCGTCAGCTCGGGGAGCAACGCGACGAGCCGGTCGACGTCCAAGCCCGGCGCCAGCGGGATCAGCCGGCACGATCCGCCGTTCAGCAGCGGGCTTAGCAACTCGAAAAGGAAGATGTCAAACGAGAACGGCGCCACGCAGGGCATGGCGTCGTCCGCGTTCCAGCCGAATTCATTGCGGCTGGCGGCGAGCGTCTGGGCGAGGCTCGCGTGCCCCACCTCAACTCCCTTTGGACGTCCCGTAGAGCCTGACGTATAGATAACGTAAGCCGGATCGTCCAGTCCGGCTGAGGTTTCCGGAGCCTCGCCGCTCTCGCGCGAGATCTCCTCTGCGTCGGCGTCGAGTCGCGCCACGGCCGCTACGCCGGGCAGCTTCTCTTCGAGATGCGCCTGGGTGAGCAGCGTCCGCACGCCGGCATCCTCGGCCACGAAGGCCAAGCGCTCGGCAGGGTGGGCCGGATCGAGCGGCACGTAGGCGGCGCCCGCCTTCCAGATCCCCAGCAGCCCGATCACCAGCTCCGGCGAACGCTCCGCACAGAGACCGGCGAGCGTGCCCCGGCCCACGCCGCGGCGGCGCAGGTGGCGCGCGACCTGATTGGCCCGGCGGTCGAGCTCACCGAACGAGAGGACGGTCTCGCCGAAGAGCAGCGCCGGGGCGTCCGGCGTGCGCTCCGCCTGGGCCGCGAACTGTTCGTGGATGGGTTCCGCCGGAGCCTCGGCCGCCGTGTCGTTCCAGTCAACGAGGAGCTGGTGCCGCTGGGCCTCAGAGAGGAGCGGCAGCCCGGAAAGGCGGCTGTCCGGCGCTGCTGCCGCGGTCGCGAGCAGCGTGCCGAGGTGCTCGGCCATCCGCATCACGGTCGTGGCGTCGAACAGGTCGGAGCTGTACCACCAGACCGCCTCGACGCCGGAGGGAACTTCCGCCAGCGTTAGGCTGAGGTCGAAGCTGGCGGCCTCCGCGGCGGCCCCGAACGGCTCCAGCGCGAGGCCTGGCAGCTCCAGGGAGCCCTCCTGCGGTACGTTTTCTAGCGAGAACATGACCTGAAACAGTGGAGAATGGGAGAGGCTGCGCTCGGGGCGCAGCTCCTCGACCAGCCGCTCGAACGGCAGGTCCTGGCGCGAGTAGGCGCCCAGCGCGGTCTCGCGGGTACGGGCGATCATCTCGCCCACCTCGGGATCTCCGGAGAGGTCGGCGCGGAGCGCCAGAGTGTTGACGAAGAACCCGATCAGGCTCTCCGTCTCGACCCGGTTGCGGCCGGCCACCGGCGTGCCGACGACCAGGTCCTCCTGTCCGCTGAGCCGGGAGAGGAGCGCCTGGAATCCCGCCAGAAGGACCATGAACCGGGTGGCGCCGCGGGAGCGGCCGAGCCGGTCGAGCTCCTGGGCGATGCCGGCGGGGAGCCGCGAGGCGAGACCCGCGCCGCGCGAGCTGCGGACCGCCGGCCGCGGCCGGTCGAGAGGCAGCTCCAGCACGGCCGGAGCACTCGCCAGCCGTTCGCGCCACCACGAGAGCTGCTCGTCCAGCACCTCGCCCGAGACCCAGGCGCGCTGCCACACCGCGAAGTCGGCGTACTGGACCGGCAGAGCAGGTAGGGAGGCAGGGCTCCCCGTGTGGGCCGCGGCGTAGAGCTCGCCGAGCTCATGGACCAGCAGCCCCATGGACCAGCCGTCGGAGACGATGTGGTGCATCGCGAACAGCGCGACGTGCCGCTGGTCCTCCAATCGGAGCAGCTCCGCGCGTAGGAGCGGACCGTTTGCCAGGTCGAACGGCCGCGCCGACGCCTCGCGGGCCAGCCGCGACGCCTCGGCCTCTCTGCGGCCCGCCGGCAGCGCGCGCAAGTCGATCACCGGCGGCACGATCAGAGACGGCGGCGCGATGGCCTGAACCGGGCGCCCGCCGATCTCCCGGAACGTCGTGCGCAGCGACTCGTGCCGGGCCGCGACGCCGGTGAGCGCGGCGGCGAGCGCGGGCACGTCGAGGGGGCCGCGCAGGCCGAGGGTCGCCGGCAGGTTGTAGGCCGGCGATTCTGGGTCGAGCCGCGCCAGGAACCAGAGCCTCTCCTGGGCGAAGGACAGCGGCAGGTCGCCCGAGCGCGGCACGGGCCGCAGCAGCGGGACCTCGCGTCCCGGCTCCTGGCGAAGCAGCGCCTCGACCTGGAGCGCGAGGGAGGCGGCCGTCGGCGCCTCGAACACCGCTCGTAGCGGCAGCTCGATACCGAAGGCGTTGCGCACCCGCGACACCACCTGGGTGGCGAGGAGCGAATGGCCGCCGCGCTCGAAGAAGCTCTCCTCGACCCCCACCCGTTCCAGCCGGAGCACCTCGGCGAAGATGCCGGCCAGCATCTCCTCGACCGGTGTACGCGGCGCCACGAAGCCCTCGCCGCTCCCGCTGTCGGGCGGCGGCAGGCGGCGCAGCGCCTGGCGGTCCACCTTGCCATGGGCGGTGAGCGGCAGCGAGGGGAGTGCGACGAAGTGGCTCGGCACCATGTAGTCCGGGAGACGGTCCTTGAGCTTCTCGCGCAGCGCCGCGGGAGAGAGCTCCGCCTCCTCCTCGGACACGAGGTAGGCCACCAGCCCTCGGCCCCCGGCGAGGTCATCGCGCACCACGGCCGCGGCCTCGCGGAGCCCGCCGAGATCGAGCAGCGCCGCCTCGATCTCCCCAAGCTCGATACGGAAGCCCCGCACCTTGACCTGATGGTCTGCCCGGCCGAGGAACTCGATCTCGCCTGAAGGCAGGCGGCGGGCCAGGTCGCCCGTGCGATAGAAAGGCCGGCCGTCGCGGAGCGGGAACTGCTCGGCAGTCAGCTCCTCCCTTCCGAGATAGCCGCGGGTCACGCCGTGGCCGCCGATCCAGATCTCGCCAGCCGCGCCGATCGGCACGGATTGACCGAAGCGGTCGCAGAGGAGGATCTCGGCACCCGGGAGCGGCCGGCCGATCAGGCTCTGCGACGGCTCCTCGCCGACGGGGACGCGCCAGCTCGAACAGAGGATCGTGGCCTCGGTCGGTCCGTAGAGAACGCGGATCTCGGCCGCGGGGAAGGCGCGCCGCATTTCGATCAGCAGGTCGGCCGGCACCGTGTCACCGCCGACGAACAGCGTGCGCAGGCGCGGACAGGCTTCGCCGGTGCGTCGCGCCGCCGCCACGAGCTGGCGCATCACCGCGGGTACGGCGTGCACGCGCGTCACTTCGGGCAGGAGGGCCGCCATCCGTTCCACGTCGAGGCTCGGGGTCAGGGGCAGGAGGTGGCAGACGCCGCCGGCGAGCAGCGGATTGAGCAGCTCGAAGAGGAAGATGTCGAACGAGAAGGGCGAGGCGCAGGGGATCGCGTCGCCGCCGTTCCAGCCGAATTCCGCCTGGCTGGCCGCCAGCGTGGCGGCGAGATTGCGGTGCTCGACTTGGACCCCCTTGGGCCGACCCGTGGAACCCGACGTGTAGATGACATAGGCCAGATCCTCCGGCCGCGCGCCGCACTCCAGGCCGTCCTCGCTCTCGCGCGCGATCTCTGGCCCGTCGGTATCGAGGCGCAC
Source organism: Thermoanaerobaculia bacterium (assembly GCA_036380715.1). Taxonomy (GTDB): domain Bacteria; phylum Acidobacteriota; class Thermoanaerobaculia; order Multivoradales; family UBA5704; genus UBA5704. Next base: position 48,769 of record DASVEF010000044.1, on the reverse strand, counting down.
GAGGCGCGGGCCGTCCGGGAGCCTGTTCGCGAGAGCCTCCCGCGTGAGCACCACCGGCGCTCCGGCGTCCGCGATCAGGAAGGCGAGGCGCTCCTCGGGATAGGCCGGATCGAGCGGCAGGAAGGCGCCGCCAGCCTTCCAGATCGCCAGCAGCGCGACGACCATGTCCGTGGAGCGTTCGACGCAGAGGCCGACCGGCGTGCCCGCGACCCCGTGCCGCTGCAGGTATTGAGCGATCTGGTTGGCCCGCCGGTCGATCTCGCCATAGGTCGCGAACTCACCCTCGAGGACCAGGGCCGGGGCCTCCGGCGTGCGCGAGGCCTGCGCGGCGAACCGCTCGTGGACGCAGACCTCCGGCGCGTCGCCTGCCGTATCGTTCCATTCGGTGGCGAGCTGGTGCCGCTCCGCTTCGGAGAGAAGGGGCAGCTCGGAAAGCCGGCTCTCCGGGTTCGCCGCCACCGCGGCGAGCAGCCGGTCGAGCTGGCCCGCCAACCGGACCACCGTGACCGGGTCGAAGAGGTCGCTGCTGTACTCCCAGGAGGCGGACAGTCCCCACGGGCTCTCGACGAAGGAGAGCGCGAGGTCGACCTTGGAGGTGGACTGCCCCCGCCCGCTCGCCTCGATGCGGGCCGGCTCCAGGGTGAGCCCGGGCAGCTCCAGAGAGCCCGTAGGGGCGTTCTGTACCGCGAGCATCACCTGGAAGACCGGTGAGTAGGAGAGGCTGCGCTCGGGCTGCAGCTCTTCGACCAGCCGCTCGAACGGCAGGTCCTGGTGGGAGTAGGCGCCGAGGGCCGCCGCGCGCGCCTGCGCCAGCAGCTCACCGAAGCCGGGATCTCCGGAGAGACGGCCGCGCAAAGCCAGCGAGTTCACGAAGAAGCCGATCAGCCCTTCCGCCTCGACCCGGTTGCGGTTGGCGACTGGGGAGCCGACGACCAGGTCCTCCTGCCCGGTGAGCCGCGAGAGCAGCGCCTGGAAAGCCGCGAGGAGCACCATGAACAGCGTGGCTCCGCGGCTCCTCCCGATTTCGGCGAGCGCGCGGGACACGTCGGCTGGGATCGCCTGCGCGTACTGGTCGCCCCGGAAGGACTGCACGGCCGGTCTCGAATGATCGAGCGGCAACTCCAGAACCGTGGGCGCTCCGGCCAGGTGCTCCCGCCACCAGCCGACCTGCTCTGCGAGCACGTCGCCCGCAAGCCAGGAGCGCTGCCACACCGCGAAGTCCGGGTACTGGATGGGCAACTCGGTCAGCGCCGGCTCGGTCCCTTCGCGGAAGGCCCGGTAGAGCTCGCCGACCTCGCGCACCAGCACGCCGAGCGACCAGCCATCGGAGACGATGTGGTGCATGTTGAGCAGGGCGACGTAGCGCTCCTCCGGAGGTCCGAGGCGGAGCAGCCTGGCGCGCAGGAGCGGAGCCCGGGAGAGGTCGAATGGCCGGGCCGCCTCCTCGCCGGCCAAGCGCGACACTTCGCGCCGGCGTGCCCCGTCCGGCAGCGCCGCGAGATCGACGACCGGCAGAGCGACCGCCAGCGCAGGAGCGACCACCTGGACCGGCTGGCCGTCGAGCGCGGTGAACGACGTGCGCAGCGACTCGTGGCGCGCGACCACGGCCGCGAGGCTGGCTTCGAGCGCGGGCACGGAGAGCTGGCCGCGCAATCCGAGTGCGAGAGGCAGGTTCCAGGTCCGATTGCCCGGGTCGAACTGGTCCAGGAACCAGAGCCGTTCCTGGGCGAAGGAGAGCGGTAGCGGTCCGGTGCGCGGCACCGGCACGATCGGCGGCTCCTCGCGCCCACGCTCCTGCCGCAGCAGGGCTTCGAGCCTCCGGCTCAGAGAGGCGACGGTCGGGTTCTCGAAGACCTCGCGCAGCGCGATCTCGACGCCGAAGGTGCGCCGGATCCGCGAAGCGAGCTGCGTGGCAAGCAGCGAGTGGCCGCCCATCTGAAAGAAGTCGGCGTCCAGCCCCACGCTCTCGGCCCGCAGCACCTGGGCGAAGACCCCGGCCAGCAGCTCCTCCATGGGGGTTTGAGGGAGCCGCTCGGCCTCGCCGGCCGCGATGTCCGGCGCCAGCCGCTTCAGAGCCCTCCGGTCGACCTTGCCGCTCGGCGTCATCGGCAGCGCGTCGTGAAGGACGAAGTGGCTGGGGATCATGTAGTCGGGCAGCCTGCTCTTCAGCGCTTCGCGCGCCGCGGAGGCGGTCACGGAGGCTCCGGTGTCGGGCACCAGATGGGCGACCAGCCCGCGGCCTCCAGGCAGGTCCTCGTGCACGACGACTACCGCGTCGCGCACGCCCGCGACCTGCTCCAGCGCCGCTTCGACCTCGCCCGGCTCGATGCGGAAGCCGCGGATCTTGACCTGTTGGTCGATGCGCCCGAGGAACTCGATCTGGCCGTCGGCGCGGTAGCGCGCCAGGTCGCCGGTGCGGTAGAGGCGCTCGCCCGGCGTCTCCGCGAACGGATCGGGAGTGAACTTTTCAGCGGTCAGCTCGGGACGGCGCACATACCCGGAGCCGAAGACCACGCCGCCGATGCACAGCTCTCCGGCCACCCCGGCGGGCACCACGGCGAGGCTCCGGTCCACCAGATGGATGCGGACGTTGGCGACCGGCCGTCCGATGGACGGCAGGGTCGGCCAGGAACCGGGGTCGCCGGCCAGAGTGGCCGCGGTGACCACGTGGCTCTCCGAGGGACCGTAGTGGTTGTGCAGGCGGCAGCCCGGCAGGCCGGCGAGCCAGCGCCGGACCGACGGGGTCACCTGGAGCTGCTCGCCGGCCGTGACGACGTCGCGCAGGCGCAGCCGCGGAGCGCCCTCGCCGCGCGACTCCGCCTCCTCGGCCAGGTGGCGCAGGGCCACGAACGGCAGGTACAGCCGCTCGATCCCCTCCCGCTCCAGCAGGTCGAGCAGCGCCGCGGCGTCGCGCCGCGTCTCCTCCGAGACCAGGACCAGGGCGCCGCCGCCGACCCAGGTGGAGAAGATCTCCTGGAACGATACGTCGAAGCTCAGCGAGGCGAACTGCAGCGTCCTCGCCGGCCCCCGGAGCCCGGCGCTCTCCTCCTGCCAGAGGAGGAGGTTCGCCAGCGCCTGGTGTGTGACCGCGACCCCCTTGGGGCGCCCCGTGGAGCCGGAGGTGTAGATCACGTAGGCCGGGTCTTCGGGCCGCCGGCCGGTCTCCTCGCGGGTCAAATCATCCGTGCGCTCCGCCTCCAGGGCGCGCCGGTCGCGGTCGAGCGCGACGATCCAGGCCCGGGTCTCGGGCAGGCGGCCGAGCAGCCGCTCCTGCGTGACCAGCACCGGAGCGCCGGAGTCTTCCAGCATCAGGGCGATGCGTTCCGGCGGATAGTTGGGATCGAGCGGAACGTAGGCGGCCCCGGCCTTCAGGATGCCCAGGACGCCCACCACCATGTCCACCGACCGTTCGGCGCAGATCCCGACCAGCGAATCCGGACCCGGCAGGAAGCGCCGCAGATGGCGGGCGAGCTGGTTGGCGCGGCGGTTGAGGTCGCCGTAGGTGACCTCGACGCCCTCGAAGGCGACCGCGACCGCCTCGGGCGTGCGCTCCGCCTGCGCCTCCACCAGCTCGTGCACGCAGACCGGCCGGAGCGGCTCGCCCGTGACGTCGTTCCAGCCGAGGACGAGCTGGTGCCGCTCCATCTCCGAGAGGAGAGGCAGCTCGGAGAGGCGGGCCTCGGGCCGCGCCGAAATCCCTTCCATGAGGACGGAGAAATGCCGTGCGATCCGCGCCGCGGTCGAAGAATCGAACAGATCGGTGTCGTACTCCCAGGCGACGGCGAGCCCGCCGGGCGTCTCCGTGATGTTGAGGGAGAGGTCGAACTTGGCGCCGGACTGCACGATGACGACCGGCTCGAAGGCGACTCCCGGCGTCTCGAGAGCGCCCTTGGGGACGTTCTGGAGGACGAACAGGACCTGGAAGACCGGGGAGTGCGAAAGGCTGCGCTCCGGCTGCAGCTCCTCGACCAGGCGCTCGAAGGGGAGGTCCTGGTGGGCGTAGGCCTCCAGGGCCGTCTCCCGCACCTGGGCGAGCAGGTCGGTGAACCGCGGGTCTCCCGCCAGCTCTCCGCGCAACACCAGCGTGTTGGCGAAGAACCCGACCATCATCTCGATCTCCTCCCGGTTGCGGTTGGCGACCGGCGAGCCGACCACTAGGTCGTCCTGGCCGGAGAGGCGCGACAGCAGGGTCTGGAAGCCCGCGAGGATCGTCATGAACAGCGTGGCCGTGCGCTCTCGGCCGACCTCGTTCAGGCCGCTTGCGGTCTCCTTGGGAAGCCACGCCGGTACGCGCGAGCCGCGGAACCGCTGCACCGGCGGGCGCGGCCGGTCGAACGGCAGGTCGAGCACGGTCGGGGCTCCGGCCAGGCGCTCGCGCCAGTAGGCGAGCTGCTCCTCCAGCACCTCCCCGGACAGCCAGCTCCGCTGCCAGACCGCGAAGTCGGCGTACTGGACCGGCATCGCGGGCAGCGAGGGGAGGCTCCTCTGGGCGAGGGCCGAGTAGACCATGGGGATCTCGTCGCCCAGGACGCCCACCGACCAGCCGTCCGCGATCACGTGGTGGAGCATCAGCACGGCGACCTGCCGCTGGTCCTCAACCTGCACGAGCAGGGCGCGCATCAGCGGTCCGCGCGCGAGGTCGAACGGCAGCGCCATCTCCTCGTCCACGAGCCGCGCCGATTCGGCCTCCCGGCGGTGCGCCGGGAGGGAGCGTAGATCCGCTACCCGGAGGGCGGCGGGAACGGGCGGAGAGATCACCTGAACCGGCTGGTCGTCCACTACGGCGAACGATGTCCGCAGCGACTCGTGCCGGGCGATCTCGAAGCGGAGGGTCTCCGCCAGCAGGCGGATGTCGAGCCGCCCTTGCAAATCGAGCACGAGAGGCATGTTGTAGGTTGAGGCGCCCGGATCGAGCTGGTCGAGGAACCAGAGCCGCTCCTGGGCGAACGACAGCGGTAGAGGCCGGTCGCGTGGCACCGGGACGAGCGGCGGCGCCTCGCGGCCGCGCTCGCCCCGCAGCAGCGTCTCGATCCTGGCGGCGAGGTCGCAAATCGTGGGAGTCTCGAAGAACGTGCGCAGGGGGAGCTCGACGCGGAACGCCGTCCGCACTCGCGAGGTGACCTGGGTGGCCAACAGCGAGTGCCCGCCGAGATCGAAGAAGTCGTCATGGACGCCAACCTTCTCGACGACGAGCAGCTCGCTCCACAGTCTGGCCAGCAGCTCTTCCGCGGGCGTGCGGGGCGCCACGTATTCGACCGCGTCGCTGCCGAGCTCCGGGGCGGGCAGGGCCTTGCGGTCCACCTTGCCGTTCGGCGTGAGCGGCATCTCCGCGAGCACCATGAAGGACGGCGGCACCATGTGCGACGGCAGGCGGTCCTCGAGGAACGCACGCAGCCGCGCCACCTCCACGCTGCCCTCGCGGGGCACGACATAGGCGACGAGGCGCTTTTCGGTGCCGCTGTCCTGACGCGCGAGCACCACCGCCTGCCGGACCTCCGGGTGGTCCGTCAAGGCGGCCTCAATCTCTCCCAGCTCGATCCGGAAGCCGCGGACCTTGACCTGGTGGTCAATGCGGCCGAGGAACTCCAGGGTGCCGTCCGGCAGCCAGCGTGCGAGATCCCCCGTCTTGTAGAGGCGCTCGCCGGGCTCTTCGGACAGCAGGTCCGGCACGAACGTCTGCGCCGTCTTCACCGGGTCGTTCAGGTATCCGCGGCCGACTCCGACACCTCCGACGTGGATCTCGCCGGGGACTCCCAGAGGCACGAAACCGAGCTGCCGGTCGAAGACGTGCACCTGGAGGTTGCTGATCGGCCGCCCGATCGGCACGTTGATCATCCGCGGGCCGGGGTCGGTCCGGATCATCTGGAGTGTGACGTCGTCCGCGCACTCGGTCGGGCCGTAGGCGTTCATCAGGGGGATGTGCGGATATATCCCGAACCACCGTCGGCAGACGTCCGGCGGCAGAGCCTCTCCCGTCGGAATCATCCAGCGCAGGTTGAGGTCTACCCCTGTGAGAGCGGACTCTTCGAGGAGGACCCGCAGGAGCGAGGGGACTGTCTGGAGGATCGTCACTCCGCGTTCGCGGACGGCACGCAGCAGGAGCACCGCGTCATGGGCCACCTCGTTGCGCAGGATCTCGACGCGCGCACCGGCGAGCGGGGCGGCGAGGAACTGCCAGATCGAAATATCGAAGCATTGCGAGGCGGTCTGCGCGATGACGTCTCCGCTGGAGATCCCGAGATCCTCGATAAGGGCGAAGAGGTGGTTGAGCAGGCCGCGGTGGTCCACCATCGCGCCTTTGGGCACTCCTGTCGAGCCCGAAGTGTAGAGGACGTAGGCCAGACCCCTGAGCTCGCAACGCGGCAGAGTGCGAGGAGAAACCAATTCTTGGGGCACGGCGAGCGCCAGGATCTCCGGCCGGCGATCCTCGGGCAGGGTCTCCACGGCCTGCGCGAGCACCTCCTCGTACTCCGGCGCCGCCAGCACGAACGTGGCGCGGCTCTCCCGCAGCACCTGGGCGTGCCGCTGTGCGGGATGACCGGGATCGAGAGGCAGGTAGACCCCTCCGGCTTTCAGGATCGCTAGCATCCCCATGAACAGGTCGAGGCCGCGGTCCGCCAGGATGGCCACGATGGTCTCCTGCTCCACCCCGCATCCGGCCAGCGACCAGGCGAGCTCGGTGGAGCGCCGGTCGAGATCCCGGTAGTTCCATTCCTCTCCGTGGCACGCCGCGGCGATCGCTTCAGGGCTCCTCGCGGCTTGCGCAGAGACCAGCTCGGGGAAGGACAGCTCGAACGGGAAGTCTCTCGCCGTGTCGTTCCAGCCGAGCGCGAGCTGATGCTCCTCGGTCGTGGTGAGCAGCGGCAGCTCGGAAATCCGGCTTTCCGGCCGCGCGATCAGGCTCGAGAGTAGAGTGACGAGATGGCTGGCCAGCCGCTGCACAGTCGGTGGATCGAACAGATCGGACTCGTACTCCCAGTAGCCGGTGAGGCCGTTCGGGGTCTCCGTGAACGACAGGGAGAGCTCGAGCTTGGCGCTGCTCATGCCGCCTTCGATCGTCTCTGGAGCGAGGCCGGTCATCTGGACCGCTTCCATCGGGGTGTTCTGGAGATCGAACAGCATCTGGAAGATCGGCGAGTGGGAGAGGTTGCGCTCGGGCTGCAGCTCCTCCACGAGCTTCTCGAAGGGCAGGTCCTGGTGGGAGTAGGCGCCTAGCGCGGTCTCGCGGGCGCGCTCCAGGCAGGTGGCGAAGCCCGGGTCGTCGGCGAAGCTGCCGCGCAGGACCAGGGTGTTGATGAAGACGCCGATCAACCCTTCCGTCTCGACGCGGTTGCGGTTCGCGACTGGAATGCCCACGACGACGTCGCCCTGCCCGGTCACCCGGCTGAGCAGGGCCTGGAGCGCCGCGAGCAAGACCATGAACAGCGTCGCGCCGCGTTCGCGGCCGAGCGCCGACAGGCCGCGCGACACCGCAGCCGGGAGCCAGGTTCCGACCTGACGAGCCCGCAGGGTCTGCACCGCGGGCCTGGGGTGGTCGTAGGGGAGCGCGAGCAGCGACGGAGCCCCCTCCAGGCTCTGTTTCCACCAGGCGAGGTGCGTCTCCAGCACCTCACCCGAGAGCCAGGCCCGCTGCCAGACCGCGAAGTCCGCGTACTGGATCGGCAGCTCCGGAAGGTCCGGTGGAAGCCCTTCGGCGAACGACCGGTAGAGGACGCCCATCTCGCGCACCAGGATCCCCATCGACCACGCGTCCGAGATGATGTGGTGCATGGCCAGCAGCACGAGGTGCTTCTCCTCCTCCAGCCGGACGAAGGCGGCCCGGACGAGCGGCCCCCGCGCGAGGTGGAAGGGCCGGTCGGCGTCTTCTCTGGCGAGCCGGGACGCTTCCGCGGTCCGTCCTTGCGCGGGGAGCGCCGTGAGGTCGACCACGGGCAGAGGGATCGCCTGCGACGAAGCGATCACCTGGACCGGACGGCCGTCCACCGCGGCGAACGTGGTGCGCAGCGACTCGTGCCGCGCGGCCAGAGCGTCGAGGCTGGCGGCGAGGGCGCTCCAGCTCAGCGGCCCCCGCAGGATGAGCGCGCTCGGCATGTTGTAGGAGCTGGTGCCCGGCATGAATTGGTCGAGGAACCAGAGGCGCTCCTGGGAGAAGGAGAGCGGCAGGTCGCGGTCGCGGGGCACGCGTGGGATTGGCGCGAGCGCGGAAGCGTTCCCCCCGATCCGGGCTGTCTCGACCTCGCGGGCGAGCCCGGCGACGGTCGGCGATTCGAAGATCGCCCGCACGCCGAGATTGGCCCCTGTGACCTGGCTCAGGCGGGACATCACCCGGCTCGCCATGAGCGAGTGGCCGCCGAGGTCGAAGAAACTCTCGCCTCGGCCGACGCGCTCGCGGCGGAGCACCTCGCACCAGACGCCGGCCACCAGATCCTCCATAGGTGTCCGCGGCAGATCGCCGGTCATGTCCCGTTCGTCAGACCGGGCGGCCGCGAGCAGGGCCCGCCGATCCACCTTGCCATTGGACAAGAGAGGAAGCGCCGGGAGGACGGCCCAGGACGAGGGGATCAGGTGGGACGGGAGCCAGCGCTGCAGCTCGGCGCGCAGCTCGGCGATCAGGCTTTCGCGCGAAGCGCCGCCTTCAGGTCGTGGGACGACGCAGGCGACCAGGCGGTGCTCCGCGGCCCCGGTCTCCGGATCGCGCTCGGCCTCGGCCAGAACGGCCGCCTCGGCGACCGCCGGGTGGCCGGCGAGCAGCGACTCGACCTCGCCGGGCTCGACGCGGATGCCGCGGATCTTCACCTGGTGGTCGACGCGGCCCAGGAACTCCAGCCGGCCGTCGGCGAGATAGCGGCCCCGGTCGCCGGTGCGGTAGAGCCGCTCGCCTGGGCCGCCCAGCGGATCGGGGACGAACGCCTCGGCCGTGCGGTCCGGCTGCCCGAGGTAGCCGTGAGCGAGGCCGGGGCCGCCGATCCAGATCTCACCGGCGACGCCGATCGGAGCCGGGCGCAGCCACGGGTCCATCACCCTCGCGCGGGCGTTGGCCACCGGGCCGCCGACTGGCACCACCTTGCGCCAGACCTCGGCTAGGGCGGCTGGTGCGTAGGTCGAGGTCATCGTGCACTCGCTCGGCCCGTACTGGTTGAACAGCCGCGCTCCCGGGCCGAACGCCGTCCGCACCGCCTCGCGGTCGGCCGTGTTGAGCGCCTCGCCGCTCGCCAGCACCAGGCGGACCGTGTCGTAGACCTGTCCCTGCACGGCGGCGGTCTCGGTGAGGCGCCGCAGAACGGAGGGGACGACGGCCGGCAGGCAGGTGACGCTGTGCGCGGCGATGCGCGCGAGCAGGGCCGCGGGGTCGAGCACGACGTCCTGCGGCACGAGCAGCACGCGCGCTCCGGCCGAGAGCGGCGCCAGGGTGTCGCGCATTGACGCGTCGAAGGTCGCGGGGGCGAGCTGGAGCGCCGTGTCGGCGGCGGAGATCCCGTAGGCGCGCACCACCCAGGAGAGATAGTTGACCGCTCCTCCGTGCGCCGCAAGGATTCCCTTGGGCCGGCCGGTCGAGCCGGAGGTGTAGGCAACCCAGGCGAGGTCGGTCTCTTCGGCAAGGGGCTGCAGATCTCCGGCGAGCTGCTCCGGAAGGCTTTCGTCGCGCTCGTAGGCGATCGCCGGCTCGAAAGCGGGTAGGCGCCCGAGGAGGTGCTCCTGCGTGAGCAGGAGGGAGACGCCGGAGTCCCCGAGGATCTGGAGCAGGCGCTCCCGCGGATGCTCTGGATCTAGGGCCACGAAGGCGGCGCCCGACGCGAGCACGGCGAGCACCATCTCGACCGCCGCCGGAGAGCGCTCGGCGCAGAGGGCGATCCGCCGGCCGGGACCGGCGCCCGCTGCGCGCAGCCGGTGCGCGAGCCGGTTCACGCGCCGGCTCAGCTCGCCGTAGGTGATCTCCTCTCCCTCGAAGAGCAGCGCAACCGCGTCCGGCGTCCGCTGGGCCTGCCGCTCGAACAGCTCGCTGAGCGTCCGCGGCGAGCCGGCCGGCGCCGCGTGGCCGCTGTCATTCCATTCGACGAGCACCTGGTGGCGCTCGGCCCCGGTGAGCGTCTCGACGGCCGACAGGCGCTGGCCGGGGTCGAGCACGAGCGCTTCCAGCAGGGCCTTGTAGCCGGCGAGCAGGCGCCGGATCGTGGCCGCGTCGAAGAGGTCGGCCGCGTAGTTGAGGATGCCGGAAAAGCGGAGCTCGTCCTCGAAAGCCGCCAGGTTGAGGTCGAACTTGGCCGCCGCGCTCTCCACGGGCAGCAGGTCCATCATCAGTCCCGGGTCCGCTTCTTGGGCGCCGGTGCCGCCCGGCTCGTTGTCGAGGGCGAACATCGCCTGAAAGATGGGCGAGTGCGACAGGCTGCGCGCCGGCTGCAGCTCCTCGACTAGCTTCTCGAACGGCAGGTCCTGGTGTGCGTAGGCGTCGAGCGCCATCTCGCGGGCGCGGTGGAGGACCCGCCGCAGCTCCGGATCGCCGCCGACGTCGAGGCGGAGCACCAGGGTGTTCACGAACAGGCCGATCAGACCTTCGGTCTCCAGGCGGTTGCGCCCGGCGATCGGCGTGCCTACGACCACGTCCTCCTGACCGGTGTGACGCGCGAGGAGCATCTGCCAGGCCGCGACCAGCAACATGAACGGGGTCACGGCTTCGCGGCGGGAGAGCACGCGGAGTTCCGCGGTGAGCTCAGGGGTGAAGGCGAACGACTGCTGGCCGCCCCGCCCGCTCCACACCGCCGGCCGCGGCCGGTCGAGGGGTAGCGGCAGGAGATCCGGGACGCCCGCGAGGCGTTGCCGCCAGTGGGCGATCTCCGCTTCCAGGACCTCTCCGGCGAGCCACGAGCGCTGCCAGACAGCGAAGTCGGCGTACTGGACCGGCAGCTCCGGCAGAGGCGACGGCAACCGGGAAGCGACCGCCTGATAGAGAGAGGTCACCTCGCGCAGCAGCACCATCTGAGACCAGCCATCGCTGACGATGTGGTGCATCGGTGCCGAGACCACGTGCTCGGCGGGAGCGAGCTGGAGGAGCAGCGGCCGGAAGAGCGGGCCGTGCAGCAGATCGAACGGCCGGGTCCGCTCCTCGTCGGCGACGCGCCCCGCCTCCGCCTGGCGCAACCGCGCCGGCAGGGCCGAAAGGTCGACCAGAGCCAGAACGAGCGGCGTATGGGGAGCGATCACCTGCACGGGCTCGCCGTCGATCGAGGTGAACGTCGTGCGCAGCGGCTCGTGCCGGCGCACGACCTCGGAGAGGCTGCACGCCAGGACCCTGGCGTCCACCGGCCCGGAGATGCGCATGGCGAGCGGCACGTTGTAGGCCGAAGAGCCCGGCTCGAGCTGGTCGAGGAACCAGAGCCGCTGCTGGGCGAAGGAGAGCGGGGCCGGTCCGCTGCGCGGGACAGGCACCAGTGGCGGGGCCTGGAAGCCGCCGGCCGTGCGCAGGCGATCCATCTCGGAGGCCAGAGCGCCGAGGGTCGGGGCCTCGAAGAACGTGCGCAGCGGCAGCTCGACGCCGAAGGCCGCCTTGACGCGCGAGGCGAGGCGCGTGGCGAGCAGGGAGTGCCCGCCCAGGTCGAAAAACCCATCGTGAACGCCGACGCGGTCGATCCCCAGCAGCTCGCTCCACAGGCGGGCGAGGAGGTCCTCGGCAGGCGTGCGCGGCGCCACGTATCCGGCCTCGTCGCCGCCGCGCTCCGGCGCCGGCAGCGCCTTGCGGTCGATCTTGCCGTTGGGAGTAAGCGGCAGCTCAGAGAAGGCCACGAAGACGGCGGGAACCATGTGCTCGGGGAGCCGCTCCGCCAGGGCGCGGCGCAGCTCCGCAATGTCCAACGTCTCCGCGGCGGGCACCACGTAGGCGACCAGGCGCTTGCCGGCGCCGCCGTCCTCGCGCGCCACGACGACCGACTGGCGGACCTCGGCGAGATCGGCGAGGGCCGTCTCGATCTCGCCTAGCTCGATGCGGAAGCCGCGGATCTTGACCTGGTGATCGATCCTTCCGAGGAACTCGAGCGTGCCGTCGGGCAGCCAGCGGGCCAGGTCGCCCGTCCGGTAGAGGCGCTCGCCGGTCGCGTCCGACAGGGCATCCGGCACGAAAGCCTGCGCCGTCTTAACCGGGTTGTGGAGATAGCCGCGGCCGACGCCGGCGCCGCCCACGAGGAGCTCGCCGGCGACTCCGGAGGGGAGGAGACGGAGCGAGCGGTCGGCGACGAAGAGACGGGTGTTGCCGACCGGCTGCCCGATCGGGACGTTGACCACGTCGATGCCGGGCGCGTTGCGGATCGGGTGGTGCGTCACGTCGTCCGAGCACTCCGTCGGACCATAGGCGTTGACCAGCGGGATCCGTGGGAACAGCTCGAGCCAGCGGCGGCAGAGGTCCGGCGGCAGGGCCTCGCCGGTCGGCACCATCCAGCGCAGCGCCAGACCGCCGCCGTCTCCGGTCAGGGCGGTGTCTTCGACGATGGCGCGCAGCAGGGAGGGGACGGTCTCCAGGATCGTGATCCCGCGGCTCCGTGTCTCGCGCAGCAGGGCGCCCGCGTCGTGAGCCACCTCGTCGCGGAAGATCTCGACCCGGCCGCCGACGAGCAGGGCGGAGAGGAACTGCCAGATCGAGATGTCGAAGCACTGTGAGGCAGTCTCGGCGACCACATCCGCCGCCGTCAGGCCGAGATCCTCGATCTTGGCGCAGAGGTGGTTGAGCATGCCGCGGTGCTCGACCATGGCCCCCTTGGGCACGCCGGTCGAGCCCGACGTATAGATGACGTAGGCGAGCCCCTTCGGAGCCACATCGAGGAGCGGCGGGCCGGTGACGGCCTCCGCGGGAGGCGCCGCGAGCGGCAGCACCCGCGGCCGGCGGCCGGCGGGCAGGCTCTCGGCGGCCTGTGCCAGCACCTCCGCGAAGCCGTCGGCCGCCAGCACCCAGTCGGCGCGGCTCTCCCGCAGCACCTGGGCGTGCCGCTGCGGAGGGTGTTTGGGATCGAGCGGCAGGTAGGCACTGCCTGCCTTGAACAGACCGATCATCCCGGCGAGCAGGTCGAGCCCCCGCTCGGCGAGCACGCCCACGACGTTATCCGGCGCGACGCCGCGCGATACCAGCGAGCGGGCGAGACGATCGGCTTGCGCATCGAGCTCGCGGTAGGTCCACGATTCGCCGTGACAGGATGCGGCGACCGTCTCGGGTGTCCGCGCCACCTGTTCCGCGAAGAGCTGGTGGAAGCAGACGTCGAGCGGCCAGTCCCGTGCGGTGTCGTTCCAGCCGCTCGCGAGGAGCCGGGACTCTGCGGAGGAGAGGAGCGGCAGGTCGGAGATCGACGTTTCACCGCCCTCGGCGAGGCGGGTGGCCATGCCCTCGAGCAGGTTGCGCAGGTGCTCCACCATCCGGGCCATGGTCTCCCGGTCGAACCGCGCCGGGTCGTAGGCGACGCGCAGCTGCAGCTCCTCTCCGCCGACCGACTCCACGGTCAACGGATAGTGGGTCTGCTCGGCGGCGCGCACCTCGCCGACCCCCAGGCGCGAATCGCCCTTTTCCATGGAGGCGTCGCGCGGCACGTCCTCGAAAACCAGGATGCTCTCGAACAGCTCGCGACCGCGGGGCACCTCGCTCCAGCCCTGGATCTGTACCAGCGGGGTGTGCTCGTGCTGGCGGAGCTCGGCCTGCGCGAGCAGGAGACCGCGCAGCCACGGCAGCAGCGGGGCACCGTCCGCGAGCCGCACGCGCAGCGGCAGGGTGTTAATGAACATCCCCACCATAGTCTCGACGCCCGGCAGGTCGGCCGGCCGCCCGGCGACCGTGAGGCCGAAGACCACGTCGTCCTGGCCGCTGTAGCGGCCGAGCAGCAGGGCCCAGGTGCCCTGGATCAGCGTGTTGGCCGTGAGCTGATGGCGGCGCGCCTGCGTCTGGATCTCCGCGGTGGCCGTTGCGGAGAGGCGCAGATGGACTATCGGCGGGCTCTGCTCCGCCGGGCTCTGGACCGGGCGCACGGCGAGCGTGGTGGGCTCATTCCAGCCGGCGAGCGCGCTCCTCCAGTACTCCTCCGTCCCAGCCGGGTCCTGGCGCTCCAGCCAGGCGATGTAATCGCGGAAGTCGGCGCGCGGCGCCCAAGAGGGCTCGCGCCCGAAGCACAGGGCCTCGTAGGTGGACAGAAATTCGGCCGTGAGGGCGCTGAATGACCAGCCGTCGAGCTGGAGGTGGTGGTGCGTCCAGAGCAGCCAGTGCTCGCTCTCACCCGTGCGCAGCAGGCGCCAGCGCATGAGCGGCGGGCGCGAGAGGTCGAAGCCGCGCTCGCGGTCCTCACGGAGCAGCTCGTCGAGCCGCCGCGACCGCTCTTCGGCCCGGAGCCCGCGCCAGTCCTCCACGGCGAAGTCGGAGTCCACCCGCCGGTGCACCGCCTGCAGCGGGCGGTCGAGGCCGTCCCAGTGGAATGAGGTGCGCAGGACCGGGTTGCGCTCCAGGAGGCGCCGGCAGGCCTCTTCGAAAGCATCCACGTTCAGCGCGACCTGGAGCTGCGCGCAGAGCTGCTCGACGTAGACGCCCGAGCCCGGCGCGAGCAGGCAGTGGAAGAGGATCCCTTCCTGGGGAGGAGACAGCGGATAGAGGTCCTCGATCCCGGGCCGGCCGGCGAGCAGGCGGTCGAGAGAGGCCTGGTCGAGGCGCGCCAGCGGAAAGTCGGAGGGCGTGTACGTCGCTGCGCCCTGTGCGGCGACCACGACGCAGTGCTCGATCAGTGTCCGCAGGCTCTGAAGGAAGCGTTCGGCGAGCCGATCGATCGACGCCTGGCGATGGAGGCTCGCGCTGTAGATCCAATCCACCCGGAGGCAGCCGCCGGCCACCCGCGCCACCACGTCGAGCAGATGCGCCCGCGGCACGCGAGGGCTCTGGCTCGCGCCGCTCGACTCGCCGGCAGGCGTGAAGAGCGAGTCGCCGGCGATCGCCCGGTCGAGCCTCCCGAGGTAGTTGAAGCTGACCCGAGGCCCTGGTGAGAAGCGCAGCGCGGCGGTCTCCGGCTCATCTCGCAGGTAGCGCAGCAGGCCGTAGCCGATGCCGCGGCCGGGGAGGGCACGCAGGTGCTCTTTGACCGCGCGCAACGCCGTCCCAGGATCGGCGGCCGTCCCAATGCGCAGCCGCACCGGATAGAGGGCGGTGAGCCAGCCGACCGTGCGCGACAGGTCGACGCCGGCCAGGATCTCCTCGCGCCCGTGCCCCTCCAGGCCGACCAGAAGCGAGCCGTCAGGACCGGCGAGCGTCTGGGCGAGAGCCGTCAACAGCGCGTCATTGATCTGCGTCCGATAGGCCGCCGGGACCTCTTGGAGGAGCGCGGCGGTCTCCTCGGTATCGAGGGAGACCGATACGCGCCGGGCGGAGCCCTCGCTGTTGGCCCCCGCGGGGAAGTCGGCCGTCAGGCCGTCCGTGGGACCTTCCGATTCGGCGAGCCACCAGGAGAGCTCCGGCTCGAGCGGCAGGGCGCGGGCGCGCTCCGCGAGCCGTTCCGACCAGCTCTTGAACGACGTCGTCTTCGCCGGCAGGACCGGCTCCTCGTTGCCGGCGGCCTGCCGGCAGGCGGTCTCCAGGTCTTCGAGGAGAACCCGCCAGGAGACGCCGTCGACGGCCAGGTGGTGGATCGCGAGGAGAAGCCGAGCGCCGCCGTTCGTGACATCGAACCAGACGCCGCGAGCGATCGGCCCCGCGGTCAGATCGAAGCTCGCCTGAGCCTGGGTCGCGGCCTGCTCGAGAGCCCCGCGCCTGGCGCCCGGGGGCAGAGCCGAGAGGTCGATCCGCAGCCAGGGTGCCGTGCCGGCCGGCCCCTCGTTCCACTGCCGCCAGCCGTTCTCCGTATGCTCGAAGCGCAGCCGGAGGGCGTCGTGGTGCTCGATCAGAGCCGCGAAGGCGCGCTCCGCCGCGGCGGGGGAGAGCGGCTCGCGCAGCGCGAGCAGCACTGCCTGATTGAAGTGATGGGCGTCGGCCGGCTCCTGGTCGAGGAACCAGCGCTGGATGGGCGTCAGCGGCACCAGGCCGGTCACCGGCCCCTGGTCCACCTCAATCCCGCTCTCCGTACCGGCCACCGCCGCGAGCTCGGCGATGGTCTGGTATTCGAAGATCTGCCGCGGCGTGATCCGTACCCCGGCGCGCGCCGCGCGGGCCACCACCTGCATGCTGAGGATGGAGTCGCCGCCGAGCTCGAAGAAGCTGTCGTGGATGCCCACCGCGTCGAGAGCCAGCAGATCGCGCCAGATGGCGGCGAGCGCCTCCTCGACGGAGTTGCGCGGCGCCACCAGGCCTTCGCGGCTCATGTTCCGTTCGGGGGCGGGGAGAGCCTTGCGGTCGAGCTTGCCATTGGCGGTGACGGGCAGCGTTTCGAGGAAGACGAACGCGGTCGGCACCATGTAGGCGGCCAGCTTCTCGGCCACGAACTGGCGCAGCTCGGCGGCCGAGGGGACTTCGTCCGGGCGCGGCACCACATAAGCCACCAGACGCCTTTCGCCCGGCTGGTCCTCGCGCACCATGGCCACGGCCGTACGCACGCCCGGATGCTGGCCGAGCACCGATTCGATCTCGCCCAACTCGACGCGGAAGCCGCGGATCTTCACCTGCTGGTCGAGACGGCCGAGGAACTCCATCACGCCGTCCGTCCAGTAGCGCGCCCGGTCTCCCGTGCGGTAGAGGCGGGCACCCGGCGCCTCCGAGAAGGGATCGGGGATCAGCTTCTCGGCGGTCAACACGGGGTCCTGCGCATAGCCGGTGAACAGGCAATCGCCGCCGATGTACAGGTCGCCGGGCACCCCGATCGGCGCCGGCGTCAGCGCGCCGTCGAGGATGTGGTACCGGGCGTTCTGGATGGGCCGGCCGTAGGGGATGCTCGGCCACGCCGGGTCGACCGGGCCGACCGGGAAGAAGTTGGACCACACCGTCGCCTCGGTAGCGCCGCCGAGGCTGATGAAGCGGAGGTTCGGGAAGGCCCGCCGCATCTGGTCGGGCAGGGAGACCGGGATCCAGTCGCCCGAGTTGAACGCCAGGCGCAGGCTGCCGTTGCCGGCGTTCTCTGCCGTCTCGGGCAGGAACGGCACGAGCTGCTGCAGGGCCGCGGGAGCCGAGTCCCAGAAAGTGACGGGCTCGTCGAGGAGGATGCGCAGCAGCCGCTGCGGGTCCTGGACCTCCTCGTCCGAGGCCACCCGGACGCTCGCGCCCGCCGCGAGGATGCCGAAGATGTCGTAGACCGACAGGTCGAAGCAGAGCGAGGTGATGAACAGCAGGCGGTCCGCCGGTCCCACCGCGAACGTGGTGTTGACCCACTCGATGAGGTTGATCACCGGCCGGTGGCGCAGGACGACCCCCTTCGGTGTGCCGGTGGTGCCGGAGGTGAAGATGATGTAGGCCAGGTTGTCGGGACCGGCGCGCCGCGCCAGGCGCTCCGCCGGGCAACGCTCGATGTCGGCTCGGCAGGAATGGCGCAGCTCCGCGGGCCAGTCGCCGGCCGGCGTCTGCGGATCGAGCCAGAGCAGATGGCTCACTGCCGCCTGCTCCAGGATACCGGCGATCCTCTCCCGCTTGGTGGCCTGGGTGATCAGGCAGCGGATCCCGAGAGTGGACAGGATCCAGGCGATGCGCGCGTCCGGGAAGGGATTATCGAAAGGCACGTACGCGGCGCCGGCCTTGAGAATGCCCAGCACCGAGACGAGCAGGTCGGGCGAACGGTCGAGGAAGACACCCACCAGGTCGCCCGGGCCGACACCCGCGACGGCGAGGTGCTGCGCCAGGCGGTCGGCCCGGCGGTCGAGCTCGCCGTAGGTGATCTCTTCTCCGGGGAAGACCACGGCCACCGCGCCGGGCTGGCTCTCGGCCCGCGCCTCGAAAAGCTCGTGCATGCAGGAGCCGCCCGAGAACGGCGAAGCCGTGTCGTTCCACTCGCGCACCACCTGCCACTGCTCGGCGAGGGTGAGCAGCGGCAGCTCCGCGACGCGCTCGCTCACGCGCTCCGGCATCGCCTGCAACAGGGTGAGGAGGTGAGTCAGGAGCCGGTCGGCCGTGGGGGCGTCGAAGAGGTCCGTGCTGTATTCGAGGCCGCCGGCCAGCCCGTCCGCGGTCTCGGCGAGGCCGAGGACGAGGTCGAACTTGGCCGTGCGGCCGGCGGCGCTGAACGAGGCGAGGGTCAGGCCCGGCAGCTCCAGGCTGCTGCGCGACGCGTTGTCGTACGTGAAGGCGACCTGGAAGACGGGAGTGAAGGCGAGGCTCCGCTCCGGAGCGAGCTCTTCCACCAGCCGTTCGAACGGCAGGGCCTGGTGGGCGAACGCTTCGAGGACCTCTTCGCGCACTCGCGCCAGCAGCTCGCGCACCGTCGGCTCGCCGCGGAGATCGCCGCGCAGCACCAGGGTGTTCACGAAGCAGCCGATCAGCCCTTCCGTCTCCAGGCGGTCGCGCCCGGCGACCGGAGAGCCGACCGCGACCACCGGCTGCCCGGAGTGGCGGGAGAGGAGCGTGTGCAACCCCGCGAGCAGCGCGATGAACAGGGTCGCCCCCTCGTCGCGGGCGAGGCCGCGCACGGCGGTCGCGAGCGCCGACGGCAGAGCCAGGTGGCGGATGGCGCCGCGGCCCGAGCGTGTGGCCGGCCGCGGGCGGTCGGTGGGGAGCTCCAGCAGTTGCGGCACGCCGGCGAGACGCTGCCGCCAGTACGTCAGCTCGCGCTCCAGCGTCTCTCCCGAGAGCCAGCGGCGCTGCCACGCGGCGAAGTCGGCGTACTGCACCGGCAGCTCCGGGAGAGGCGACGGGCGGCCGGCGCGGAAGGCGTCGTAGAGCGCCGCCAGCTCGCGGATCAGCACGCCGTGCGACCAGGCGTCGCTCACGATGTGATGGCAGGTGGCGAGCAGGGCGTGCGCGGCCTCGCCCAGACGGAGGACGAGCGGGCGGAAGAGCGGCCCGCGCGCCATGTCGAACGGAAGCACGGCGTCCTCCGCGACAATCCGCCGGGCTTCCGGCTCCCTTTGAGCGCCGAGCGCCGTCAGGTCGACGACCGGAAGGTGGAACGGGCGGGTCGACACCACCTGGACCGGCTGGCCGCCCGGTCCCGCCGCGAAGACGGTGCGCAGCACCTCGTGACGGCGGACGATCTCGCCCAGCGCCGCGGCGAGCGCCGCCAGGTCGAGCTCGCCGTCGATGCGCAGCGCGGCCGGAATGTTGTAGATCGCGCTGCCCGGCTCCAACTGGTCGAGGAACCAGAAGCGCTGCTGGGCGAAGGAGAGCGGCAGCGGAGCCTCGCGCGACACGGGAAGGAGCGGCGGCGCCTCCGCGGTGCGGGCTTGCGCGACCCGGGCCGCCAGGCCGCTCAGGGTGCGGTGCTCGAAGATCCAACGCACCGGCGCCGACACGCCGAGCAGCCGCTCGATGCGGGCGGCAACCTGGGTGGCGAGGATCGAGTGGCCACCGAGGGCGAAGAAGTCGTCGTCAGGTCCCACCTCGGCGGCCAGCAGCACCTCGGCCCAGATCCCCGCGAGCAGCTCCTCGGTCAACGTGCGCGGAGCAGTGCGCGTTTCGTCCGCCGCCCGGCGCGGCGGCTCGGGGAGGGCACGGCGGTCCACCTTGGCGTTGGCGGTCAGCGGCAGTGCTTCGAGCGGCACCACGAACGACGGCACCATGTACTCGGGCAGCCTCTCCGCGAGGAAGGCGCGCAGCTCGGCCGGGAAGCTGGCGCGGAGGAACGCCGCGGACTGGTGGGGCACGACCCAGGCGACCAGGTGCTGCGCCCCCTCGCCGCGCACCAGGACCACCGCTTCGCGCACCTCGGGGTGGCGGGCGAGCGCGGCCTCGGTCTCGCCGAGCTCGATGCGGAAGCCGCGGAGCTTGACCTGGCCGTCGACGCGGCCGAGGAACTCGAGCCGCCCGTCGGGGCGCCGGCGCGCGAGGTCGCCGCTGCGGTAGAAACGCTGCCCCGCGCGCACGGGGAAGCGCTCCGCGGTAAGCTCCGGGCGGCCGAGATAGCCGCGAGCGACGCCGGCGCCGCCGATCCAGATCTCGCCCGTGACGCCGATCGGCACCGGGCAGCCGTACGGGTCGAGAAGGTCCAGCCGTGCGCTGTCCAGCGGGCGTCCGAGCGGCAGGCCGGGCGCCTCGGCGGCCTGCGGGCTCCAGGGCTCGTGGCTGCAGAGGATAGCCGCCTCGGTGGGGCCGTAGAGCACGTGGACGCGCGCCCGGGGGAAGACGGGGGCGAGGTCCGCGAGCAGGTCGGGGGGGACCGCGTCGCCGCCGACGAACACCGTGCGCAGGAAGGGGAACGAGCCGTCGCCGCCCGCCGCGTCGACGATCTGCCGCATCAGGGCCGGCACCGCGTGGAGCCGCGTCATGCCGTCCAGGCGGGCGACGAGCGCCCGCACATCCAGCGCCGGCCGCAGCTCGAAGAGCTCGACGGCGCCGCCGGCGAGCAGCGGTCCGAGCAGCTCGAACAGGAAGATGTCGAACGAGAACGGAGCCAGGCACGGCATCAGGTCGCCGGGGCCGAAGGCGAAGGCGCGCTGCGCGGCGGCCAGCGTCGCCGCCACGTTGCGGTGCTCGACGACGACCGCCTTGGGCTCGCCGGTCGTGCCCGAGGTGTAGATCAGGTAGGCCGGGTCGACGAGCCCGGGCGGCGGTACGGGGCCAGTCTCGCCCTCGGCCGCGAGGATCTCCTCCAGGCGGAGGGTCCTCAGGCGGGGCAGGGTTGCCGCCGCCAGCTCGCGCAGGCGTGTCTCGATTGCCTCCCCGTGTACGAGGACGACCGCCTCTCCGTCGGCGCCGAAGGCATCGTCGAGCAGATAGGCGAGCCGCGCGTCGGGGTGGCCGGGATCGAGCGGCAGGAAGGTAGCGCCGACAGACAGCACGCCGAGGAGGCCGGAGACCATCTCGATCGTGCGATCGGAGCACAGGCCGACCACCGAGCCCGGGCCGACCCCGATCTCCGCCAGGCGGCCGGCGACGCGCGCGGCGACGCGGGCCAGCTCCCCATGGCTCAGCCGCCGCTCGCTGCAGACGAGGGCCAGGGCGTCCGGGGTACGCGCCGCCTGCGCCCCGAGCCACGCGGTCACCGGGGCGAGCTCCAGCTCCTCCGGCCGCGTGTCGTTCCACTCCAGGGAGATCTGATGGCGCTCGCCCTTGGTGAGCAGCGACAGCTCCGGGAGGGCGCGGTCCGGAGCCTCGGCGACCCCGGTGAGCAGCACCTCGAAGTGCGCGGCCAGGCGCTGGACGGTGGTGCGATCGAACAGGTCGGTGTTGTACTGGAACGCGCCGGCCAGGCCGTACGGGGTGTTGTCGAGCACCAGCGACAGATCGAACTTGGCGATCGGCGAGTCGGAGCCGAAGGGGCTGAGGGTCAATCCGGGCAGCTCCAGCGTCTCCGCCGAGGCGTTCTGGACCGCCAGCATGACCTGGAACAGCGGCGTGCGCGACAGATCGCGCTCGGGCTGCAGCTCCTCCACCACTTTTTCGAACGGCAGCTCCTGGTGGGCGAAGGCGGCGAGCGCCGCCTTGCGCACGCGGCCGAGAAGCGCGCGGAACGAGGGGGCGCCGGAGAGGTCGGTGCGCAGCACCAGGGTGTTGACGAAGAACCCGATCAGCCCTTCGACCTGCGCCCGGTTGCGGTTCGCCACGGGCGAGCCGACGGCGACGTCCTCCTGCCCGGCGTGGCGCGAGCAGAGCGCGGCGAAGCCGGCGAGCAGCGTCATGAACAGGCTCGCCCCCTCGGCCACGCCGAAAGCAGAGAGCCGGGAAGCCGCGGCGGCTCCCAGATGGAAGGACTGCTGCGCTCCGTGGGTGGTCTGCACCGGCGGCCGCGGCCGGTCGGCCGGCAGCTCGAGGACCGGGACGCCGGCGAGCGTCTCCCGCCAGAACGAGACCTCGCGCTCCAGCGCCTCGCCGCGCAGCCGCCGGCGCTGCCAGACGGCATAGTCGGCGTACTGGATCTCCAGCTCCGGCAGGGGCGAAGGTAGTCTCTGGGAGTACGCGCCGTAGAGGGCGGCCACCTCGCGCACCAGCACGCCCATCGACCAGCCGTCCGCCACGATGTGGTGGAGCGTCAGCAAGGGCACGTGCTCGGCGGCGTCGAGGCGCAGCAGCGTGGCCCTCAGGAGCGGCCCCCTCTCCAGGTCGAAGGGCTGCATGGCCTCGCACGCGGCGAGCCGCAGCGCTTCGCCGCGCCGCTCCGCCTCCGGCAGGCCGCTCAGGTCGACCCAGGGGAAGGGCAGGTCCAGCGCGGGCTCGACGATCTGTGCCGGCTGCTCCGCGACCGTGGCGAAGCGGGTGCGCAGGGATGCGTGGCGCCGCACGACCTCGGCCAGCGCGCCCGTCAGGGCCGCCACGTCGAGCGGGCCGGCGAGCCGCAAGGCGATCGGGATGTTGTAGGCCGCCGATCCCGGGGCGAGCTGGTCGAGGAACCGGAGCCGCTCCTGGGCGAAGGAGAGGGGGATCGGCTCCCCCGGCTGCCAGGAGGCCGGCTCGATGCGGAGGAGATCGGTATCTTCCGCGAGCGCGTAGCCGATCCGCGCGGCGGTGTCGCGGGTGATCCGGCCCAGATCCGCCTCGGAGAGCTCCCCGCGCCAGCGCTCGGCAATGCCGGCGTCGATCCCCCGGTGCTGGTGGAACTTGACGTCGCCCAGCATGCGGCTCTCGGCGTGAGGCCCGTCGGTCATGCGCCGGGAGGTCCCCGTGTAGGGATCGGCCATGTCCGGGTGGTAATCGAGGCCGAGGAAAGCGCAGAGGCCGCGCAGGACCCGCTCCGGCTCGCGCAGCAGCTCCTCGAAACGCACGAGGTGGTGGCGCCCGGGCTCGATCCCGGCCAGGAATTCCTCGACGTTGCGCTCGCTGGCCGTCCAGATCAGCTCGGCGAGCTGGCGCCGGCTGAACGGATGCTCGCGGCGGAAGAAGATCTGGTCGAGCTTCGCCTCCTCGAAGGAGCGGATCATGCCCAGCGGGTGCCGGCTCAGGTGGATGTAGCGGGGCCGATCGAAAATTTCCTCGGCGCGGCGGAGGACGGCCGAGTCCAGCGCGTAAGAGGGGGTCTTGTCGACCAGCGTGCGCGGGCCGAGCCACTCCTGGAGCCGGGCGTAGAGCTCGGCCGTGGCGCGGTCCTCGCGCTCCATCTCCTCGATCAGGGCGGCGGCCTCCTCGGGGCCGCAGCCGCGGATCTCCATCATGGCGCGGACCGCGCCCTCCAGCCAGAAGCTGTCGCGCCCGGAGAAGGCGGCCCGGCGCTCGGCCAGGGTGTTGAAGGAGAGGAGCTCCAGCTCGGGCGGCGCGAAGAGGAGCGGATGCCCGCCCAGCATGACGCGCAGCAGCGTCGAGCCCGACCGCGGCGGCGACAGGACGAAGACGGCCGGCGGGTTCTTCCGTGCCAGGGGCCGCGGCAGCGGCGGCAGCGGCTGTACGAGCGACTGGAAGAGCCGCAGGTCGTCCTCGTCGACCGGGCGCAGCGGCCCGGTGTCCGTCCCCGCGGCGCCCAGAGAGTCGGGCCAGCGGCGCGCCACCGCGGCGGGATGCTCGCGCGCCAGGTGCTCGGCCATGCGGGCGACGGTCGGAGCGTCGAAGATGACGACGACCTGGACGATCTCTCCGATCTCTTCCTGCAGGCGGTTGATCAGGATGGCACCCGTGATCGAGTTGCCACCCAGCTCGAAAAAGTCGTCGTCGCGGCCGATGCCGTGCTCGGAGGGCAAACCGAGGGCGTCGCGCCACAGGCCCGCGAGGAAGCGTTCCAACTCGTTCGCGGGCTCCTGGGCTCGCGCCGCCTGCCGCTCGCGATCGGGGGCCGGTAGGGCGCCGCGGTCCACCTTGCCGTGAGCGGTCAGCGGCAGCCGTTCGAGAACGACCAGGGAGGAGGGGAGCATGTAATCGGGCAGGCTGGCGGCCAGGAAGGCGCGCAGCTCGCCCAGCGAAAGCTCCGGCGGCGGCTCCTGCGGGGCGGCCACGACGTAGGCCACGAGCTGCGGCCCGCCGGACCGGCCGGGCTCTTCGCAGGCCGTGACCACCACCTCGCGCACGGCCGGATGGCGGGCGAGCGCCGCCTCGATCTCACCGAGCTCGATGCGGAAGCCGCGCACCTTCACCTGGTGGTCGAGGCGGCCCAGATAGTGGAGGTCTCCGTCGGGCAGGCGGCGAGCCAGGTCGCCGGAGCGATACAGGCGCGCTCCCGGCACGGCGGAATCAGGATCGGGCACGAAACGCTCGGCAGTCAGCTCGGGCCGGCCGAGATAGCCGATCACCGGACCGGCACCGCCGACGCAGATCTCTCCCGGCACGCCGATGGGCGCCGGCCGCAGCCCCCGGTCGAGCACGCGCACGGCGAGGTCCGGGATCGCCCGGCCGACGACGCTCCCGGCCGTGAGGTCGGCGCGGCAGAGCGGCCTATAGGTGACGTGCACGGTCGTCTCGGTGATGCCGTACATGTTGACCAGGCGCGGGCGCTCGTCGCCGTGGCGGTTGAACCAGGGGGCGAGGCTCGCCAGCTCGAGCGCCTCGCCGCCGAAGATCACCCAGCGCAGGGCCAGCGGCGTGGCGGCCTGTTCATCCACCCGGATGAGCTGGCGGAAGGCCGAGGGCGTCTGGTTGAGGACCGTGACCCGCTCGGCCGCCAGCAGCTCGCGGAAGGCCTCGGGCGAGCGGCTGACCCAGTAGGGGACGACGACCAAGCGGCCGCCGTGGAGCAGGGCTCCCCAGATCTCCCATACCGAGAAGTCGAAGGCGCTGGAGTGGAACAGGGTCCACACGTCGCCGGGTCCGAAGCCGAACCAGGGCTCCGTGGCGGTGAACAGCCGGGCGACGTGGGAGTGGCTGACCACCACCCCCTTGGGACGTCCGGTCGAGCCGGAGGTGTAGATGACGTAGGCGGGGCTCCCGGGGTCGACGGCCGGCAGATCCGCCTCGGGCCCGTCCGGCCAGCCGGCGTCGAGCAGCACCCGCCGGCCGGAAAAGTCGGGCAGGCGGTCGACGAGAGAACTCTGGGTCAGCAGCACCTGCACGCCGGAGTCGCCGAGCAGGAAGTCGATGCGCTCGGCCGGATAGTCGGGATCGACCGGTACGTAGGTGGCGCCGGCCGCGAGCACGCCCACGATGGCCCCGACCATGTCGAGCGACCGCTCCAGGCAGAGGCCGACCCGCTGGCCGGGCGCGACCCCCCAGCCGCGGAGGGCGCGGGCCAGGCGGACGGCGCGGCCGGCCAGCTCGCCATAGGTGTACGCCGCGCTCTCGCAGACCGCGGCCACGGCCGCGGGCGTCCGTGCCGCGTGCTCCGCGACCCGCGCGTGGAGGCAGAAGGGAGCCGCGGCGGCTGCGGGGGCGCCATCCCATTCGCGGGTCAGCTGCTGCCGCTCCGGCTCGCTCAGCAGCGGCAGCTCCGACAGCCGCCGCGCTCCGTCTCCCCCAGCCGCCAATCCCGCCAGCAGCGTCGCGAAGTGGCCGACCATGCGGATCACGGTGGGGGCGTCGAAGAGGTCCCGGTTGTAGCGCCAGACTCCGGCCAGCCCCTCGCCGGATTCCTGGAGATTGAGGGTGAGGTCGAACTTGGCCGTCTGCCCCTGGGCCTCCTCCGGCCGCAGCGCCGGCTCACTCCGTCCGGAGGCCTGACTCCCCCTCGGTAGCCCTCTAGGTAGCGGCGCGTTGAGGAGCTGGAAGACGACCTGGAACACCGGCGAGCGGCTGAGATCGCGTTCCGGTTGCAGCTCCGCGACGAGCTTCTCGAACGGCAGATCCTGGTGGGCGAACGCCGCGAGCACCTGCCGCCGGGTCCGCGCCAGGGTGTCAGGGAACGGCGGATCGCCGGAGAGGTCGAGCCGCAGCGCCAGCGTGTTGACGAACAGGCCGATGATGGGCTCGAGCTCGCTGCGGTCGCGGCCGGCGACCGTCGAGCCGACGATCACGTCGTCCTGGCCGCTGTAGCGCCGCAGCAGGGCGCAGAAGGCGGCGAGGAAGGTCATGTAGCGCGTGGCCCCGCGGCTGCGGCCGAGATCGTCGAGGCGGGCGGCGACGACGCCCGGAATGAAGACCGGCACCGTGCCGCCGCGATAGCGCTGGACGTTCGGCCGCGGCCGGTCGGTCGGCAGGTTGAGGGCCGGGACGCCGGTGAGCGCGTTCTTCCAGTAGCGAAGCTGCTCGGCGAGGATCTCCCCTTGCAGCCACTGGCGCTGCCACTGGGCGTAGTCGGCGTACTGCAGGAGCGGTTCCGCGAGCGGCGAGGGCTCTCCGTGCGCGAAGGCGCCGTAGAGCGCGATCAGCTCGGAGGAGAGCACGGCGATCGACCACTCGTCGGAGACGATGTGGTGCATGGCCAGCAGCAGCCCGTGCTCCGCCGGTTCCAGGCGGACCACCGAGACGCGCAGCAGCGGGGCGATCGCCAGGTCGAAGGGCCGCGAAGCCTCGCGCTCGGTGATCGCGCGCAGCTCGGCCTCGCGGCGGTCGACCGGCAGCGCCGACAGGTCGATGAGCGGCACGCGCAGGTCCGCGGCCGGCGCGATCACCTGCACAGGCTGGCCGTCGCGAATCGCGAAGGAGGTGCGCAGCGATTCGTGGCGCAGCACCAGCTCGTCGAGGGCGCGCCGCAGCGCCGCGAAGTCGAGCCGGCCGCTGGAGCGTACGGCCAAGGAGACGACATAGGCGGCGCTTCCCGGCTCGAGCTGGTCGAGGAACCACAGGCGCTGCTGCGCGAAGGAGAGGGGGAAGACGTCCGTCCCGCCGCTGCGGGGGAGGGCGCGGAGCGGCGGCCCGGCAGTCAGGCCTCTGGGACTGTCGAGCAGCGCGGCGAGCTGCGCGATGGTGGGGCGCTGGAACAGCTCGGGCAGCGGCAGCTCCGCGCCGAGGGTTTCGCGCGTACGGGCGACCACGCGCACGGCGAGGAGGGAGTGGCCCCCCAGAGCGAAGAAATCGTCATGGACGCCGACCTGCTCCAGCCCGAGGACGTCCCGCCAGACGAGCGCGAGCGCCTCTTCCGTGGGAGTGCGCGGCGGCACGTGCTCGGCGCTGCTGTCCGTCCAGGCGGGATCGGGCAGCGCCCGGCGGTCGAGCTTGCCGTTCTCGGTCAGCGGCAGCGCCTCCAGAGGCACGAAGGCGGAGGGGACCATGTAGATGGGCAGCGTGCGCTGGAGATGCTCGGCCAGCTCCTGGGCGGAGGGGTGCTCCGCTCCGGAGGGCACCACCCAGGCGACCAGCCGGCGGTCGCTTCCGGCCTCTTCGCGGGCCAGAACCACGGCCTCGCGCACGGCCGGATGCGTCGCGAGCGCGGCTTCGATCTCGCCCAGCTCGATGCGGAAGCCACGGATCTTGACCTGATGATCGATGCGGCCGAGGTAGTCGATCTGGCCGTCGGCCAGGAAGCGGGCCAGGTCGCCCGAACGGTAGAGACGGGCGCCCGGCCTCCCGCCGAACGGATCGGGTACGAACCGCTCGGCTGTCAGGTCCGGCCGGCCGAGATAGCCGCGGGCCAGGCCCGCGCCGCCGACGAAAAGCTCGCCGGCCACCCCGGCCGGCACCGGCTGGAAGCGGCGGTCGAGCAGGTACACCGAGAGGTCCGGGATGGCGCGGCCGATCGGGCTGCGCTGCGGCCGGTCCAGGTCGGCGGCGGTGACGGG
This sequence comes from Thermoanaerobaculia bacterium, assembly GCA_036380715.1. Taxonomy (GTDB): domain Bacteria; phylum Acidobacteriota; class Thermoanaerobaculia; order Multivoradales; family UBA5704; genus UBA5704. The sequence continues at coordinate 21,184 of DASVEF010000044.1, read as the reverse complement.
CCGGTAGGTGACGTGGACCGTCGTCTCGGTGATGCCGTACATGTTGACCAGGCGCGGCCGCTCGTCGCCATGACGGCGCAGCCAGCCGGCCAGGTGGGCCGGCTCGAGCGCCTCGCCTCCGAAGATGACGAGGCGCAGCGCGAGGTCGCCCGCGGGCAGGCGGGCCTCTTCTTCCGCCTGGGCGAGCTGGCGGAAGGCCGACGGGGTCTGGTTGAGCACCGTGACCTTTTCGCGGCGCAGCAGCTCGTGGAAGCTCTCCGGGGAGCGGCTCACCCAGTAGGGCACCACCACCAGCCGGCCGCCGTGGGCGAGCGCGCCCCAGATCTCCCAGACCGAAAAGTCGAAGGCGTAGGAGTGGAACAGCGTCCAGACATCTCTTTCGCTGAAGCCGAACCAGGGCTGCGTGGCCGAGAAGAGCCGGGCCATCTCGGCATGCCGGATCAGCGACCCCTTGGGCCGGCCGGTCGAGCCCGAGGTGTAGATGACGTAGGCCAGGTTGTCCGGAGTTGTCCAGCGCGCCGGGTTTTCCGCGCTCTGCCGGGCGATCCGCTCGCGATGGGCGTCGAGCAGGACCAGGGTGCGCGGCCCGCCGGCCTCCGGATCGGGCAGAGCGCCGAGCAGGCGCTCCTCGGTGACGAGGACCGAGACCCCGGCGTCGCGCAGCATGAAACCCAGGCGCTCGGCCGGATAGGCCGGATCGAGCGGCAGATAGGCCCCGCCCGCCTTGACGATGCCGAGCAGCCCCTCGACCAAGGCCGGTGAGCGCTCCGCGCAGAGGCCGACCAGGCAGTCCGGGCCGACGCCGAGCCCTTGCAGGTGATGGGCGAGACGGTTGGCTCGGCGGTTCAGCTCCGTGTAGGTGAGGCTCTCCTCCTCGCCCACCACCGCGACCGTTTCGGGCGACCGGGCCGTGTGCTCTTCGAACCGCTCGTGCAGGCAGTGCTCGACGGGGATCTCAGCCGAGGCGCTCCACTCGCGCAAGAGCTGCGACCGCTCCGGCTCGCTCAGCAGCGGCAGCTCCGAGATCGCGGCGTCCGGGTCCTCGATCACCGCCGAGAGCAGCCTCTCGACGTGACCCGCCATCCGCTGTACCGTCGTCCGGTCGAACAGATCCTTGACGTATTCGAGGATTCCCCGGAGGCCTTCGGGGGTCTCCATGACTTCCAGCGTCAGGTCGAACTTCGCCGTTTCGCGGCCCTCGCCAACCTCCTCAATCGCCAGCGGTCCGCCCGGAGAGGCCGAGACGTCCGGAACGTTCTGCAGTACGAGAGCCGCCTGAAACAGCGGAGTGCGGCTCGCGTCCCGTTCGGGCTGCAGAGCTTCCACCAGCTTCTCGAACGGCATCTCCTGGTGTGCGTACGCCTCGATCGCCACCTCGCGGACGCGCGGCAGGAGATCGCGCAAGCTCGGATCTCCCTTGAGGTCGCCGCGGAAGACCAGCGTGTTGACGAAGAAGCCGATCAGCTTTTCGAGCTCCCGCCGGCCGCGGCCGGCGATCGGCGAGCCGACGTTGATCTCCTCCTGACCGGTATAGCGATGGAGCAGCGCTTGGAAAGCGGCCAGGAGGACCATGAACAGCGTCGCTCCATGACGCTGGCCGAGCCGCGCAAGCTCCTCGGCGAGACCCGGCGGAATCTGAAGAGGGACCACGTCGCCCCGGAAGCTCTGGACCGGTGGCCGGGGACGGTCCGTGGGGAGCTCCAGAGCGAGGGGTCCGTTGCCGAGGCGGGCCTTCCAGTAGCCGAGCAGGGCCTCCAGCCGTTCACCGCGAAGATGCTGGCGCTGCCATCGGACGTAGTCCGAATACTGGATGGGCAGGTCCGGCAGCAGGAATGGACGGCGGGCGGAGAGCGCGGCCGCCATCGTGAAGAGCTCCCGGCTGAGCACGCCGACGGACCATCCATCCGCGACGATGTGATGGACGCACAGCGAGATGACGAAGTCGTCGAAGCTCAGCCGCTGCACCACGGCTCGGAGCAGAGGGCCGTGAGAGAGATCGAAAGGCTCGAAGGAGTTTCGCTGCGCGATCCGCGACGCCTCACGCAGCCGGATGGGCCCGGGCAGCCCTTCGAGGTCGACCCCCAGCAGGGAGGCTTCCGGCTCGGACGAGATCCTCTGGACGGGCTGGCCGTCGATCGAGGCGAACGTTGTCCTCAGCGTCTCATGGCGGCGGGCGACCTCCCGCAGGCTCGCGGCGAGCACCGCCGGCTCCAGGGCACCGCGGACGCGCAGAGACAGCGCGATGTTGTACGCGGGGTTTCCGGGCTCCAACTGGTCCAGGAACCAGAGGCGCTGCTGCGCGAACGAAAGGGGGTGCTGCCGCGGGCGGGCAGCCCGCTCCTCGAGCATCCGCGCCAGAAGAGCGCGCTTCGCTTCCGCCGAGAGAGGGGGGCGTGAATCGACCGTCATCCTTACCGGGCTCCTCCCCCGTAGATCTCTTCCTCGTCCGCCGCCATCTCGGCGAGCAGGGCGTCCATCTCCTCCTCGGACAGAGCGTCCAGGTTCTCCAGCACCTTTCTGACATCGATCGCGTCGGCCCTGCGGATTTCCGGGACGTTCTTCGAGGGCTCACCGCCTCGCTCGATCGCCGCGGCAAGCTCCGCGATCGTAGGTGCCTCGAACAGCGCGCGCAGGGGCAGCTCGACCCGGAACGCCTCCTGGATCCGCGTCATGACCTGCAGCCCGAGCAGGGAGTGCCCGCCGAGCTGAAAGAAATTGTCGTGAGCTCCGATCGGAGCGATGCCAAGAAGGTCGCGCCAGATGTCCGCGAGCCGCTGCTGGGTCTCGCCGTCCGGCGCGACGTAAGGGGTCGGCAGATCCGGCCGCGAGTGCCTCGCTCCGCCCTGCTGCGGCAGCGCCTTGCGGCTGCCCAGCGAGGCGAGGAGATCCGTCATCGAGTGCTGCTGCTCGACGACCGACTTGAGATCCCGCGTCGAGACCACGACCTGAGGGATGTCGCTCGCCAGGATGCGGGAGAGCGCCTCCATCCCTTCCTCGAAGGTCAGACCGTACATCCGTCGCTGCTGCCGGAACTCCTCCTGGAATCCGGAGTCCATGGCGGTGAGCCGGTCGGTCCAGGCGTCCCACTGCCACTCGCACCAGTTGACCGCGAAGGCGGGGTGCCGCCCCCTCTTCCGGCTCCACTGCGCGAAAGCGTCGAGGAACGCGTTGGCCGAGCAGTAGTCGACTTGGCCGATGCCTCCGGTGATCGAGGTGAGCGCGGAGAACAGGACCACGAAGTCGAGCGGGACGTCGCGCAGGACCGACGCGAGGACGAGCGTGCCGTCGACCTTCGGGGCGAGCACTTCCGCCGCCATCTCGCGCGTCTTGAGCTGGATCAGGCCGGCTCCCGGCACCCCCGCCACATGGAAGACACCGTCCAGCCGGCCGAAGCGCTCCCGAGCCGCGGCCATGACCTCCCGCATTCGTGTTTCGTCCGTCACGTCAGCGGAGAGGACGAGCACCTCGGCTCCAGCCTCTTCCAGGTCCTGCACCGCGTCAGTCCTGGCGGCCGTCCGGCCGACCAGGACGAGCCTGGCGCGGACCGTCCGGGCGAGGTGTCGGGCGAGGGCCAGGCCGAGGCCACCCAAGCCGCCGGTGATCAGGTAGACGCCCTCGTCCCGCAGCCGGACCGGTGGCCCGCTGAGAGCCGGCAGGCGCACCGGCTCGGCGCTGGGAACCCAGCGCTGGGTTCCGCGGCAGGCGGTCACCGGCTCTCCCGCCGACTCCGCCAGCTCCGCGAGCAGCGTGTCGAGCGCCGAGCCCCCGAGGTCCCGGACGTCGACATCGACGACCCGGCAAGCGAGGCGCGGGTACTCCTGAGGCATCACCCGTATCGGCCCCAGCAGCGTGGCCTTCTCCGGCTGGAGGGGGTCCCCCCGCTCCACTCCGCAGAGACCGTTGGTGACGACGCGGATCGAAACCGTTTCGGACAGCGATCTCTTGCCGAGCGCCTGCGCGAGAGCGATGAGGCTGTAGAAGCCCGTCTCGCGGACCCTGCCGAGGCTCTCCAGGCTTGGCGGCTCTTCCCCGGCGGAAAGGGTCCAGAGGTGCACGACGGTCGCGGGCAGCTCCCCGAGCTCTGTGAAGAGAGCCCCATAGTCCCCTTCGCTGGCCGGGTCGAGCACGAAACGTCTCTCGTCGAGGCGGGCCAGCTTGTCGCCGGGGAGGACCTCGACCACACGGCACCCTTCGCTTTCGAGGCGGGCGGCGATCTCGACGCCAACTCCGCGGTCGTCCATCAGGAGCAGCCAGAGCCCCTTCCTGCTTTTCCGCTCAGCCGGCTGCGCGGAGAGCCGCCAGGAGGGCGCGTGGAACCAGGCTGCCGGATCGGCAATCTTCCCGGTGGCGGCGGGTATCTCCATGCGCATGGCGGGCGCGGGGGCCACCTTGCGCTCGATCCAGTAGCGCTGGCGCTCGAACGGATAGGTGGGTAGCGGCACGCGGCGGCGCCGTTCGCCCCGATAGAAGCCGGCAGGGTCGGCTTCCACTCCGGCGAGCCAGAGCTGCCCGAGGGTTTTCAGCAGGAACGCCTGGTCGTCCTGGCGGTCGTGCTCGTGACGAAGCGTGGGGAGCACCGGGCGCGCCGAGCTGACGGATGCTGCCGGGTGCTGCAGCGCGAGGCTGCCCAGGGCCTGCCCGGGACCCATCTCTAGAAGGACTCTCCCCGGCGCCTTCCAGAGCTCGCCGATCGCATCGGCGAAGCGGACCGTCCCGCACAGGTGGCGGACCCAGTATTCGGGGTCCGTCACCTGCGAGGCCTCGGCCCAGGTCCCGGTCACGTTCGAGAGATAGGGGATCTGGGGCGCCTTCAGCTCCACCGAACGGACGAGGTCGCGGAACGCGCCCGCGAGCGGCTCCATCATCCGCGAGTGGAAGGCGTGCGAGGTCTGCAGCCGGCGGCACAGCAGCCCCCCTTCTCCCAGCCGCCGTTCGAGCTCGCCGACGGCGTCCTCAGGCCCCGCCACCACACAGACCGAAGGGGAGTTGACAGCCGCGAGCGACAGGCCGGCGGAGAGCCTCCGCAGCGCCTCGTCTTCCGGCAGTGGGACCGCGAGCATGGCTCCGGGCGGCAGATCGTCGATCATCCGGGCGCGGCGCGCGACGAGCGCGAGCGCGTCCTCCAGCGACATGACTCCGGCCAAGCAGGCGGCCGTGTACTCTCCCAGGCTGTAGCCCAGGAAGGCGTTGGGCTGCACGCGCCACGACATCCACAGTCGGGCCAGGGCATAGCCCAGCGCGAACACGGCCGGCTGCGCGATACGGGTCTGGTAGAGGGGACCGGAGCCCTGCGCGGCGCTCTCCCCTCTCCCCATCAGGGCGCGCAAGTCGAGCCCGGAAGCCTTCGGCCCCGCTGCAGGCGCGCTCCCGCTCCCTGCGAACAGGACCTCCCGCAGGTCCAGTCCGAGATGGGGGCGGAGCAGCTCGGAGCAGCGGTCGATCTCCTGCCGGAAGACCGGCTCGGCGGCGTAGAGACCGGCCGCCATGCCGGAGTGCTGGTCTCCCACGCCCGGGAGCAGGAAGGCGAGAGCTCGCGCTCCCTCCTCCCGCTCGGAGCTCCAGACCCGCCGTGGATCGCGCGCGGCGAGCGCCTCCGCCGCCTCTTCGGGGCCGGCCGCCACCAGGGCTCTCCGGAACCGGAAGCCGCGGCGGCCGACGCGCAGCGTGTAGGCGATGTCCGCGAGGCTCTGCCCGGGGTGCGCCTTCAGGTGGGCCGCCAGATCGTCGCTGGCTCGCTCCAGGGCGCTGGCGGTCCGGGCGGAGAGGGTCAGCAACTGCCACGGACGGGACGGGCCGGAAAGCTCGGGCGGCGGCGCCTCTTCCAGGATCAGATGGGCGTTGGCGCCTCCCATGCCGAAAGAGCTCACGCCGGCCCGCCGTGGCTCCCCGGTCCGTTTCCACGGGCGAAGCTCCCGGTTGACGTAGAACGGGCTCGCAGCGAAATCGGCCTCCGGATTGGGAGATTCGAAGTGCAGGCTCGGCGGGATCTCCTCGTTTTCGAGCGCGAGGACGGTCTTGAGCAGGCTCGCGATGCCGGCCGCGGCATCCGCATGGCCGATGTTGGTCTTGACCGATCCGAGGGCGCAGAAGCTGCGGCGCTGAGTCGTCGCGCGGAAGGCGCGAGTCAGGGCAGTCACCTCGATGGGATCGCCCAGAGGGGTCGCGGTGCCGTGGGCCTCCACGTACTGGATCGATTCGGCGTCCACCTCGGCCCGCATCTGGGCGGCGCGGATCACCTTGGCCTGGCCGTCTCTGCGCGGGGCGGTGAAGCCGGGCCGCTGAGATCCGTCGTTGTTGATCGCCGAGCCCTTGATGACCGCGTGGATGTGGTCGCCACCGGCGATGGCGTCGTCGAGCAGCTTCAGGACGACGATCCCGACCCCCTGGCCGCCGGCCGTCCCATCGGCCCGCGCATCGAAAGCCCGGGTGTGTCCATCCCGCGAGAGGATCCCCCCTTCCTGGAAGAGGTATCCGCCTCTCTGCACAGCCGCGACAGAGGCGCCGCCCGCGAGGGCGATCTCGCACTCGCCGGCAAGCAGGCTCTGGCAGGCGAGGTGGGTCGCCACCAGGGAAGTCGAGCAGGCGGTCTGGACCGTGAGGCTTGGGCCTTCCAGATCGAGCTTATAGGCCAGACGGGCCGCCACGAAGTCCTTCTCATTGGCGAGCATCACGCCGAAGGGGCCGACGGCCGAGAGGACCTCCGGGTTCGAGAGGACATTAAGGATCAGGTAGTGATTCGGACTGGTCCCCACGAAAACGCCGGCCGGGAGGCTGGTCCCCGCATGACCCGCCTTCTCGAGCGCCTCCCATGCGACTTCGAGGAGCAGGCGCTGCTGTGGATCGAGGATCTCCGCTTCGCGCGGGGAGAGATCGAAGAACCCGGCGTCGAACAGGTCGTGGCCCTCCAGAACGGACATGGCCCGGACGTAGCTCGGATGGGCGAGAAGAGAGGGAGGCACCAGCCCCGCGAGCTCTTCCTTCGTGAAGAAGGAGATGCCTTCAACCCCGTTCCGCAGGTTCTGCCAGAACTGGTCGAGGTCCCTGGCTCGGGGAAACCTCCCCGCCATGCCGATGACGGCAATCTCCAGACCGTTGCGCTCGCTCATGCGGGCTCCCGTCGAAAACCGACACTACTCCCATTACAGCGGAGCCGACGGGTAGAGACCCAGAGCCCCGGATTGGGCCTGCTCGACCTCGTCCTGCTGGAGAGGAAGCGGAGGCGAGAGATTACCTCGGAACGGCCCGGCAGGTCGATAGGCAGTTTGTTCCAGGGAGCGAGCGGCCGGTTCCGTGGAACAAACCGCAGTGCCCATGGAACGGGCCGCTCGTTCCACGGCGCCTGTCGGTCGCTCCGGGGAACGGCCGGCTCGTTCCAGGGAGCGGGCTGGCCGTTCCCCGGAACAGTCTGCTCGTTCCTGGGAACCGGCCGGCCGTTCCATGGGCCGGCGATCTTGTTCCGCGGAACAAGTCGTCCGTTCCGCGGGTCGGGCGAGGCCTCGCGCAGGCTCACTCGTCCCTCGCCTTCCGCGCTTTGCGCATCTGATGGAGCCGCGCCTTGCCTTCTTCCGCACGCTTCGCATGCCGCGCGGCCTCTTGCTGCTCTTCCGCCGAAACCGGCTGGACCTGAGCCTGCGAAAGGAAGCGGGCGAGAGAGTCTACGCTGGAGTGGCTCAGCAGGTCGACCATGGAGACCTTGCGGCCGAGCCGCTCGTCCAGACGGCTCTGGGCTCTGGCCATCAGCAGCGAATGTCCTCCGAGGTCGAAGAAGTTGTCGTGGGCTCCCACCCTCTCGACGCCGAGCAGCTCCCGCCAGATCTCGGCGATCTCCCGCTCGACCGCGGTCCGCGGCGGCTCGTAGACGGTCGCGGCGACCTCTGTCCTCTCCGGCATAGGCAGGGCCCTGCGGTCGACCTTGCCGTTGGCCGTGAGCGGGATCGAGGGGAGGAACATCCAGCCGGCCGGCACCATGTATTCCGGGATCCTGGCGAGCAGGAAGCTCCGCAGCTCCGCCGGCTCCGGAACGGCTCCGTTCGCGGGCGTGACGTAGGCCACCAGCTTGTGATCCTCGTTCGAGCCCACCGCCAGCACGACCGCCTGGTCCACCGCGGGGTGACGGCGGATCTCCGCTTCGATCTCGCCGAGCTCGATGCGGAATCCGCGCAGCTTGACCTGCTGGTCGATCCGGCCCAGGTACTCGACGTCGCCGTCCGCCAGCCGGCGCGCCAGGTCGCCGGAGCGATAGAGCCGCGCTCCGGGCTCTCCGAACGGGTCCGGCACGAACCGCTCGGCCGTCAGGTCCGGCCGGCCGAGATACCCGCGGGCCAGGCCCGCTCCGCCCACCACCAGCTCGCCTGGGACGCCGGCCGGGACCGGCTCGAGATGGCGGTCGACCAGGTACAGGGCCAGGTCCGGAATCGGACCTCCGATAGGGCTCTGCGGCCGAGCCGCGTCCGCGGCGTCCAGCGGGCGGTAGGTGACGTGCACGGTGGTCTCGGTGATGCCGTACATATTGACCAGGCGCGCACCCGATTCCGGAGCGAGCCACGAAGAGAGCGCCGAGGGGGACAGCGCCTCGCCGCCGAAGATCACCAGCCGGAGCCGCAGCTCCTGGAGCGCGTCCCCTACCTCCTCTGCCGTCCGCACAAGCTGGCGGAAGGCCGAGGGTGTCTGGTTGAGCACGGTCACCTTCTCGCGGCGGAGCAGGTGGAGGAAAGCGTCGGACGATCGGCTGATCGCAGGCGGCACCACCACCAGCCTGCCGCCATGGAGGAGGGCTCCCCAGATCTCCCAGACCGAGAAGTCGAAGGCGAAGGAGTGGAACAGGGTCCAGACGTCCCGCCCGTCGAAGCCGAACTGCTCCTGGGTGGCGGCGAAGAGCCTGAGCACCCGGGAATGGGGGATCAGCGAGCCCTTGGGACGGCCCGTGGAGCCCGAGGTGTAGATGACATAGGCCAGGTTTTCCGGCCCCGCGCCGCTCGCCGGCGCTTCCGTGCTCTCCCGCGCAATGGCATCGCGGTCCGCGTCGAGACGCACGACGCTCTTCGGCCCGTGGCCGTTCATCGGCAGAGAGAGGCGTGAAAGGAGCGGCTCGCTGGTGACCAGAACGCGGGCTCCGGCGTCCTCCAGCATGAAAGCCAGCCGATCCGCGGGGTAGGCGGGGTCCAGCGGCAGATAGGCGCCACCCGCCTTCAGAATGCCGAGCAGGCCCGTAATCAGCTCTCTCGAACGGTCGAGGCAGAGGCCCACAATGCTCTCCGGTCCGACCCCCATGCGCTGGAGGTAGCGCGCGACCTGGTTTGCCCGTGCCTCGAGCTCGCCGTAGGTGAGGCTCCCGTCCTCGCAGCTCACGGCGATCCTCTCCGGCGTGAGGACGGCTCTCTCTGCGAAGACCTCGTGGAGGCAATGGTCCACCGGGAAGCTGCGGCGGGCGCTCGACGTCCGGAGGATCTGACCGCGCTCTTCTTCGGAGAGCAGACGCAGGCGGGACACCTGCTGAGTCGGGTCGGCTACCGCGCTTGCGAGCATTTCCGAGAGGTGCCGCACCATGCGTTCGGCGGTCGTCCGTTCGAACAGGTCCGCGTTGTACTCGAGATGCCCTGACAGCCCTTGAGAGGTTTCGTTGAGCGACAGCAGCAGCTCGAACTTGGCGGTTCCGCTCTCCACCGGCAGAGGGGCAAGGCCGAGCCCTGGCAGCGCAAGCTCCCCGGACGGAGCGTTCTGCAAGGTCAGCATCACCTGGAAGATGGGCGGCCGGGCGTAATCGCGAACCGGCCTGAGCTCCTCGACCAGCTTCTCGAAGGGGAGGTCCTGGAGAGCGTACGCCTCCAGAGCCACCTCGCGCGCCCGATCCAACAGTTCGCGGAATGTCGGGTCACCCGACAGATCGCCGCGCAGTGCGAGCGTGTTCAGGAAGAGACCGATCATGCCCTCGATCTCTTTCCGGTTCCGCCCCGCGACAGGAGTACCGACGACCACGTCGTCCTGTCCGCTGTATCGGTGGAGCAGAACCTGGAAGGCTCCGAGCAGCGTCATGAACAGGGTCGTCCCTTCCTGCTGTGAAAGGATGCGCAGGGCCGAGCTGAGCCCTTTGTCGAGCCGAACCGGAACGGTGCCGCCACGCAGGCTCTGGACCGGGGGTCTTGGCCGGTCGATCGGCAGCTCCAGGGCCGCGGGAGCGCCGGCGAGCCGCTGTTTCCACGCAGCGGTGAGCCGTTCCAGGACCTCGCCCGAGAGCCAGCTCCTCTGCCACGCCGCATAGTCGGCATACTGGATCGACAGATCGGGCAGCGGCGAGCGTTCCCCTTGGCTGAAGGCCCGGTACAGCATCGAGAGCTCGCGGACGAAGACGCCGACCGACCAGGCGTCCGACACGATGTGGTGGACGACCAGGGCCAGGGCATGTTCCCGTTCGCCCATGCGTACCAGGGAAGCTCGCAGGAGCGGCCCGTGCTCCAAGTCGAAGGGAGAGGTCACCACCTCCCGGACCCGCATCTCCATTTCGGCTCGCGCGAGGTCCGGCGCGAGCGCGGCCAGGTCGAGCACGGGCAGGGGGAATGCCGTTTCCGTGTCAGGGGCCGGTCCGATCTGCTGCACCGGCTGACCGTCGACGGCGGGGAAGACGGTCCGTAGCGGCTCGTGCCGGCGCACGATCTCGGCGAGGCTGCGGGCGAGGACCTCCACGTCGAACTCTCCCGCGATCCGCAGGGCCGCCGAGATGTTGTACCAGGGGCTCTCCGGATCGAGCCGGTGCAGGAACCAGAACCTCTGCTGCGCGAACGACAAGAGGAGATTGCCGTCGCGCGGGACGGGGAGGATCGGCGGGGCCTCTGTCTCAACCCCGGCGAGGCGGGCGCCCGCCACAGCGGGGCCAATCAGCGCCGCGAAGCCTCTCACCGTGGATTGCTCGAAGAGCCAGCGCAACGGTGGGGCGACGCCGAGAATGCTGCGGACGCGGGATACGGCCTGCGTGGCGAGGAGCGAGTGGCCTCCCAGAGCGAAGAAGTCGTCGTCGATGCCGGCCCGCTCGATCTGCAGGACCTCGGCCCAGATCTCCGCCAGGACCTCTTCGAGCGGAGTGCGCGGAGCCGCGTAATCCCCGGCCGGTGTCAGCGCCCGCTCGGGGGCGGGAAGTGCGCGGCGGTCCAGCTTGCCGTTCGGCGTCAGCGGCAGGCGTTCGAGGACCACGAAGTCGCCGGGCACCATGTAGCCGGGGAGGCGCTCCGCCAGGAAGCCGCGCAGGCGATCCACCGAAGGTGCCGTCTCCCCGGCCAGCGCCACATAAGCCACCAGCTTGGGAGCGCCGCTCTGCTCGTGCACGACGACAGCCGTCTCGCGCACACCGGGACAGGAGGCGAGCACCGCTTCAATCTCCCCGAGCTCCACGCGGAAACCACGGAACTTGACCTGGTGGTCGATCCTTCCCAGGAACTCGATGGCTCCATAGGACAGGCGCCGCGCCAGGTCACCGGACCGGTACAGCCGGTTGCCCGGAGCCTTGCCCCAGGGGTCGGGCACGAAACGCTCGGCAGTCAGGTCCGGCCGCCCCAGATATCCCCGGCCCACTCCGGCACCGCCAACGCAGATCTCCCCGGCGACTCCGACAGGGACCGGGCGCAGGTTCTGATCGAGGATGTGGACCTCGACGTTGTCGACCGGAATCCCGATCGAGACCACCAGGCTCGAATCGCCGGTCCGGCAGACCTCGAACGTCGTGTCGACGGTGCACTCACTCGGACCGTACAGGTTGCACAACACGGCGTTGAGACGGTGGAAGAATCTGTCGCGCAGAGCTGCCGTGAGAGCTTCGCCTCCGCAGAAAACTCGAACCAGAGAGGTGCAGCGCGAGAGCGCCTCCTCTTCGAGCAAGGGGCCGAGCATCGACGGGACGAGCTGGATGACCGTGACCTTCCGTTCCGCAATCTCCCGGGCCATGTAGCCGGGGTCACGGTGCCCTCCGGGCTCGGCCATCACGAGGCGCGCGCCTGCCATCAGGGGAGCGAAGAATTCCCACACGGAAGCGTCGAAACCAAAGGGTGTCTTCTGCAGGACGGCATCCTCCGCGGCCAACGGGAAAGCCTGCTGCATCCACAGCATGTGGTTGACGATCGCCCGGTGCGGAATCATCACGCCCTTCGGGCGGCCCGTCGAACCCGACGTGTAGAGGACATAGGCCAGATGACCGTCGCCCGGCGGCCCGGCGAGCGGCTCGGAGGATGTTTCCTCTGAGCTGGAGGCTCCCGATTCCAGGTCCAGGCACAGGACAGGGATATCCGTCTCCGGCATTCCGGGAAGGGTCCGTTGCTGGGCAAGAATGGCGGCAGGCCGAGCACCCTCGAGGATGCTGGCGAGGCGCTCGCGTGGATAGTTGGGATCGAGCGGCAGGTAGGCTGCGCCGGCCCTGAGCGCCGCCAGGATGGCGACAGGCATCTCAAGCGAGCGCTCCATCGCAATGCCGACCAGGCTTTCAGGGCCGCAGCCGAGCGCGCGAAGACGGCGCGCCACGCGCTCGGCCCTGGCTTGCAGATCCGCGTAGGTGAGGGCCTGGTCTCCAAAGGTAACGGCCGGTGCATCCGGCGTTCGCATGACCTGCGTCGCAATGAGCTCGTCGAGGCGGAGTCCTGTCTTTCTGGAAGCGAGGGTGTCATTCCGTTCCAACAGGAGCTGATGAATCTCCTGGGCTGAGAGCAGCAGCAACTCGGAGAGCCGTTGCGCGGGATCGGCAACGACGCTTTGCAGCAGCCTCTCGAAATAGGCCTGGAAGCGGCGGACCGTCGCGGCGTCGAACAGGTCGAAGGCGTACTCCCAGAAGCCGACCAGCCCCTGAGGGATCTCGGTGACGGAGACCGTCAGGTCGAATTTTGTGTTCGCCTCCTCGACCGTCACCGGCTCGAGGGTGAGGTCCGACAGCTCCAGCGAGCCCGTTGGCGCGTTCTGTAGAACGAGCATGACCTGGAAGATAGGTGAGTGAGCCAGGCTGCGCTCGGGCTGGATCTCTTCGACGAGCTTCTCGAAGGGTAGATCTTCGTGGGCGTAGGACTCTACGGTCATCTCGCGCACCTGGGCGAGGAGATCCGCGAAGCTCCGATCTCCCTGGACCGTAGAGCGCAGGGCCAGGGTGTTGACGAAGAATCCGATCAGGTTTTCCGTTTCGAGCCGGTTGCGGCCCGCCACCGGCGAGCCCACCACCACGTCCTGCTGGTTGGCCAGACGAGCCAGCAACGCCTGGAAGGCGGCCAGCAGTGCCTGGAACAGCGTCACGCCATGGCTGCGCTGGAGCTCGGCCAGTCCGGCCACCAGATCCGCATTGAGCGAGAACGGCGCCTTGGCGCCGCGGTAGCTCTGGACCGCCGGGCGGGGCCGGTCGGTGGGCAGCTCCAGCAGGGCCGGAACCCCTTCTAGGCTGCGCCGCCAGAAGGCGATCTGCTCGTCGAGAACCGGCCCGGAGAGCCACTCGCGCTGCCAGAGCGCGAAATCGGCGTACTGGACCGGCAGCTCGGGCAGGGAAGGCCGCTCGCCGCGCGACAGGGCCCGGTACAGCTCGCCGACCTCGTGCACCAGGACGCCCATCGACCAGCCGTCCGCCACGATGTGATGGACCGTGAAGAGGGCGATGTGGTGCTCCCCGGCCAAGCGCAGCAGGGCCGAGCGCACCAGCGGCCCCTGTTCGAGATCGAACGGCCGAGCCGCTTCCTCGCGACCCAGGCGCTTCGACTCTTTCTGTCTCAGCCCCGCGGGCAGGCCCGAGAGATCGATGACGGCCGGGCCGAGCCGCAGGGTGGGAGCGATGACCTGGACCGGCCGGCCTTGGGCTAGGGCGAAGGTCGTGCGCAGCACCTCGTGACGGGCGGCCACCTCGTTGAGGCTCGCGGCCAGCACCGGCCAGGCCAGCCGGCCCTTGAGGCCCAGGGCCAGCGGGATGTTGTACACCGAGGTGTCGGGCTGGAGCCGGTCGAGGAACCAGAGCCGCTCCTGGGCGAAGGACAGCGGCAGCCGCTCCGGCCGGGCGCGGCGGGCGAGCGGCTGGCCGGAGACGGTCCGGCCCTCGCTCCGCAGCCGCTCGATCGTGACGGCGAGGCTAGCGATCGTGGGCTCTTCGAAGAAGTCCGGCAGCGGCAGGTCCACCTCGAAGCGCCGCCGCACCCGGGTCAGCACCTGGATGGCCGACAGGGAGTGGCCGCCCAGGGCGAAGAAGTCGTGCCGGGTACCGATGCCCGAGGCGCCCAGCACCTCCTCCCAGATCTCGGCCAGGGCGCTCTCCACCTCGCCCTCGGGCGCCACGTAGCCGCCGGCTCCGGCCAGGTTGGCCACCTCTGGCTCGGGCAGGGCCTTTCTGTCCACCTTGCCGTTGGCCGTCAAGGGCAGCTCCGGGAGAGCCACGAAGACGTCCGGAATCATGTAACCCGGCAGGCTCTCGGCCAGATGAGCCTTCATCGACTCGGTCGAGGGCGCCTCGGGAGCCACCACATAGGCACACAGGTACTTCTGCCCGGTCCGGTCCGTCCTCGCCACCACCACGGCCTCGCGTACGGCCGCATGGCGGGAGAGCTGGCTTTCGATCTCGCCCAGCTCGATGCGGAAACCGCGGATCTTGACCTGATGGTCGCTCCGGCCGAGGAACTCGATCTCGCCTTCCGGCAGCATCCGTCCCAGGTCGCCCGTGTAGTAGAGGCGCGCTCCCGGCCGGCCGGCGAACGGATCGGGCACGTAGGAAGCCGCCGTCTTCTCTGCGTCTCCCGCATAGCCGCGGGCCACGCCGAGGCCGCCGATGTAGAGGTCTCCCACCACTCCAGGCGGCACCAGCTCGAAGCTCCGGTCGAGGATATAGAAGGTGTTGTTGTCCAGCGGCTGTCCGTAAGGGATGCTCACCCAGGCCGGGTCGATCTCGCCGATCGGGTGGAAGATGGACCAGACCGTGGCCTCGGTGGCGCCTCCCAGGCTGACCAGGCGCAGGTTGGGGAAGAACCGTCGCGCCCTCTCGGGCAGGGAGAGCGGAATCCAGTCGCCGCTGAGGAAGGCGATCTCCAGATCCTTCTCCCGGAAGCCCGGCTCGGTCTCCTCCAGGTACTGGATGAGAAGGCTGAGGGTGGAAGGCACCGAGCTCCAGAAGGTGACCCGCTGGTCGATCACGAGCCGCTGGAGAGCCGCCGGATCCTGCACCTGCTCCTGGCGCGCCAGCACCAGCGTGGCTCCGGCTCCCAGAGCGCCGAAGACATCGTAGACCGACAGGTCGAAGCACACCGAGGAGACCGCCAGCACCCGGGTCTCCGGTCCCACCCGGTATTCGCGGTTGACCCAGTTGATGAGGTTGACGGCGCTGTGGTGCTCGATCATCACGCCCTTGGGTGTGCCGGTCGAGCCGGAGGTGTAGATGGTGTAGGCCAGATCCTCCGGCCGGGGCCGCAGCGACAGCGGCTCCGCCGAGTAGATCCCCAGGACCTCAGGCGCGAACAGGATGATCTCGGCCGCGCAGCCTTCGGGCAGCTCGTAGAGCCGGTCGGCGAGGATCTTTCTCACGCCGGACTGGCGCACGATGTAGCTCTTGCGGGCGGCCGGGTAGTCGGGCTCGAGCGGCACATAGGCCGCGGCAGCCTTGAGCACCGCCATCAGTGCGATCAGAAGGTCTGGGGTGCGCGCGAAGCAGACGCCGACGTTGTCGCCGGGCTCGACCCCTTGGCCGAGCAGATGGCGAGCCAGGCGGTTGGCCCGCCGGTCCAGCTCTCCATAGGTCAGCTCCCGGCCGGCTCCCAGCACCGCCACCCGCTCGGGATGGTGGGCGGCCTGCTCCTCGAAGAAGCTGTGCAGCGGCCGCTCGCGCGGGTAGTCCCGGACCGTGTCGTTGTAGACCGAGACGAGCTGCTCGCGCTCCTCGGGTGACAGCAGATCCTCGACTCCGAGCGGCGCATCCAGATCCCGCGCTAGGATCTCCAGAATCCGGTGATACAGAACGAGCGCGCGCTCGATGTCCACGGCCTCGAAATACCGCGGCGAGTACTTGATCCTAATGAACGGGTTGCCCGGGGTCGCCGAGACCTCGAGATCGAACAGCGTGTTCGTCATCTCATTGCCGCGCAGCCCCGTGAGCGGTTTCGAGGCGCTGCTGGCCATCGAGCGGAAGAGGGCGTTCGTCCGCACGTCCTCCACCAGATGGAAGTCGACGAAGTTGAACAGCGTGTCGAAGATCGGGTTGGACGCTGTCTCCCTGGCCCCGACAAGCGCGGCGATGTCGACCAGCGGGATCTCGTGCTCTTTTTCAGTCGCCAGATAGCGGCTGACCCTCTGCATCAGAGACCGGCCGGATTCACCGGGCTCGATCTGCAGCCGGAGCGGGAACGAATTGAGGAAACAGCCGATGATCTTGTCGCCGTCGGGGATTCCCGGACGATCGTGAGTGACCACTCCGGTGACGACGTCCTCGTGACCTGTGGTGACATAAAGCAGGTAGGCGTGCGCACCGAGGCAGAAGGCCTTCAGGGGGGTCGCGAGCTCGCTGGCCCGGGCGCGCAGTTGATCGAGGAAATCGGCCCTCAGGCGTTGCTCGACGATGTACATGCCGGAGGTGGAGGTCTGCGGAGCCCTGGAGCGCTGGAACGGCAACCTGTTCCGTTCGTAGCCCGCCAGGATCTCGCGCCAGAACGCTTCCGTACCCGCGGACCTGCGCCGGCCGAGGTTGATCGCCAAGTAATCCTTGTAGGAGCTGGCAGGTTGCGGCAGCTCGATCGGAGCGGTCGCGCAGACCTCGTTGAGCTCCGTCCAGAAGACCGCATTACTCCAGCCGTCCAGGATGGCGTGGTGCGCGCTGAGGATCGCGTAGTAGGTCGTCCCCTCCAGCCGGAAGAGCTTGATGCGCCAGAGAAGGCCGCCATCGAAATCGAACTTGTTTTCGAGATCGGCGCCCGCGTACTGCTCGATCCTGCGCCGCCGCTCTCGCTCGGAAAGGTGTGACAGATCCTCGACGTCCTTTTCCACGGCGGCTTCCCGAAGAACGACTTTCATCGGCTCCATGAAATCGTAGAGATGGAACCGGCTGCGGAAGATCGCATGGCGGCTCACCAGCAGTCGGAGGCCTCTGCAGAAGGCATCCAGGTCTTCGATCGACAGCACCATGAAATATTGATCGTGATAGACCGGCTCATGCGGCATGAGAAGGGAGTAATAGATCATCCCCTTTTCAATGCCGCTCAGAGGGAAGAAGTCTTCGTAATCGGCGGGCAGCTTGGCCCGTTGTCCCTCGTCAACGAGGACGGCCCGCTTGAGCTGCTCGATCTGAGCGAGGCCCGCGGCATGCTCTTCGGCCAGCGAGGCCGCGGCGCCACCTCCCAGATGAGAGGCCAGGGCTTCGAGCGACTGGTGCTGGAAGACGTCCTGGACCTGGAGGGATGCCGCTAACTGCTCGTTGACGCGGCTGACCAGGCGCACGGCCTTGATCGAGTCGCCGCCAAGGGCGAAGAAGTTGTCTTCCGCTCCGACCCGCTCGATGCCGAGCAGGTCTGCCCAGATCGCGGCCAGATCCTTCTCGGCCAGGGTGCGGGGGGCGACGTAGTCGTCTTCGCCGCGGAGCCTCTCGGGAGCGGGCAAGGCCTTGCGGTCCACCTTGCCGTGCGCGGTCAGCGGGAGCTTGTCGAGCAGCACGAAAGCGGCGGGCACCATCGGCTCGGGCTGGCGCTCGCGCACGTGCTCGCGCAGGACCGAGGCCGTCACTTCCGGTCCAGCCGGCACCACGTAGGCCACCAGGCGGCGGTCGCCCGGCTCATCCTCGCGCACGATCACTGCCACTTCGCGTACTCCAGCATGAATGGCGAGGACAGCCTCGATCTCTCCCAACTCGATGCGGAAGCCGCGGATCTTGACCTGATGGTCGATGCGGCCCAGATGCTCGAGGTCGCCGTCCGGCCGGTAGCGCGCCAGGTCTCCGGAGCGGTACAGCCGGGCTCCGGGCTCTTGCGCGAACGGATCGGGCACGAAGCGCTCGGCCGTCAGCTCCGGCCGGTTCAGGTAGCCCCGCGCCAGACCAGCTCCGCCCACGCACAGCTCGCCCGGCACGCCGATCGGCGCCGGCTGGAGAGCCTGGTCCAGCACCCGCAGGCTCAGGTCTGGAATGGCCTCACCGATCGGGCTTCCCGGCCGGTCGAGGTCTTGCGCCGCGATCGGCCGGTAGGTGACATGCACGGTCGTCTCGGTGATGCCATACATGTTGACCAGGAGCGGGCGCTCGTCGCCATAGCGTCCGAACCAGGGGCGCAGGCTCTGCAGGTCCAGAGCCTCGCCGCCGAAGATCACCAGCCGCAGATCCACGGCCGGATCGGCGGCGGCATCGGCCGCGATGAGCTGGCGGAAGGCCGAGGGGGTCTGGTTGAGCACGGTGACGCGCTCGTTCCGCAGCAGCGTGTGGAAGGCTTCGGGCGAGCGGCTGGCCCAGTAGGGGACGACCACCAGCCGTCCGCCGTAGAGCAGGGCTCCCCAGATCTCCCAGACCGAGAAATCGAAGGCGTAGGAGTGGAACAGGGCCCAGACGTCTTGCTCGCTGAAGCCGAACCAGGGCTCGGTGGCCTCGAACAGCCGGACGACGTTCTCGTGCCGTACCAGGACGCCCTTGGGCTTGCCGGTCGAGCCCGAGGTGTAGATGACATAGGCCAGGCTCTGCGGAGTGGCGCCACTGGGAATCCCGGCATCTCCCTCGGGCAGCTCCTCATCCAGGCAGACCAAGTGGGCGCCGGAGGCAGGCAGGTGCTCGGCGAGCCTCCTTTCGGAGACGAGCACCGGAACCCGGCTGTCTTCCAGGATGAAGGCCTGCCGTTCGCGAGGATAGGAGGGATCGATCGGTACGTAAGCGCCTCCGGCCTGGAGCACGGCGAGGACGGCGACGACCATCTCCGGGCCGCGCTCCAGGCAGAGGGCCACCGGCACCTCCGGCTCCACGCCGAGGCGGCGCAGGTGACTGGCAAGTTGGCCGGCCCGCCGGCTGAGCTCGCCGTAGGTCATCTGCCCGTCTTCGGACGAGACCGCCACGGCTTTGGGCTGCCTCGCAGCCCGCCCGGAGAAGATCTCGTGCAGGCAGGCTTGACCGAGACCGGAAACCTTCTGCCCGTTCCAGTCAGACAGGAGCTGGCGTTGCTCCTCCGCGCTGAGCAGAGGCAGCTCGGAAAGACGTTGCGACGGCTTGTCTGCGGCGTTTTGCAGTAGCGTTTTGAAGTGTCCCTGGAAGCGCCGGATCGTCGCTCCGTCGAACAGATCCGAGGCGTACTCCCAGAAGCCGATCAGCTCCTGGGAGGTCTCGGTCAGCGAGACCGTCAGGTCGAACTTGGTGCTGGCCTCCTCGACAGGAACGGGTTCGATAGCGAGATCGGACAGATCGAGCGAGCCCATCGGGGCGTTCTGGAGGACCAGGACGACCTGGAAGAGGGGCGAATGAGCGAGGCTGCGCTCGGGCTGGAGCTCTTCTACGAGCTTTTCGAAGGGGAGGTCTTCGTGCGCATAGGCCTCCACCGTCATCTCGCGCACCTGGGCCAGAAGGTCCGCGAAGCTCTGGCCGTCTCGGATCGTGGCGCGCAGGGCCAGGGTGTTGACGAAGAATCCGATCAGGTTTTCTGTCTCAAGACGGTTGCGGCCAGCCACCGGCGAGCCCACCACCACGTCCTGCTGGTGGGTGAAGTGAGCCAGTAAGGCCTGGAATGTAGCCAGAAGCGCCTGGAACAAGGTTACGCCATGGCTGCGCTGGAGCTCGGCCAGTCCAGCCAGCAGATCCGCGCCGAGCGAGAACGGCGCCTTGGCGCCGCGGTAGCTCTGCACGGCCGGACGAGGCCGGTCGGTGGGCAGCTCCAGCAGGGCCGGGGCGTCTTCCAGGCTGCGGCGCCAGAAGGCGATCTGCTCGTCGAGCACCGGCCCGGAGAGCCACTCGCGCTGCCAGAGAGCGAAATCCGCGTACTGGATCGGCAGCTCGGGCAGAGAGGGCCGCTCCCCACGCGAGAGTGCCCGGTACAGCTCGCCGACCTCGCGCACCAGGACGCCCATCGACCAGCCGTCCGCCACGATGTGGTGGACGGTGAAGAGGGCGATGTGGTGCTCCTCGGCGAGCCGCAGCAGGGCTGAGCGCACCAGCGGTCCCTTTTCGACATCGAACGGCCGGGCCGCCTCTTCCCGGCCCAGGCGCTTCGACTCGCTCTGTCTCAACCCCGCAGGCAAACCTGAGAGGTCGATGACGGCCGGATCGAGCCGTAGAGTGGGAGCGATGACCTGGACCGGCCGGCCTTGGGCTAGGGCGAAGGTCGTGCGCAGCACCTCGTGACGGGCGGCCACCTCGTTGAGGCTCGCCGCCAGCACCGGCCAGACCAGCCGTCCCTTGAGCCCCAGAGCCAGCGCGATGTTGTACACCGAGCTGTTGGGCTGGAGCCGGTCGAGAAACCAGAGCCGCTCCTGGGCGAAGGACAGCGGCAGCCGCTCCGGCCGGGAGCGGCGAGCGAGCGGCTGGCCGTAGACGGTCCGGCCCTCTCTCCTCAGCCGCTCGACCGTGACAGCCAGGCCGGAGATGGTGGGCTGCTCGAAGAAGTCCGGCAGCGGCAGGTCCACCTCGAAGCGCCACCGCACCCGGGTCAGCACCTGGATTGCTGACAAGGAGTGGCCGCCCAGGGCGAAGAAGTCATGCCCGACGCCAATGCCCGAGGTGCCCAGTACCTCCTCCCAGATCTCGGCCAGCGCGATCTCCACCTCGCCCTCAGGCGCTACGTAGCCACCGGCTCCGGCCAGGTTGGCAACCTCCGGCTCGGGCAGGGCCTTGCGGTCCACCTTGCCGTTGGCCGTCAAGGGCAGCTCGGCGAGAGCCACGAAGACGTCCGGGATCATGTAGGCCGGCAGGCTCTCGGCCAAGTGGGCCTTCATCTGCTCGGCCGAGGGAGCCTCGGGAGCCACCACGTAGGCGCATAAGTATCTCTGTCCCGTCCGGTCCGTCCTCGCCACCACCACGGTTTCGCGCACGGCCGGATGGCGGGAGAGCTGGCTTTCAATCTCTCCCAGCTCAATGCGGAAGCCGCGGATCTTGACCTGATGATCGCTCCGGCCGAGGAACTCGATCTCGCCCTCCGGCAGCATCCGCCCCAGGTCGCCCGTGCGGTACAGGCGCGCTCCCGGCCGGCCGGCGAACGGATCGGGCACGTAGGAAGCTGCCGTCTTCTGTGCGTCCCCCGCATAGCCG
>DASVEF010000043.1:0-26084 GCA_036380715.1 Thermoanaerobaculia bacterium | reverse complement strand
GAATTCGCTTGGACACGTGTCTTCTCCAGAGAACCGGCTTCTCAGTATAAGTTGCCGCAGAGCCCCCAAAAAGGACAAGCCGCGCCGAGAAAAGCAGAAAAGCAGCGCCCGACCCCACCATTGGAGGGTTTTTGCATCTTTGTTGTTGAGGCTCTGTTGCCGCGTCTTACCCTCCTGCGCATTATGCCAGGAGGAATGAAGGGGTCCGTGCTGGAACGGGCGCGCGCGGGGCTGCGCTCGCTGGCGGAAGAGTTTCGGGGAGGCCGCGTGCGTCTCCTCCAGTTTCAAGCGTCCCTCCCGCCTCCCGCGGCGGACGCCTCGCTGGAGGACGTCGACGACCTCGACCCGCTCTCCGAGATGCATGCGGTCATCGGCAACGCGGTCCGGGACTCCCTCGATCCCTTGATCCGGGACCTCCTCGCCGCCGCCGCATACGAGCCGGGCGGTTCCCCGGCAGGCGGGCCGCGGACCGGCAAGGTCGACGTCCACAGGAACGACGAGGCGACCCGGCAGGCGCTCTATGACCTCGTGGTGCGGCAGAACTTCACCGGGCAGCCGCGCGAAGATCCCGGGGACGACTGGGCTCCCCCTTATACGGCGGAGCAGGCCGGGCTCGAGGTCTTCTGGCTGCACGGCCGGTGGTTCGCCACCTGGCTGAAGCTGGAGATGCCGAGCGATCTCCCGGAATCCCAGCGGCGCGAGCTCCTCGTGCTGGCGGAAGACGAGCGGCGTCCCGGAAGGGTGATCTGCCACTGCGTTTGACGGCCACAATTTGGGTCAACGGACCAGAAATGGTAGAGTTGACGTATGAGCCCCAAACGATCGACAGAGGATCCCGTCCAGCAGGAGGTCGAACGCCTGATGGAGATGCTCCGCATCTTCGTCCGCGCCTTGGGTTATGGCAACGCGGAGATCGCGCGGCGGACCAACCTGGCGCACGCCAACGTGGGGAGGTACTTCCGGGGCGAGGCCAGAGTGCCGCTCGACTTTGTGATCGCCGCCATTCGTGCGCTCGGCCTCGAATACAGGGAGTTCTTCGAGCTGGCCTATGCCGACCAGCCGGAGCAGCCCAGCGCGGCCCGGCAGAGGATCGCGCGCATCCTGCAGATCCTCCCCGCGCGGCGGGAGGCGCCGGCGGAGCCGCCCGAACCGGAGCCGCCGAAGCGGCCGCCGGCCATGACGCGGGCGGAGATCGAGGCGATGATCGACGAGCTCCGGCAGGGGGTGGCGTCCGTGATCGACCGGCAGGCCCGCGAGGCGGCCGCGCCGGAGCCCAAGGCCAGGCCCAAAACGCCGAGGCCCAAGACTAAGCCGGGGTCGAAAGCCAGGAAGAAGCCGAAAGCCTAGCCCTCCCCCTCCCGGCCCCCTCTCTTCCTCTGTAGAGACGCCCCGTGGGGCGTCTCCTGCGGCGGTGCCATTCATGTCCAGGAATCCGCGCGATGCCGCGGGCGCCTCTACAGTGGGGGCTATCGCTCGGCGGCAAAGTAGCGCCAGAAAAGAAAACCCCGCCCCTTCCAGTCGTCCGCGGAAATCATCCCGTCGCGGAACGAGACAATCTTCGGAAAATCGATCGAAACCTCTAGACATCCGGCCGGCTCCGTCGTATATTGTCCATGTTGATTGATTTTGATCTATATGGCCGATCAAGGTTGCGGAAACCGAAGTCGCGAATATGGATCGGCTGGATGGCGGGCGAATGGTTCGTGCGCCGTCTCGTCGAATAACCCCGGGCCAAGAAGGCCCGGATTTTTGAAAGGAGAACGGGCTAATGCCCAACGTCAATTCGTTTCCCGACATTGTGGAGGACTGGGAGGGCCTGCTGGCCGCTCTCAAGGAGCATCCCGAGCTCGAGAGCGCTGTCGAAGCCGAACGGCTGGCTCTGGAGAAGGACCTGGCGGAGGCGCGGGCTCTCAAGATCCGGCAGGAGTCGCAGAATGCCAGCCGGCAGGAGGTGACGCAGCAGCTCAAGGCGGTGATTGCCCACGGCAGGGGGGCGGCCATCGCGATCCGGGCCGTGGCAAAAGGCAAGATCGGTTACCGCAACGAGCTGCTGGTCCGCTTCCGGGTGCCTCCGGTGCGCAGGCGGCCGCGCAAGCCGACGGTGATCGTGGTCAACGGCGAGCCGGCCGAGCCTGGCAATCCGGAAGCTCCGGCTACGGGAGCCAAGAAGCCCCGTTCGTAGACCCCTGGTACCCGGGGGCGTGCTCCGGCACGCCCCCTTTTTGAACGGCCGACGCCGTATACAACGAAAGGAGATGCTCATGCCCACGCTGAATTCCTTCAAGGACCTCCTCGCGGACTGGGAGAAGCTGCTCGCCGCGATCCGGGAGACGCCGGGAGGGATCCCCCACATCCGTGACTTTCAGGTCGAGCTGGAGAGGGCTTTCGAGGCGGCCCGCGCGCTCAAGACCCGGCAGCTCGAGCACCGGGCCGCGGCCCAGCGGACGACTCGCCAGCTCAACGAGGCCGTGGCGCTGGGCCGGGACACGGCTTCCCGGACGCGCAGCTATCTGAAGGGCTGTCTCGGTTTTCGCAACGAGGACCTGGTCCGCTTCGGGGTGAAGCCGAGCCGCAAGCGCAGGCCTCACTGCTAGACCCTTACGGATTCAACTCAACCACCGCCCCCGCAAATCCTCACCCCCCTACCCCCCTCTCCCATCGCCCTCCCCCCGACCGGGAGAGGGGGGGAAGACAGATTCTTCGCTTCGCTCAGCATGCCGGTGCAATGTCACCTGAGTGAAGCGAAGGATTGGGTGGTGGCGCCCCTCTCCCGGTTGGGGGGAGGGCGATGGGAGAGGGGACGGGGGTGAGGATCAGGCGGCGACCTGTTCCGCGTACTTTCCAGAGACCCTCTGAGGTATGTTAGCCCGGAGGGGGCGAGGCCATGCAGACCGTCAACGAGATCAGCGCCGATGAGCTGAGAGAGGCCTGGAATCTCCTCTCACCGAGCGAGCGGCTGGAGAGCTTCGGCTTCCTGCCGCGCGGCGAGGCCGAGGAGTTCTTCCTGGAGCTGCGGGCGCTCGACCAGCTCCGCATCGTGCTCAACGCTCCGCCCGGGTTGAAGCGGGCCTGGATGCGCCTGCTGGCTCCGGACGACGCGGCCGACCTCCTCCAGGAGGCGGAGCCGGAGGAGCGGACGGAGCTGGCCGCGCTCCTCGATCCGCAGACCCGCCGCGAGGTCAACGCCCTGCTCGCCTATGAGGAGGACGACGCCGGCGGCCTGATGAGCCCGCGCTACGCCCGGGCGCGTCCGGACATGACGGTCGACGAGGCGCTCGGCTATCTCCGCATGCAGGCGCGCCAGGTCGAGACGCTCCACTACGCCTACGTGCTCGACTCCAGCCAGCGCCTGCTCGGCGTGATCTCCCTGCGCGAGCTCTTCGCCGCGCCGGGCAGCAAGAGGGTCTCCGAGGTCATGAGCACCGATGACCTCGTCACCATCTCCGAGGACACCGACCAGGAGACGGTCGGCCATCTCCTGACCCGCCACGATCTCGTGGCGATCCCGGTGGTGGACGCCGAGGGGCGGATGAAGGGCATCGTGACCTTCGACGACATCGCCGACGTGGTGGAGGAGGAGGCGACCGAGGACATCCAGAAGATGGGCGGCTCCGAGGCGCTCGACGCGCCGTACATGCAGGTCGGCCTGGGCCAGATGATCCGCAAGCGGGCCGGCTGGCTGTCGGCGCTCTTCATCGGCGAGCTGCTGACCGCCAGCGCCATGGGGTACTACGAGGAGGAGATCGCCCGCGCCGTGGTGCTGGCCGTGTTCATCCCGCTGATCATCAGCAGCGGCGGCAACTCGGGGTCGCAGGCGACCACGCTGATCATCCGCGCGCTGGCCCTCTCCGAGGTGCGCCTGCGCGACTGGTGGCGGGTGATCCGCCGGGAGATCGTGGCCGGGCTCGGGCTCGGGGCGATCCTGGGGGTGCTCGGATTCGTGCGGGTGGTCGTCTGGGAGAAGCTCTTCCACACCTATGGGGAGCACTCGGTGCGGATCGGCATCACGGTCGGGGTCAGCCTGCTCGGCGTGGTCCTGCTCGGCACCGTGAGCGGGTCCAGCCTCCCGTTCCTCTTCCGCCGGCTGGGCTTCGATCCGGCGAGCGCCTCGGCCCCCTTCGTGGCCACCCTGGTGGACGTCACCGGCCTGATCATCTACTTCACGGTCGCGAGCCTCCTGCTGAGCGGCCGGATGCTGTGATGCGCCGCGCCTGGTTCCTGGGGACGATTCTGCTCGCGCTGGCGGCGTGCGGCGGGGGAGAGCCCGCGAGCCCCGGGAGGGACGGCGCGGCTTCGCGTCCCTCGAATATGCCGGCGGCGAGCCCGGGCGCGAAGCCTTCCGCGGGGGCTCCGCGGCCGGGGATCGTGGAGCTGCGGCGGTGGCGGCAGCCAGTGGAGCGGGTGGTCGTCGACAAGGGCGGAGTCGCGCTGGGTCCGGCGACCGAGCCCCTGGTCCGGCGCCTCTTCGTCTCGCACGAGCGCCTTCAGGACCTGCATTTCTTCCTCCGCACCTACGCGCCCTTCCGCATGCGCTCCCCGGCCGGCGACCTGGCCTTCGGCGGCGGAGGGCGGGTCCGCGCGAGCCCGGTGGAGCAACGGATGATCCTCGAATGGGTACGGCTGGTGGCGGCCGAGGCCACGGGGGCGCGCAACAGCGACGCCTACGGCCTCGCCCTGGCCTGGCACCAGGGTGGGACCTCGGGGAGCTGCGACGACGTGGCCGTCTATCTGACCGGGGAGGTCCGCGCCAGCTCGTGCTCCTGGAACGCCGAGATGCGCGGCCGGCTCCACCCGGCCCAGCTCGCCCGGCTCTATGCCTGGTTCGAGGCCTTGAAGCCCCTGCAGGCCGCGGGCGGGGCCGAGGACCAGGAGCCGTCGCGGCTGATCTTCGCCGGCCAGGGGGACCGGGAGGCCACTGCCAGGGAGACCGCGGTGCTCTGGTCGCTGGCGTCCGCCCTGCACCGGGAGCTGGCGGCGCGCAGGCCCGCTCCCCCTCCGCAGCCGGTTCCGGTGGAGGAGGCAGACCCCCGCGGGAAGAGAACGAAGCCGGAGAAAGCCGTCGCGCCGCCGCCGGCGCCCCAGGGGCCGCCTCTCCTCCTGCCTCCGGAGAGGCCGGTCCCCATGCCGCTGCCCGTGGCCAAGCTCCCGCCGTACGTCCCGCCGCCTCCCCGCGAGAACCTCACCCCCTCGGTCCCCCTCTCCCATCGCGCTCCCCCCGACCGGGATAGGGGGAAGAAAAGCAATTCCTCTCCTACGCCAGGGCTGGGCGGTGGCGCCCCTCTCCCGGGTGGTGGGAGGGTGATGGGAGAGGGGACGGGGATGAGGGCTCAGCCGCCGCTCAACGACCGGTAGGTCTTGAAGTGACGGAAGGCGGCCTGGCGCTGCCCCAGCCCCTCGTACACGACGGCCAGGTTGTAGTGGGCGTCGGCGAAGGATTCGTCGCCGGCCAGCACGGCCTCGTACACCTCGGCGGCCTCGGCCAGGCGGCCGAGGTCCTGGAGGGCGACGCCGAGGTTGTAGGACGCGGTGGGATCGCCCGGCCGCGCGGCCAGGGCCTGCCGGTAGCACGACTCCGCCTCGGCGACCTTCCCCATTTCGTGGAGCAACCGCCCCAGGTTCATGTGGGCGTCGGGGAGGCCGGGGTCGAGCTCCAGGGCTTTGCGGTAGGCCGCCATGGCCTCGTCGGGATCCTCGGCTTCCATCTCGCAGCCGTGCGTGAACCAGGCCTCGGCGGTCGAGGGCTCCTTGGCTCGGCGCCTCTTGCCCTCCTCGTGGCGGACGAACGAGGAGGCCTGCCGTTCGAGGTCCGCCACCTGGAAGTCGAGGAGGATCTGTCCCGACTCGGGGTTCCAGGCCTCCCGCCCGTCGCGCACCACCACGTGATGCCCCTGGGCGGTGATGCGGACCCCGGTCAGCGGCCGCCCCTCCGGGAGCTGCTGCTGGAGCTTCTGGATCGCCATGCGGATGCGCCGGCGTGGCACGTCGGCCTCCAGCAGCCCCTTGGCGGTGCGCAGCAGGATCAGGTCCTGGAAGGAGAAGCGGTACTCCCCCCGCGGCCCCTGGGCCGGCGAGAGGAAGCCGTCGTGGATGAGGGAGCGCACCTGCGCGACCGACAGCCCGAGGAGGGCCGCGACGTCGCGCGTCGCATAGCCGGAGGCGGCCGGACGTTCCGGCTCGTCCTGTGGGCGGAGAGAGGCGGCCTGGCTCATCGCCTCCAGTGTACCGCGCTCGCCGTCCTCGCGTTACCGCTTGGAGGTTTTCTTGCGCCCTTCCGTGCCGGTCGCGCGCACCTTCTCCAGAGTCGTATGGGGGGAGGGCTTGGGGGGCTTGCGCGAAGCGAGCGGCACGGGCTCGGCCGCGGGCCGGCCCGCCGGCCTGCCGGCCGCGGAGAGGCTCGCCTTCAGAGCCTCCATCAGGTCCACGATCTGCGCCTTGGGAGCTTCCGCCGGGGCGGCGGTGATCTCTTGGCCTTGGACCTTCTTCTCGATCAGGTCGCGCGTCCGCAGCCGGACCGTGTCCTCGTACTGCTCCGGCTTGAACTTGTCGCTGGCGATCTGCTCGATGAGCTGGACGGCGAGCCGGAGCTCCGGCTCCTTGATC
This sequence comes from Thermoanaerobaculia bacterium, assembly GCA_036380715.1. Classification (GTDB taxonomy): domain Bacteria; phylum Acidobacteriota; class Thermoanaerobaculia; order Multivoradales; family UBA5704; genus UBA5704. Next base: position 19,484 of record DASVEF010000043.1, on the reverse strand, counting down.
TCCGCCGGGGCGACCGGCACCTCGGAGAAGGGGCGCAGCTCGTCGGCGTAGCGGAGCTGCTGCATGATCAGCCCCTCCTCGAACGGGCGCAGCAGCACGAGGTAGTCCTTGCCGCGCGCCGCGTAGCGGGCGAGGGCGGCGCGCCCGGTCTTGCGCATGGCCTCGGCGAGCAGGCGGTACGGCTTGTCGCCGCCGCGGTCGGGGCCGAGATAGGTGGACTTCTCGTAATAGATGGGGTCGACCTCTTCGATGGGCACGAACTCGGTGATCTCGATCGCGTTGGTCGGATCGGGAGTGAGGGCTTTCAGCTCTTCTTCCGTGAAGAGAACATATTGTCCCTTCGCGTACTCATAGCCTTTCACCATTTCTTCTCGGCCGACGACCTGGTTATCGGTTGGACAGAAATATTGTTGTCTCAATCGAGAACCGCACTTGCCGTGGAGCATGTTAAGTTGGATTCCCACGGCGCTCTCGCCGGTGGAATAGAGCTTCACAGGGATCGTTACGAGACCGAAAGAGATAGTTCCGGAAGCGAAGGATCGGATGCTCATCCCCATAATGTAGCACCGATTTGCAATGATCGTGCAAGGGAAACGAAAGAAAATCCTCGCGGAGATCGAACGGCTCGGAGCGCCGCGTTCGCCAATCGGCATCGGCGATATTGAAGCCATGAAGCCGGAAACGAAAGAGCGTCCTTTCAGCAACCCGGCGTGGTATTTCGAGCTGAAATATGACGGGTTCCGGATGCTCGCCGAACGCAAGCAGGGAACGCCGTGTCTGGTTTACCGCAGCAAGCGCGACATCACCATGGTCTTTCCCGAGATCGCGCGGGCGGTGGCCTCCCTGCCGTACGACCTGATCCTGGACGGCGAGGCCGTGGTGCTCGACGAGGCGGGCCGGCCGAGCTTCCAGAGCCTTCAGCGGCGCGCCCACCGCACGCGCCGCATCGATTGCGAGCAGGCGGCGGTGGCGACGCCGGCCACGCTCTTCGCCTTCGACCTGCTGGCTCTCGAAGGGTTCGACCTGCGGCCGCTGCCGCTCTCTGCGCGCAAGTCGCTGCTGCGCCGCGTCCTGGAAGAGAGCGGCCCGCCCGCGGCCATCCGCACCATCGAAGAGATCCCGGAGCGGGGAGAGGACCTCTACGCGGCGGTGGCCGAGCTCGGGCTGGAGGGGATCGTGGCCAAGCGCGCCGACTCTCCCTACCACGGCGGCTACTCGAAAGACTGGTTCAAGATCCGGGTGGACCGCGCCACCGACTTCGCCGTCCTCGGCTTCGATCCGGTCCCGGGCTCGCGCTCCGCCTTCCGCAGTCTCCACCTCGGCGTGCGGCACGGCGAGGGGTGGATGTACGTGGGGAGCGTGGGGACCGGCTTCAGCAACCAGGAGATAGCCGAGATCCGCGCCCGGCTGGAGCCGGCCCGCCGGCCGCGCCCGGAGCTGGCGGGCGCCGGCCCGGGCGAGCGCTCGGTGGTCTGGGTCGAGCCCGAGCTGGTCTGCGAGGTCCGCTACAAGGAGTGGACCCAGGGCGGCCACCTGCGGCTGCCGGTCTTTCTTCGGCTGCGCGACGACAAAACCGCCCTGGAGTGCCTGCCGCCGGCGGATCTGCCGGGCACGGAGGAGAAGGACGACGCGGACGGCAAGGACAGCGATGCTACCCTCCCCCCGATAAAGTTCACCAACCTTGACAAGGTCTTTTGGCCGGAGGAGGGGTACACCAAGCGCGACCTCATCGAGTACTACCGCTCGGTCGCTCCCTGGATGCTCCCGTTCCTGCGTGACCGGCCGCTCGTCCTCGACCGCTACCCGAACGGCATCACCGGAAAATCCTTTTTTCAAAAGAACGCGGCCGAGATCACCTCGGGCCGGCTGCGGACGGTGCCGGTCCGCGGCGAGAGCTCGCAGCGGGAGATCGAATACTTCCTCTGCGACGACGAGGATTCGCTGCTCTACCTGGCCAACAAGGGGGCGATCCCCCTCCATGTCTGGTCGAGCCGCCTGCCGGACCTGGAGAGGCCGGACTGGTGCATCCTGGACCTCGATCCCAAGGGAGCGCCTTTCGATCACGTGGTCCGCATTGCCCTCGCCATCCGCGGGCTGTGCGAAGAGATCGCGCTGCCGAGCTTCGTCAAGACCAGCGGCGGCAGCGGCCTCCACATCCTGCTCCCCATGGGCAGGCAGCTCGATCACGAGCGGGTCCGCCAGCTCGGCGAGCTGCTCGCGCGGGTCGTCGTCGACCGCCTGCCCGACATCGCGACCATGGCGCGCGCGATCCCGGCGCGCAAAGGAAAGGTTTACGTCGACGCGCTGCAGAACGGCCGCGGCAAGCTTCTGGCCGCGCCGTACAGCGTCCGGCCGCTGCCGGGAGCGCCGGTCTCGACGCCGCTGCAATGGAGCGAGGTGGGCCCCCGCCTGGACGTCCGGCAGTTCACGATCCGCACCGTCCCTGAAAGACTCCGCGGGATGGAAGAGGACCCTCTCCTGCCGGTGCTGGACGCGCGGCCGGATCTGGCGCGCTCGCTCGAGCTGCTGTCCTCGCGGGTGTGAAAAGAAGGGCGCCCCGCAGGGCGCCCGAAGAAAAGCGAAAGAAAGGTTTTTGGCCGCGCTTACGGCGTGCAGGCGGTGACCGATACGTTGTCGAGGAACCAGCCGTCTCCCGTCACCGAGCAGTCGGTGATCGAGGTGAAGGCGATCCAGAGCGTACGGCCGGCGCAGCCGCCGGTGCCGCCGGAGAGGATGTTGCAGGCGGCGTCCAGGTTGACCGTCGTGTTGGTGAAGGACGACGACGTCCCGGTGAAGACCGAGGCGCCGGTGGCCTCCGCGGACGGCGAGCAGTCGGGCGCGATGGTACCGTTGTAGGTCGAGCCCGAGACGATCGCCGAAGCCGGGATGTATTCGTAGTTGACGCCGTCGATCGACAGGGCCAGCGTGCCGCCGTCATAGCCCGTCTCGAACTGGCGGCGGTGCCCGAACGACAGCCGCGTGGTGGTCGAGCCGGCGGGAACGGCGATGCCCGTGGCGCCTCTCGGCTGGGCGAAGTTGAAGTTGCCGTTGCCGTAGTTGTCGGCGCAGGCGAGGCCGCCGTAGCGGAAGATCTTGGTGCCGGTCTGGGCCGTGCAGGTCTGGATGCCGCGCCAGCTCGTGGTGCTGCCGAAGGCTACGAAGCTCCCCTTGGTCCAGTCGGACAGGCCGGTGCCGGTCTCGAAACCGTTGGTATAGAGGGTCGTCGCCGTGCAGCCGCCGGTGCAGGCCGAGGTGGTGGCCGAGGCCTGGGTCGAGTTGGCCGACTCGCAGCTCGCGAAGGCGCGGACCACGTAGAAGTAGCCCGTGTTGCAGGTCAGGCCCGTGTTCGAGAAGGTGGTGCCCGTGGTGGTGCCGACCAGGCTGTAGGGGCCGCCGGAGGTGGTCGCGCGGTAGACCCGGTACTCGGTGGCGCCGGAGACGCCGGTCCACGACAGGTTGATCTGCGTCTGGCCGGCCGCCGTGGCGGTCAGGCCGATCGGAGCCGCCGGCGGCGTGCAGCCGCCGCCGCCGCCCAAGGGCGTCACCGGCAGGCAGGTCGAGGGCGCCGAGGCGCAGGCCTCGTTGCCGCTCGGCTGGGCGGTGACCTGGTAGTAGTAGGTGAAGCCGTTGGCCACGGCGCCGTCGGTCAGCGAGGCACCGGAGACGTCGTTGGCGATCTTGGTGAAGCCGGCGTTGCAGCCGCGCTCATTGCGATAGACGTCGAAGACGCCGGTCGAGCCGGACCAGCTCACGGTCGCCGAGTTGTTGCCGGCGGTCAGGCTGAGGGTCGGCACCGCCGGCGGCGTGCAGCCGCGGAAGTTGGTATTGGCGCCCGCGTCGGTCGTGCAGGCGATGCCGTGGCGGTTGAAGGCGGCGAAGAGGGCCGCCGAGTGCGGCGTGCCGTTGGACAGGTTGCCGTCGTCGTCGTCCACGGCGCGCAGGACCTTCCACAGCGAGCCGGTGTTGCAGCCGTTGGAGCTCCAGGGCGAGGTGGAGGTGACGCAGGTGAACGCCCGCGTGGCGGTGGAGCGGGAGAGATACCACAGGCGGTCGACCACCGACCAGGCGGCGCCGGAGCCGGCGGGCAGCAGATCGCGGTTGGCGAGGTCCCACAGCGCCTCGGAGGAGACGTAGGACTCGCAGTGCCCCTCGCGGCCGCACGGGCCGCGGTAGCTGAAGCTCGACGGACAGCGCGGCTGGGTGAAGTTGGCCACCGTGTGCGGCGTGTTCGAGGAGTGTTTGGCCCAGTCAATGTCGCGCACGCCGGTGCAGGAGGTGCAGGCGTCGCCGTAGCTGCTGCAGTTGGAGCCTAGGAAGCCGGGGCCGATGCAGGAGGTGTGGGTGGCGAGGGCGGCGGTGAAGTCGCCGTAGGTCTCGCCGGTGCCGTTGTCGGGCGAGGCGCTGTTGCCGTCGTTGCTGTCGAGGCCGTGGCCGTACTCGTGGAGCGACACGCCCTCGATCTCGCCAGTGTTGCCGCAGCCGCCGCCGGAGCGGTAGAAGTTGATCGTCGAGCCGTTCCAGAAGGCGTTGCAGGTGCTGTTGATGTTGACGTTGGCGGTGAGCTGGGCGTTGAGCCAACTGTTCGAAGGCAGCCAGCCGCGAGCGATCTCCTTGGCGCGGTTCACGTGGTAGAACTGGGTGCGCGCCGAGTGGGTGTTGCCCGCGCCGCCGGAGCCCGGCGTCGTGCAGTCGGTGCCGGTGGAGGTGCCGAAGGGGATGTTGCCGCTGGCGTCCGAGCTCTTCGAGATGGCGCCGCAGTTATCCGAGATCCGCACGTACTGGCCGGCCAGGGTGGAGCTGACCGTCCCGCCGGTGAAGTTGAAGACGCCCGCCGAGTTGGTGAAGCCACCCGAGGAGAGGTTCGCGAAAGGCATCGGCATGTCGATGGACGTGCCGAGGAATTTGGCGCCGCCCGTCACCTGCGCGTACTCGTTGACGTCGCGGAGCTCGAGGACCCGGCCGGTCACGGCGTCCACACGGGCGCGCCAGGTGCCGTGACTGCCGTCGCGGCGGAAGGTGAACTGCCAGACCCTGGCCAGACCGCGCCCCTTGCCGATCTCGAAGCCGTCGTTGTGGCGGGGGTCGGACACGGCCACGGGCAGGAGGCGCTCGGAACCGCCGTCGAGGAAGGTGTCGGCGGCGTGGAAGCCCCCGATGTAGCCGGCCAGCGCGGCGAGGGCCTGCTCCCGCGAAACCTGCGCCCTGGGGGCGCGGGCGTTGTGGGCGGGCAGGTTCTCGGCGCCGAACTGGACCAGGTTGCCGTGGTTGTTGCGGAACACGACACGGGCGCCTTCCACCACGAGGCCGTCGATCTCCACGTTGTAGTCGACGTACCAGAGGTAATCGGCGGGCTGGCCCGACCGGGCGAGGTCGAGCCGCAGTGACCGGACGTCGACGCCCAGCAGGTGGGCGACGCGCGGCAGGAACGAGCGCGCGATGCTGTCGACCGTCTCCAGGTCGGGCTTCTTCTTGCCGTTGAGGTGGTCGGCGATGTCCTCGTGCCTGAGGCTGTTGCCGCGGCCGGGGACCCAGGGGATCCCGGCGCCCTCGGCGATTTCGATACGGCCGTTGCGCTTGTCGACGAGGGCTTTCCACTCGCCCGCGTTCTCGTTGCGGAAGTTGGCCCAGCCGTTGCGCACCCCGGGCTCGAGGGCGCTCTCGACGTCCTCGAGCGGCTCGAGGGCGGCCTGGGGATTGAGGACCTCATCGACGTAGGCGAGGGCGTCCAGGTCGTCGAAGGTTTCCTTCATGACCTGCGCCGACGCCGCGCTCGGCACGACAGCCAGCGCGAGCAGGAGCAGGAACGGCAACCATCCACGGATTTTCCTATTCATAGGTGCTTCCCATCCTCTTCTCATAAAGGTTGATCGGAGCTGGCACGCGGCCAGCGATGGCAAGCGACAGACAGAGAGACCTCGGAGCGGCGCGGTGAAAGGGGGCCCGCGTTGCGAGAGGCTCTCGTCGGACTTGTGGATGTGTCGGAGACCGACCACAAAAGCTACAGGTGCTCCAGGGTCGGTAAAGCGAGTCCCGGCTGGTATACTCGCCAGCCGCCGATGAAGATTCACCCGCTGGCCGGCGCGCTCGCTCTCGGCTTCCTCCTCGGGGCAGGCCCTCCCGGCGCGACCCCTCTCCCGAAGCCTCCGCTGCGCAGCCTGATCCTGATCACGCTCGACACCACCCGCGCCGATCACCTCGGGGCGTGGGGATGGCCGCACGCGCGGACGCCGAGCCTCGACGCTCTCGCCGCCCGGGGCACCCGTTTCGCGCGTTGCGACACGGCCGCTCCGATCACCCTGCCCAGCCACGCCACGCTGCTCACCGGGCTCTATCCGCCGCGCCACGGTGTGCGCGACAACGGCACGTTCGCTCTCGCCGAGCGGTTCGAGACGGTCGCCGAGAAGCTGGCGTCCCGGGGTTGGGACACGGCCGCGGTGGTCTCGGCGGTGGTCCTGGCCCGCCGGCACGGCCTGGGCCAGGGATTCCGGATCTACGACGACGACCTCGGGGCCGGCTACGCGGCCGGCACCGAGGTCAGCGAGCGCCCGGCCGAGGCGGCCACGGCCGCCGCTCTCGCCGCCGCAGGCAAGCTGAAGCCTCCGTTCTTCCTCTGGGTGCACTATTTCGACCCGCACGAGGAGTACCAGCCGCCGAGCCGCTTCGCCGACGCCGCGGCCGGACCCCACCGCCTCTACGACGGCGAAATCGCCTACATGGACGAGCAGATCGGGGCCCTGCTGGCGAAGCTCCCCCGGGATGCCAACGTCGTCGTGGTGGGAGACCATGGGGAGATGCTCGGCGACCACGGCGAGCTCCGCCACGGCCTGCTGCTCTACCGTGGCGCCCGGCGGGTGCCGCTGATCCTCGCCGGTCCGGACGTCCCCGCCGGCCGCGTCCAGGAGTGCCTGGTGCGCACCGCCGACGTCGCTCCCACGCTGCTCACGCTCGCCGGAGCGCCGGCGCCTCCGGGCCTGGACGGGGCGAGCCTCCTGCCCCTTCCGAAGAAAGGGAAGGGGTGCGACCGGACGAGCTACAGCGAGAGCTTCCTGCCGTTCTTCTCCTACAAGTGGTATCCGTTGCGCGCGCTCTCCACCGACCGCTTCCTCTACGTCCACGCGCCGGAGAGCAGCCTCTATCAGCTCCCGTCCGACCCGGAGGAGAAGAAGGACTTCGCGCCCGAGCAGCCGGGCGCGGCGCGCCTGTGGGAGCGGCGGCTGCGCGACCTCTTGAAGGCGGCAGGGGAGAGCCTCGACGCCGAGGTCCGCGCCGGCGACGCGCTCACCGAGGAGCAGCGCCGCCAGCTCGCCAGCCTCGGCTATACGGGAGGAGGGAGCGGCGGCGCCGTCCGCGCGGACCTCCCCGACCCGCGGCGGATGACCGACGTCGCCCGCGCTCTCGACGAGGCGGCCGCGCAGGTGCAGGCGGGCCGGTGCGGCGAGGCGCTGCCGCGGCTCCAGGAGATCGTGCGCCGCGATCCGCACAACTTCCCGGCGCTCAGCCTGGCGGGCTTCTGCCTCCAGAAGACGGGCCGCTGCGAATCGGCGCTCAACCTGTTCGAGCGGGCGAGCCGCGAGAACGAGCGGTCGGCGGCGCCGGTGGCCAACGCGGCGGGGTGCCTCCTGAAGCTGGGCCGCCGGCAGGAGGCGGAGCGGGAGTACCGCCGCGCCCTGGCGCTCGATCCGAGCCTCGGGGAGGCCGCGGCCAACCTGGCGCGGCTCCTGCGCGAGCGGGGGAACAGGGAGGAGGCGCTGCGCATCCTCGACGCCGCCGTGAGCGCGGGCAGCCACACGCCTGACGTATACCTGGAGCGCGGGCAGGTCCGCGCCGGCCTCGGTCGCTTGGCCGAGGCTCTGCGCGACTTCCGCGAGGCGGCGCGGCGCAACCCGCTCGACGCCGTGCCGCTGGAGAACGCGGCGCGCACCGCCTTCGAGCTCGGCCAGCACCGCGAAGCCGTCCAGCTCTACGAGCAGCTCTTGCGGATCAGCCCCAACCGGCTCGACGCCTGGAAGACCGCGGGCGCGATCTACCTCTACGAGCTGAACGACGAGCCGGAGGCCCTGCGCTGCTTCCGCCGGGCCCTGGGCTTGGAGATCGACCCCGCCGAGCGGGAGAAGCTCATCCAGCTCATCCGCGAGCTGGAGTAGGGGGTCTCCCTCCTCATTCGAAGTAGCCGTTCACGTCCAGGATGAAGTGGACCGTGCCGCCGGTGGCGGCATGGACGCGGATCGCTCCGTTGCCGTCGCCCAGCCCCACGATGGCGCTGTTGGCCCGCGTCTGTCCGGCCTGGAAGTTGATCGAGCTGGTGTTCGGCGTCAGATGACCATCCGGATAGAGAGCCAGGTGCCCGAAGGAGGTTGGCTGGACCACTGTCATGTTGACCGACAGGGCCTTGGCCGTCGGCGGGATGCCGCAGGCCCCGGCCAGGGCGAAGGCCCGGATCGCGGCCGGCTGCAGAACGGGCCCGCCGCGCGGTCCGTTCGGCTGGCGCGTGTCGACCAGCCGGCAGGGCGTCAGCGTGTAGAAGTCGTGCGGCGTGATGCTCGGCTGGCAGGAGTCGATGGTCACGGTGTCGGCGATCGTCACGTCGTCGACGTACCAGCCGGGATAGCGGATCACATGATCCTCGCCCGCGTGCCAGCGCAGCCGGGCATCGCTGCTACCGGCCCAGCCCGACAGGTCCGCTCTCACCTCGGACATCGGCCCGAGCGTGCCCTCGCACCAGCCGCGCAGGTTGCCGATCGGGGAGCCGCTGTACAGGGTACCGGTGAAACCTCCCATCGTGAAGGCGGAATCGGGGAGGACCTCCCAGCTCTGCCCCCCATCGATCGAGATCTCCAGAGTGCCTCCATCCCAGCAGCCGTCGAACTCGTAGGTGTGCCAGAAGCTCAGCGTAGTGCCGGCTTCGATCCCGAAGCTGGGAGAGACCAGGACCCGGTCCGCCGTCGAAGAGTAGCTGGGGGACAGCCAGGCATGGAGAGGGCTGTGCGTCCAGACGGTGGACCACACCCAATCGTTCGGGCCCAAGAGAGCGGCATGCTGCCAGCCCGGATTGTCGAAGCCGCCGCCGGACTGGGAGCCCTCGAACGTCTCGGTGATCGTCCGCAGGATGTCGGGCCCCCGGGTCGTCGCGTTCCGCCGGACGGTGTTGGTCTCCGGGACGCCGGTCACCGCGTCCACGGCGCGCACGACGTAGTAGTAGGTCGTGCTGTCCGTCAACAGGCCCGTGTCGACGTAGGACGTCGCGGCCACCCCGGCCGCGATCCGGTTGGCCTCCCCGGGTGTGAAGCTGGGGGAGGTCGAGCGATAGACGTCGTACGTGATGGCGTGGCCGCAGGGGGAGCTCGCCGCGGTCCAGGAGAGCTGCACCCCGCAGACCTGCGCGGTGGTGGTGGCCGCCGAAGCCAGGCCCGCGAACGAGAGGGGCAGGGTACAGGGACCAGTCGCCGTCGCGTCGGCGCAGGCGGACGGCGCGGACTCGCAGAAGCCGGTTTCGTCCAGGCCGGTCACCCTGTAGGCGTAGGTGAGGGTCCCTTGGAGCGGCGCGTCGAGGTGGGACGTTCCCGCCAGGTGCGTTCCGATCCGGGTGAAGGAGCCCGGCGAAGCGCAGGAGCCGGTGGCCCTGTAGACGTTGAAAGACTGCGCCGCGGGCGCGCCCTGGCTCCAGCTCACCTGCGCCTGGTTGTCCGCGGGCGTCGTGGCGTCCACGTTTTGCGGGGAGCCCGGAGCGGTGCAGGACGCGCCGCAGAACGTTACCATCACATCGTCCAGGAACCAGCCTGAATCGATGACGCTGCTGTCGATGAGCGTCGTGAAGCGGATCGACAGCGTATGGCCGCCGCAGCCTCCCGTGCCTCCGGTCGCCAGGTCGCAGGCCGTATCGAGGTCGGCCACGGTGTTGACGAAAGAGCCTTGGAACGATGTGAAGATCGGCTGGTTGGTGAGGTACGACTGGGCGTTGTAGGTGGCGCCGGCGACGATCGCCGAGGCGGGGATGGTGACGGCGTTGCCGCCGTCCACCGAGAGCATCAGGGTGCCGCCGTCGTATCCGTACTCGAAGCTCCAGCGGTGCCAGAACGAGAGACGGGTTTCGGCCACCCCCGGCGGAACAACGATCCCGACGGTCCCCTGCGGCTTGGCGAAGCTCCGCTGGCTGTCGGCGTAGAGCGCGGCGCAGGTCGAGCCGCCGAAACGGAAGATCTTGCTGCCGCTGTGGGCGGTACAGGATTGGATGCCGCGCCAGTCGGCCGTGCTGCCGCCGTTGAGGCTCTCCGCGGTCCAGTCCGACAGGCCGCTCCCGGTCTCGAAATCATTGCTGTAGAGAACGTGCTCCACGCATACCTGGGTGGTCGCCGAGACCTCCTCGGAGCTCTCCGACTCGCAGCCGGAGAACGCTTTGACCACGTAGTAGTAGGTGGTCCCGGTCGCCAGCCCCTGGTCTTCCCAGGACGTGGCCGGCGCGGCCACCGCTCCGGCCTCGGTATACGGGCCGCCGGGAGTCGTGGCGCGGAGAATGATGTAAAGAGTGGCCTGGGGCACCGCGGTCCATGAAATATCGATCTCCTGGAAGCCGGCCGCCGTCGCCGTCACGTCCGCCGGAGGCTGGACATCCAGGCAGGGGGGAGGCTCCGGCGCGACCGATTGGCAGGCCGAAGGGGCCGAGCCGCAGGCCTCGCTGCCCGCCGGATGGGCGATCACCTGGTAGGAATAGGTCGGCCCGTCGGTCACCACGCCGTCGGTCAGCGACGTACCGGTCAGGTTGTTGGCGATCTTGATGAACCCGGAGTCGCAGCCGAGCTCCGTCTTGTAGACGTCGTAGACCACGCCCGCGCCCGAGCTCGACCAGCTCAGCTCCACCTCGCCGTCCACCGCGCCGGCGCTGAGCGCCGGCGCCGCCGGCGGCGTGCAGCCGGAGAAGCAGACGTTCGCTCCGGCGTCCGCGGCGCAGGCGATGCCGTGCCGGTTGAAGGCCGCGAAGAGGTGGCACGAGTGGGGGGTGCCGTTGGCCAGGTTGCCGTCGTCGTCGTCCACGGCGCGCATCGTCCGCCATAGCGAGCCGGTGTTGCAGCCGTTCGAGGTCCAGGGCGTGGTGCCGGTCTGGCAGGTGAAGGCGTTGGTGGCGGTCGGACGTGAGAGATACCAGAGCCGTTCCACCACCGCCCAGGCCGCCGGTCCGCCCGCGCCGGGAAGGTCGCGCGCCGCCAGGTCCCACAGCGCTTCCGAGGAGACGTACGACTCGCAGTGCCCCTCGCGGCCGCAAGGGCCGTCGTAGCCGCCGCCAAAGGGACAGAGGGGCTGTGTGAAGTTGCCCACGGTATGCGGCGTGTTCGACTGGCGCCTGGCCCAATCGATGTCGCGCACGCCGCTGCAGGACGTGCAGGGATCGCCGTAGCCGCCGCAATCCTCGGTCTGGAAGAAGCCGTCGCCCATGCAGGAGCGGTGCGTCGTGAGCGCCGCGGTGAAGTCGCCGTACGTCTCCGCGGTCCCCAGGTCGGTCAACAGGCCGTTGCCGTCGTTGGCGTCCAGGCCGTGCCCGTACTCGTGGAGCGAGACGCCGACGATCTCTCCCGTGTTGCCGCAGCCGGACCCGGAGCGGAAGAAGTTGATCGAGCCGTCCCAATAGGCGTTGCAAGAGTCGAAGATGTTGACGTTTACCTGGAGCCGGCTGTCGAGCCAGGAGTTGGTGGGCAGCCAGCCGCGGGCGATCTCCTTGGCCCGGTTGACGTGGTAGAACTGCGTGCGCGCGGAGTGGGTGTTGCCCGCGCCGCCGTGTCCCGGTGTGGCGCAGTCGGTCCCCGGGGACGATCCGAAATCGATCCTTCCCACCCCCGACGAGCTCTGGGAGATGGGGCCGCAGGAATCCTGGATCCAGACGTAGAGGCTGTTCAGCATCGACTGGACCGGCCCGAAAAAGGTATAAACCCCGGCGGCATTGGCATACGTCGTCGCGATATCGGCGAAAGGCATCGGCAGCGACACCTCGCTCCCGGTGGCGTAGGAGTCCAGGTACACGCCACCGCTGATCTTGGCGTACCGGTTGACGTCGTAGAGCTCGATCACCTGGCCGGAGACGGCGTCCACCCGCGCGCGCCAGGTGCCGGTCACTTTCTGGCGCTGAAAGAGAAACTCCCAGACCAGCGCCAGCCCGCGGCCGTTGCCGGGCTCGAACCCTTCGGCGAAGCCGCTGTCCTGGACCGCGGCGGAGAGGAGGTGGAGCGAGCCGCCGTCGAGGAACTGATCGGCGGCGCTGAAGCCTCCGACATGACGCGTGAGCGCCTCCAGGGCCTCTTGCCGCGTCACCTGCTCCCGCGGCGCCGGCGCGTCGGGGGAGGGGAGGCTCTCGGTGCCGAATTGGACCAGGTTGCCGTGGCTGACCCGGAACACCACCCGGGCGCCCTCGACCGTCCGCCCGTCCCGCCGGACGTCGAAGTCGACGAGCCACAGAGCGTCGCCCATGAGCCCCGAGCGCCCGCGGTTGAGCACCAGCGAGTCCGGGTCCACGCCGAGCAGCGGCGCGACCCGCGGCAGGAATCCGCGCGCGACGCTCTCGAGGGTGGACAGGTCCACAGTCTGGCCGCCGCGGAGGTGGGAATCGATGTCCGCCAGGGCCAGCCGGTTGCCGCGTCCGGGAATCCAGGGGATTCCCGATCCTTCCGCCATCTCCAGCCGGCCGCTCCTGCGGTCGGCGAACCCCTTCCACTCTCCGCCCGCCTGGCGGAGGAACCCGGTCCAACTGGAGCGCGCCTCGGCCGCGAGCGAGGCTCCGGTCTCCGACAGAGGAACGACGGCCGGCGAAGGCCGCAGCCTCGGGTCCGACAGGGAGAGGCGGCTGAGGGGATCGCTCCCTTCCCGCATCTGCTGGGCGAAGAGCCCGGTGGTCAGAAACAGAGCCGCAGCCCCGTAGACGAGGACCCTATGCAACCCGTGGTGCGCCATCTGAATTCTCCTCAGGAATCGCCTTTAGCATATGCCAGATCTCTCCTTGGAATGTCGGGTATCCGGATTTCATTTCGCGGGGGCTTAAATTTTCGGGCTTGCCGGATTCATCAAGACGCAACAGAATACGGGCGTTCGACCCCTGAGCATGGAGGCCTGTCTTGCTGAGAGATTTCCTGCGGAATGTGAGTCTTTTCAAGGACTTGGAGGACGAGCAGCTCCGGCGCATGGAGGCGGCCCTGCGGCAGGAGTCCCTGCCGGCCAAGCAGGTCATCTTCCGGGAGGGAGACCCGGTCGATGCCTTCTACCTGGTCAAGGAAGGCCTGGTGACGGTCTTCCGGGAGGAAAAAGGCAAGCCGCTCCAGGTCCTGGCGCGCCTGGAGCCCGGCGGCTTTTTCGGCGAGATGGGGCTGCTCAACGACAAGGCCCGCCGCGTCGCCTCGGCCCGCACGGCCCTGCCCACCGTCCTGCTGCGCATGGAGAAGCCGGACCTGATCGCCCTGCTCGCCGACAACCCGATCCTGGAGCTGAAGTTCCGCGCCGAGGTCATCCGCCGCCACGGCATGAACATCTCCGCCCTCCTCGGCCTCGCCGGCCAGCGCGACGTGCGCATTCACCTCAGCGCGGACGCCGTGATGACCCTGGAGGACGGCGCGGAGATGGATGTCCGGCTGGAAAATCTTTCCCTGGGAGGCGTCGGCCTCTCGGGGGTCCCGGACACCTGGCAGATCAAGGACCCCGTCTGCTTCAACCTGGGGAGGAAGGGCGAGCCCCCGATCCTCAAGGTCAACGGCGTGGTCACCTGGCGGGAAGGAGGCTCCGTCGGCGTCGCCTTCGATGGCGAAACCGCCGGCAACGCGCCGCTGATCCAGCGGGTGCTGCGGACGTTCCTGGACAGCCGGAAGTAGCCTCTCCCGCCGCCCTTCGCGAGATACAAGAACCTGCCATGGCCGGCCACTGCATCGTCTGCGGGATGGGCGACATCGGCTATCGCATCGTCGAGCTGCTCCACCGGCTGGGCGAGAGCGTGGTCGTGATCACCGACCAGGTCCGGGAGGAGCGCCGGCAGACCGCCGAGGCCCTGGGCGTCCGCGTCCTCCTCGGGGATGCCCGGAACGACCGCCTCCTCCTCGAAGCCGGCCTCGCCTCGGCCCGCGTGCTGATCGCGGCCACCGACAAGGACCTCGTCAACATCGAGGTCGCTCTCGACGCCCGGCGTCTCCACCCCGGCCTGCCGGTGGTGGTGCGGCTCTTCGATCAGACGCTCGCGCGCCAGCTCGAGACCTCGTTCGAGGTCCGCCGCGCCCTCGGCATGTCCACGCTCGCCGCTCCCAGCTTCACGGCCGCCGCCCTGGGCGAGGCCATCCTGGCGGGCCTCACGATCCACGGCTCGCCTTACGTGGTGGGGCGCCATCGCGTCGAAGGCGGCCCCCTGCTCGGCGTCACCCTGGGCTCGATCGCGCGGCGCCACGGCCTGCTCGCCCTCGCGCGGGAGCGGCCGGGAGAGGAGCGCGTCGCCCTGCCGCCGAAGAGCGAAGAGGTCCTGGAGGGCGACCGGCTCTACCTGCTGGGCCGCAAACCCGACTGGGACGCCCTGTTCGCCGCGTCGGAGCCGCGCCTGCGGACCGAGCGGAAAGAGCCTCTGTGGACCCGGCTCGCCCACGCTCTCGGCCGCGCCGTCTCCGTCTGGCGGGAGGAGCCTCTGGTCCTGCGCGGCGTCTTCCTGGCCCTCTGCGTGCTCATCCCCCTCTCCGTCGCCCTCTTCTGGTACTACGTGAAGCTCTCCTTGGCGGACGCGGTTTTCTACACCGTCACCACCCTCCATGGCGAGATCACGCTCACGGACACCGGGCCGGAGATCAAGCTCTACGAGATCCTGATCATGATCCTCGGCTCGATCACCGTCGCGACCCTGTACTCCATGCTCACCGACTACGTCGTGGGCTCGCGGCTGCGCAAGCTCCTCAGCGGGCAGCGGATGCCGAAGCACGGCCACGTCGCCGTGCTGGGGATGGGGCACGTCGGCTACCGCGTGGTGAGCGAGCTGCATGCTCTGGGGGTGCCGGTCGTCGCCGTGGACGTGGACCCCAACGGCCCGTTCCTGACCGGCGCGCGAAGCCAGGCGTCGCTGGTCATCGGGGACGCGCGGCTGGATGACACCCTGCTGCGGGCCGGATTGGCCAGGGCCTGGGCGGTGGTGGCGGCGACCGGCGACGACTCGGTGAACCTGGGGATCGGCCTGGCCGCCAAACGGATCAACCCGAAGGTCCGCACCGTGGTGCGCCTCTTCGATGCCGAGCTCGCCCGCAAGGTCGAGAGATCGCTGGGGATCGACGTGGCGCTCGGAGCCTCGCGGATCGCCGCTCCGACTTTCGCATCCTCGGCGCTCTTTCCGGACGTGGTCAAGGCGTTCGTCATCCGGGACCGGATGCTCGTCGTCCTCCAACGGCCCGCCGGTCCCGACTGGGCGGGCACCAAGCCTTCAGAGCTGCAAGCCGATCAGGGGATCCAGATTCTGATGCGCGACGGGCAGCTCCTCGCCGAGAGCGTCGCGGTGATCGACGAGAAGCCTCTGATAGAGCGGGAGGAGGTGCTCGCGGTGCTCTGGCGCAAGCTGGCGCCTCCGTGGTCGGAGCAGACGGCGGGTCGGTGAGACATCCCACGGCTCGCCGCGACCTCTCCAGAGCACCCTTGTTTTCAGAAGGGAGGAAGACATGAACCGAGTCTTCTCGGCTGTAGCCAAAAAGCTGATCTTCGCACTGGTCGTGCTCGCCATCGCCGTCTTCGCCGCCGCGCCCGGCATCGAAGCGGCTCTGCAAGGGCTGTGCACCTACTACAACAACGCCCAGCACTCGCAGATCGTCGGGCAGAGAGGCGTGGACTGCTGCGGGAACCCCGTCAACTGGGGCGCCACGTCGAGCTACTACGAGTGCCACCAGGAATACTGCGTCTGGTGCCCGCCGCCGGAAAGCTAGCTCTTCACTTTCAATAGCGATCTCCCAGAAATTCAGCGTCCCGGTGTCCGCCGCGGCGAGAAACAAGGCGCTGATCATTTTGACAGCCAGCGGCACTACAACTTATGGGTCCCCTCGAGCCTAGCGAGGTTGCGATCGAAAGTGCCCAGCGGCAAATGGCCGGCCTTCCGCGCTATCTCCAGAATCAGGCAGTCGGAGAAGCCCAAGGCCGGCCGTTGCCGGAAATGGCCAAGCGCCGCCGCGACCGCATCGGCATCCTGGATCGTCAGATCGCCGTGATTGAGGAACATCTCGACAGCCGTCGCGATCTTCTCGGGTCCCAGGTTGTAGACAGATGCCAGGACCCACATGGCCTCGACCAGGACGAGTTGCGGAACCCAAGCTCCTGTGGCGACGAAAACCTCCGCCGCGGCGGTCTGCCGGGCGTCGTCCCGCGTTGCGAGCCGGACCAGTACGTTGGTGTCAACGGCGCGCATGGCGGCCTTTCACGTACTGCCGCACCCCCTCCTTGAGTTCCTCGAGAGTCCGGGGCTCGGGGGTCTCCTCGAACAGCGCGCGATGCACGTCCTCCGAGGTGTAGCGGCCCGCCCGCCGGACCACGATCTTCTCGCCTTCCTCCTCCCACTCCAGGACTGAGCCCGGCCCGATGCCAAGCCTCCGCCGGATCTCGGAAGGTACGGAAATCTGCCCTTGTGCGGTCAGCTTCGAGTACGCGATGGCCATGGCACTCATAGTACCACGGTAATGCGACCATCCGGGGAAATGGAAGGCGGGAAGGCCGGGGGCTTCTCCCCCGGCCTTCGGGTCTGGATGGCGGCTATCCCCTGCCGCCCAGCACGTAGCAGTGGGCAACGGGGTCGATGTTCTTGTCGCGGCAATGCTTGAGGCGCTCGCAGAGCTCGTTGATGCCGCCGAAGAAATTCGAGGTGGGGGGGACCGGCGTGTCGGCCACGCCGTCATTGTCGGTGTCGACATAGGTCACCCCGTTCACGATCAGGACGCCCGGGCAAGGGGTGTCCCGCCAGATCCCCGGGTTGTTCGAGTTCAGGTCGTTGCTGGTGGGCAGCGTTGCGACGTCGCCCGTGGTGGTGTTGGTGAAGGTCCATGCCGAGTCGACGGCGATGGTGGCCTGGAAGGTGCCGCTGACGCCGGCCGAGGCCGTCGCCTGAGTCTCGCTCGTCTCGCCTTTGCCCAGCTTGGCCGTGCTGGTCTGGGTCACGTCCGTGGAGCCGTTCTTCCGGATCACCATCTCCGTCTCCCGCTGCGGACCGTTGAGTCCGACTCCGATCTCCCACGAGCCGCATGGCGTCACAAGAGGCTGCGGAGCCTTGAAACGGAGACCCTTGACCACGATGCGCGTGCGCGCTGTACCGGTGGAGTCGAAGGCCGCGTCCGCGAGCCGCACGATGATGGTGTCGGAGTTGCCGAACGCGCCCGGAGGGCTGGTGACGACGGGCTCGCCCTGCAGGACGACGGTGCCCTCCCAGGGGCCCCAGTTCGGGCAGAGGAAGCCGGCCGGGATGGTCAGCGTCGCCCAAGTGCTGCCGTCGCCGGGGGTGTGCCAGATGTCGGTGCCTTGCCGGATCACCTGCGCCGAGGCGGGAATCGTCCAGAACAGGGCCAGAAGGATGAGGGCCCCCACGCACACCCCGCGGATTTGACGCTTCTTCGAGGTCATACCGAGAGACTGCTCCTTTCCGCCAGCCGAGGTCACGAGACCGCGACCCTGGTGGCTGACGAAGGAGAGACCGGTCGCGGGGGATGGTTCTTTATGAATCTCCCAAAAGCTACCGGTGCGCGAAAAAGGAAGAAGGGGACAGCTTTCCTGAATTTTCTTCAAGGGGGCAGAGGTGCCGGGACCGAGCGGCCCCTCAAGATAGTCCTAGGTGCGGAAATGCTCGACCGCGGCGGGCGCGAGCGGCGACTCCTCGTAGCGGGCCAGCAGGTCCGCCGGGCCGTCGTAGATCGCCAGCGCTCCCTTCAGCTCCTCGTCGGTGAAGAGCCCGCCGCAGCGGAAGGCGATCACCCTGACGCCGGCTTTGCCCGCGGCCTCGACGTCGTAGGGGGTGTCGCCGAGCATGACGGTCTCCTCGGGCGGGCAGCCGAGCCGGTCGAGGGAGGCGTGGACGATGTCCGGGTCCGGCTTCGAGCTCTCCGCGTCGTCGGCCGAGGTGGCCTCGTCCAGGAGGTCCTTGACGCCCGCGATTTCGAGCAGCGGATCGAGCTCGTCGCGGTTGGCCGACGTGGCGACCACGAGGTCCAGGCCGTCGTCCCGGATCCGCTCCAGGAGCTGCCGCACGCCGGGGAAGGCGCGCAGGCTCGGCAGCTTCTCCTTGAACAGCTCGGTGTGGCGCTCGCTGAGCTTCTTCCCCTCCGCGCTCTCCTTGTCGAGCCCCAGGGCCACGGGGAGCAGGTTGTCGCCGCCCATCCCGATCAGCTTGCCGACCTTCTCCCTGGGGACGTCGTAGCCGTTCTCGGAAAACGCCTGCACCCAGGCGTCCACGTGGGCGTGATTGCTGTCGACAAGGGTGCCGTCGACGTCGAGGAGGACGCCGCGGTAGCGGGGACGGTCGGCCGTAAGTACGTCGTTCTTCATGGTGCTCTGGAGGAAGGCAAGGAGCGTGCCGGGATACCATTGCCGCGGAAATCTGCTAAGCTTATAGACACTTTTGAGCTAACACATTTCCTTGCGGAGGAGAGCGCCATGGCCAGCCTTCAGCAGGTTCGAGGGACCGGAGTCCGGTACACCCTACCCTACGTGTTGCGGTTCTCGGGGATCTGGCTCGCCGTCAGCGGGCTGATCCTGCTGGTGTTCGCCCTCAGCTCGTACCTGGTGGCCTTCAACCGCCTCGACGAGCCGTACCGCGGGCGCATCGCGCTCGTCCTCATGGTGCAGACGGCGCTCGTCCTGGCGGCCCTGGTGGCCCTGGCCGTCTTCACCACCCACCGGCTCGCCGGCCCCCTGATCGGGCTGCGCCGCGCCATGGAAGACGTCAAGGCCGGGGACATGAGCCGGACCCTGCGCTTCCGCCGCACCGACCCGCATCTTGGAGAGATCGAGAACGCCTTCAACGAGATGATGGAGGCGCTCCGGCAGAGGTCAGGAGAGGGCGGGGCTCCTCCGGAAGGGCTCAAGGGGAGCTGATCTCCGCTCAAGGAGGATCGTCATGCCGAAAGTCTCGCTCGCCGAAACGTTCACGGATTGGGACCAGCTTCTCCGCGCCGCCATGCCCTATGCCAACGTCAAGGATCTGAAGGTGCACCTCGTCAAGCTGCAGACGGCGCTCCAGCGGCTCCAGGAGCTGGATGGCCTCCGCAAGGAGCTCCAGGCGAAGCAGCAGCAAGCCACCCAGGAGATCGGCGAGGTCCGCGAGGCCGGCAAGCTGGCCGCCATCGAAATCCGCTCGGTCCTCAAGGGAGCCTTCGGGCCCGAGAGCGAGAGACTGGTGCAGTTCAACATGCGCCCGCGCCGCAGCCACCACCCCAAGGAAGCGTTGCTGCCGGTCCCGGTCCCGGACAACGCCGGCTCCGACGAATAGACCGTCTCCTGCCACCGCGCGCCGGCCTTCCGCTCCG
>DASVEF010000042.1:0-10999 GCA_036380715.1 Thermoanaerobaculia bacterium | reverse complement strand
TGGCGCTGAAGTTGGACATCTGCCAGTCGTTGGCGCCAGCGTCGGTGCGGTCGTAGAGGAACTGGATGCCGCTGTTGTTCGTCATGGTGAACATCGGGGCCAGCGCGCCGGTGGCGCGGGAGACGTGCAGCGCGGCGCTCGGGCTGGCCGTGCCGACGCCGACGTCACCGTCCGCCGAGATGTCGATCGAGCTCGTCGGCGCGCCGGGCCGGATGCGGAACGAGAGGCGCGAGCCGCCGGTCACGTCGCGGACGAAGAAGTTGGCCTCGTTGCCGGCGATGTCCCAGGTCTGGGCCGTGAAGCCGCCCGAGTTGTTCTGCTCGAGGCGGATCGCCGGGGTGTTGCTGGTGTTGATGTGGACGTCGAGGACCGGCGTCGAGGTCCGGAGGCCCATTCGGCCCGTGCTGTCGACGAAGATGGAGTTCGTGGCGGCTCCCGCCTCGATCGTGAACGGCACCTTGGCGCCCGTGATGTCCTCGATGGAGAACTTGCTGGAGCCGCCGCTCGCCGAGTCGTTGGCGGTGAGCTGCCAGTCGTTGGTGGGGAAGGTCCCGGTGCTGGTGTCCTCGAATTTGATCCGGGTGTTGTTCTCCTTCAGCCGGATGGTGTCGAAGCCGAAGCTCTCGTTGTTGACGCAGTCGAAGCCGACGCAGAGGCTCTGCTGGACGATCAGGTCGTCCGGGATGACCTGGTCCTCCGCGGTGATGTTGCGCACGCCTCCCGTGCTGGCCGCCGTCTGGTTGCGCGGCCGGTCCTCACCCTCCGCGAGACCCGCAGTCACGAAGGCTCCGCCCATGACGGCGAACGACCCCGACTGGACCCGGCCCTCGGGCAGCTTGCCGGCGGCCTTGAGCTCCGCGATGATGGCCTGGTTGCCGGTCCGCCGCGACTCCGCCAGCCTCGCCCGCACCTGGGGGTCGACGGACGGGACCGTCCGCAGCTCCCACGTGTAGCTCCCCTCCGGCAGGCGCTGCCCGGCGGCGTCGAACAGGCTGAGCGAGGGGGCCTTGCCCGCCGCGAACTCCTGGCGGATGTGCTGGCCGTCCGGACGCGAGACCGTCAGCACCATGCGTGAGTGCTCTCCTTGCGGGAGCCACTCGAGCGCCGCCGCGCCGGCGTTCAACCGGGCGATGGCGCTCCCGGTCTCTTCACCGGCCGACGCCACCGAGGCCGCTAGCAGGACCGCGGCGCACAGGAACACCGACCACAGACTCTGCTGCACTCTTTTCATCATGCATCCTCCTCTCTAGGATGAGAATCCCCCGATCCGCTCCGCCGCCCCTCGGCGAGGAGGAAGGGAGATTTTATGTAAAAGCTAAGACGAAGCGCGTCTTTTCTTCATAGGTTTGACCCAAAATGATACCACGATGAAGAGAACTCCAGCCTGTCCACTTGAATTTTCCCGCTGACCTTGTGTCTACCTCCACTCCGGTGTAGAAACAGGCGCGTGACCGACGTCTTCCGTTACCGTGATCTGGTCCGCGCCCTGGTGGCGCGCGACCTCAAGGTGCGCTACCGGCGCTCGGCTCTCGGTTTTCTCTGGACGATGCTCCAGCCGCTGTTGACGATGCTGGTCCTGCAACTGGTCTTCAGCCAGATCTTCGTCGTCCGCCTCGACTACGGGAACTACCCGATCTACGCGCTCGCCGGGATCCTTTTCTGGAACTTCTTCAGCCAGAGCATCGTCGCGTCGATGAACAGCCTGCGAGGCAACGCCCAGCTCCTGCAGAAGCTGCCGGTCCCGAAGGCGGTGTTCCCGCTCGCCACCGTCATTTCGGGAGTGGTGAACCTGGTCTTCGCGCTGGTGCCGCTGCTCGTGATGCTCCTGGTGACAGGACATGGGCTGCCGCCGGCCCTGCTCTTCCTGCCCGTGGCCATCCTGCTGGCGGCGCTCTTCACCCTGGGAGCCGGGCTCCTGCTGTCGCCTCTGGCCGTCTTCTTCAGCGACGTCGTGGAGCTGATCGGGGTTCTGCTGACCCTACTGATGTACCTGACGCCGGTCATCTATCCCAAGGAGATCGTGCCCGAGCACCTGCGCTGGGTCATCCGCTTCAACCCGATCCGCTCGATCCTCGAGGTCTTCCGCGATCCCATCTACCAGCGCGAGATCCCGCCGCTGTCGCACCTCACGGTCTCGGTGGTGATCGCGGTGGCGGTCTTTCTGCTCGGGCTCTGGGTGTTCCGCCGGAGCAGCGACCGCATCCCCTTCTATATCTGATGAGCGATCCCGACCTGCGTATCCACCTCGAGGGGGTCTCCCTCTGCTACCGCCTGGCCAAGCAGAGGATCCCTTCGCTCAAGGAGTACGCCATCCACTGGATGCGGGGTGCGCTCTCCTATGAGAAGCTCTGGGCCTTGCGGGACATCTCCTTTTCGGTGCGCCAGGGAGAGACCCTGGGCATCGTGGGGCGCAACGGCGCCGGCAAGAGCACGCTGCTCAAGGTGATCTCCCGCGTGCTGAAGCCATCGGTGGGCCGCGCAGAGATCCGTGGACAGCTCTCGCCGATCCTCGAGCTCGGCACCGGCTTCGACTACGAGCTGACCGGGCTGGAGAACATCTACCTGAACGCGCTCCTGCTCGGGAGAACCCGCCGGGAGATCGACGCGAAGATCGAGGAGATCGTCGAGTTCAGCGGCCTCGGGGACTTCATCCGCACGCCGGTCCGCAACTACTCCTCGGGCATGTACGCGCGGCTCGGCTTCTCCGTGGCCACCGCCTGGGTGCCGGACATCCTGATCCTGGACGAGGTGCTGGCGGTCGGAGACGCCGCCTTCGTCGAGAAGTGCGAGCGGCGCATCCGCGAGTTCCACGACGCCGGGACCACGGTGCTCATGGTCTCCCACGCCGAGGGAGCGATCCGGGAGAACTGCACCCGCTGCATCTGGCTCGACGCCGGGCGGCTGCGCGCCGACGGCCCCACGGAAGAGGTCCTCCGGCTGTACAGCCACGCCGGCACCGATCCGGACCAGCGCCCGGCCGGCCAGCTCCACGTGGGGTGAGGGCTCTAGGCAGCCCGCGCTTCCGACAGCCTCTTGTAGATCTCCAGCAGCCCGGCTGCGATCCCGGCCGGATCGTGCCTCTCCCGCAGAGCCCGTCGCCCCTCCTCCACCAGCCGCGCGGACAGGCCGGGATCGCGGTGCAGGCGGACGACCGCCGTGGCGAGCCCCAAGGGGTCGCGGCCGACCAGGACCTCCCGGCCGTCCTCCGCCTCCAGGCCGGACAGCGCCTCGGGAGTCCCCACCACCGGCGCCCCGCGCGCCCAGGCCTCCAGCACCTTGATCCGCACCCCCGAGGCGATCCGCAGGGGGACCGCCAGGATGGAGCCCGGCGCGAACGCCTCGGCGCTGTGCCGCGGCGCGGGGTGAGAGAGGACGTTCCCGGGAAACGATCGGCGGTCGCCGGAGCCGAAGAGGTGGAGCACCGCCCCGGGAAGCTCGGCCGCGATCCGCGGCCAGACTTCGGCCAGGAACCAGGACACCGCGTCCTCGTTCGGCAGCCACCCCTGGCTGCCCAGCACGACCACCGCGGGCTCGCCGGGCAGGCGGGGGACCTCGGCGGCCGGGAGCGCCGGGAAGGGAGCGCGCACCACTTCGACCCGTCCCCCGGAGCCCGCCAGCTCGCGGAGCCGCGCGGCGTCCTCGGCGGTCAGCGCCAGGGTGACGCCGGACCTCCGGACCGCCTCCCCTTCCCAGCGGGCCAGGCGGCGGGCTTCGACCGCCAGCGCCCTCCCCCGCCAGCCGCCGCGCCACCGGGCCGTGGCCGCCCAGAGGTCGCTCTCCACGTTCTGCGCCCGCAGCACCACCGGAATGCCGCGGACGGCCGCCGGAGCGGTCTGAGGCAGAGCCTGGAGCTGCTCGGCGTGCACGACGTCGAACCTCTCCGCCGCGAGGAGCCGCCCGACCTCGCGCCGCACCGCCGGCAGGGAGTGACGGGCGATGGAGAGAGGAGCGCGGAGCAAGGAGGCGAGCGGCCGCCCCGGCGCGGCCGGGACCAGCCGGGGATCGCAGCATCCGGCGAGCCCCTCCCCCACCTCCTCCAGACGGAAGCGGGCGGGATCGACCGGGGCCACCAGCGTGGGCCGGCAACCGGCCGCGGTCAGAGCCTCCAGGGTGTTGCGGAGCAGGAACCGGCCGCCGTCGATGACAGGCCAGGGCGCTTTGGTCGCGACGATCAGGAGCTTCAAAAGGGTCTTTCCGAAAAAAGTCTGAAAAAAGTGTGCGAGATTCCGCCCCTGTTTTCCGTTCTCTATAGGGGTGATGCTAGCCCGAGCCATCACCGCAACGCCATGGGGCATTGAAGCCCGCCCAGTGCAGGTCGAAGTCGACGTCCAGAACGGGCTCCCGCAGGTCCAGATCGTAGGCCTTGCCGACGCCGCGGTGCGCGAGAGCCGCGAGCGCGTGCGGGCCGCGATCAAGAACTGCGGCTTCGACCTGTCCCCGAAGTCCGTCGTCATCAATCTCGCGCCCGCCGACCTGCGCAAGGACGGCAACCATCTCGACCTGGCCATCGCCATGGCGCTGCTCGCCGCCCACGAGCAGCTCCCCGAGGAGGCTCTCCAGGGGCGCCTCCTCTGCGGCGAGCTCGGCCTGGACGGCACCATCCGCTCCGTGCGCGGCGGCCTGGCCATCGCCGACCTGGGGCACCGCCTGAAAGTCCAGGAGGTCCTGCTGCCGGCCCCCAACGCGGCCGAGGCGGCGGCGCTCGGCGGCGTGCGGGTGATCGCCGTCCGCACCCTGGCCGAGGCCATCCAGCACCTGCTGGGCGAGGAAACGCTGCCCGCTGTCGAGCCGTCCCCCTGCTCCCTGGAGACCTTCGGGCACGTGCCCGACCTCTCCGAGGTGCGTGGCCAGGAGACCGCCAAGCGCGCCCTGGAGGTGGCCGCGGCCGGCGGGCACAACCTCCTCTACATCGGCCCGCCTGGATCGGGCAAGACCATGCTCGCCCGCCGCCTTCCCGGCCTGCTGCCACCGCTCACCCTGGCGGAGTCGATCGAGGTCACCAAGATCCACTCCCTGGTGGCCGAACAGCCCCCTGCCGGCCTCATCCACCAGCGCCCGTTCCGCAGCCCGCACACGGGCATCAGCACCGCCGGCCTGATCGGCGGCGGCAGCTCACCCCGGCCCGGCGAGGCGAGCCTGGCCCACAACGGCGTCCTCTTCCTCGACGAGCTGCCCGAGTTCCGGCGCGACACGCTGGAGGCCCTGCGCCAGCCGCTGGAAGAGGGGCACGTCACCGTGGTCCGCGTCCGCGCCCACCTCCAGTTCCCGGCCCGCTTCTCCCTGCTCGCCGCCATGAACCCCTGTCCCTGCGGCCACCTGGGAGACCCGCGCTACGACTGCCGCTGCCCGCCTCCCCTGGTCGAGCGCTACCGCGGCCGGGTCTCCGGCCCCCTCCTCGACCGCATCGACCTGCACGTCGAGGTGCCGGCGGTCAGCCTGCGGGAGCTGCGCTCCGGTCCGGGAGAGCCCACCGAGGCCGTGGCCCGGAGGGTCGCCGCCGCCCGCGCCATCCAGCTCGAACGCTTCGGCCCCGCGGCCTCGACGCCGGTCAACGCCGCCCTGGGTCCGGAAGCCCTGCGCCGCTTCTGCCAGGTCGACCCCGCCGGCCGCGGTCTGCTGGACCGCGCCTTCGAGAAGCTCGGCCTCTCCGCACGCGCTCTCGACCGCATCCTCAAAGTGGCCCGCACGATCGCGGACCTCGCGGGGAGCGACGCGGTCCGAGCCCCGCACCTCGCCGAGGCCATCCAGTACCGGAGCCTCGACCGGAGAGTCGCGACATGAGCGGAAAGGTCTTGCCTTTCGTTAACAGGAGAGTTAACATGAAGCTCCTCAGGATCGCCCAGGGTGAGTGGGAAGTGCTGGGAGTGCCTGATCAACGGGGAGTGTGTCCGGTGATCGAGTTTCTCGAGAGTCTCACGGGAGACTATCAGGTCGCCGCGAGACAGATGCTCCTGCTGCTTTATGAGCAGATTCCGGACAACGGTCCTCCGAAAGCCGAACCGGCCTGCAAGTCACTTGGTGACGGGCTCTATGAGTTCCGCAAACAACCGAAGGGCAAGAAGCTGCGAGTTGTCTGGTTTTACGGTGGGGGTCCTGTAATCGTCTGCGTTGCGGCATTCACCAAGGCGGAACGGACCCCTCGATCCGAGATCGTCCGAGCGAGAGACCTGCAACAGAAGTATCGGGAGGCCAAGAAGAATGGAAGACTTGACATCCTCGACCCAGGAGGGACTTGACCCGGAGTTCATCGAGAAGTACCGGCGCTTCATCCGGGAGTCGAGAGCGTCAGTCGACTACTGGGTCGGCCTCCCGATCGTCGAGTTCACCGAAGACGTCTGCCGCCTGATGGAAGAACAGAACGTCTCTCGTGCCGAGCTTGCCCGCCGTCTGGGGACCTCCCGCGCCTATGTCACCAAGCTCCTCGGAGGGAACGCCAACTTCACGCTGCACACGATGACCAAGGTCGCCATGGCCCTCGGCTCCGCTGTTCACGTCCACGTCGCTGACCAGAATATGGTGACCCGCTGGCGGGACAAGCCTTCCTCCCGGAGATCCATAGCTGACGATTCGCCGGCGAAGCCGAAGAGAAGAAAGAAGGCTCGCAAGCCCCATTAGGCGAAGCCATTTATGGCAACCGCGAAGCTCTTCAGCATGGCGGCAGTCAGGCGGATCTCGAAAAGAGAGGCCTTGGGATCGGGTCCCCTCAACCCTGCTCATCGCGCGTCGGCCTTGTCTTTCGAGATGGTTGGCACCTCGTCCCCGTTACGTGAAGGTGCCGATCGACAAGATGATCTCGATGCGCATCACGGCATCGACGCGAAGTTCATCAAGAAGATGGCCGACTGACCGGAATGCGGAGAGGACGGCTTGCGCCGTCCGGTCTCCGCGCGGAAGCGGACCACGTTCAGATGCCGGGCAATCCCTGCGGTCCCGGAGGTCCGGGCAAACCGGCCGGTCCCGTCGGTCCGGCCACCCCGGGGATGCCTTGCACTCCCGTGAGACCCGGCAGTCCCTGCACTCCCGGCGGGCCCGGCAGGCCCTGCGGCCCGCTCGGTCCCGGCTGTCCGGGAATGGGCAGCACGTCCCCGCCCGGCAGACCCGGAACCGGTGACGCCGGCGCCGGGAGCAACGCCGGATGAATGAGGCCGGCCTCGTCCACGAGCTTGGTCGGGTCGACGTTGAGCAGCGACAGCAGCCCTTTGAGCGCCTCTCCATACGCACCCGGCGCGGCGAGCTGCACGATCGTGGCGGCGCCGAGGTCGGCGAGCAGGTTCTTCGCGTCGGGGTCGGTGGGCTGGACGTCGGCGATGACCAGCACGCGATCCCCCTCGAAGCCGGCGATCGGCAGCCGCCAGAGATCGTGATCGCTCCGGAACAGCGCGAGCTCCGGCGCGTCGTCGCGGAGCGCCGGCACCACCCGCGCCGCCTCGGCCAGGACGCCGAAGTAGTAGGTCCGATTCCGATGGATGTGCTTGAAGAGCGGGTCGTTGGAGGTATCGACGACGCGCGGGTCGGGTGTGAGGTCGGCGGTGAAGCTGTCGACGCGGTTCTGATTGGTCACTTCGAGCGAGAGCTCGGCTGCCGAAAACGTCTGCTCCGGAGCCAGTGCCGGCGAGCGGGTGAACCAGAATTGAATCTCGCTCACGGTGACTCGCGCGGTGGTGATCAGCGTGTCGAGATCGATGCCGCCGAGGCTCGGAAGATCGGGCGCGCGCGAGGTGAGGCTCAATTCGACTCCGCCGAGCAACTCGACCGGAATCGGAGAGATGGCGATCCAGCGGCGCACCCTGCCGCCGGGTGGATTCAAGCGGACGGTGGCTTCGCCGTCGCCGACCCGAATGCGCAGATCGGCGCCGAAGCCGCTGGCGCTGAAGTCGACGGCGACGTGCACCGCGGTCAGCGGCGCGGTCCGCCGCGCCACCGCCTGGCGCAGGATCTCGAAGTGCGGCCGCAGCCGCGGCTCGAGCAGGGCCGGCTCGAAGTAGCGGCGGTACTCGACGATGTCCTCGTCGGTGAAGAGCGGATCCGTCGGCGCCTCCGGCGGCGGTTCGGTGATGCGCACGCTCGTCAGCTCCACCACGTCTTCGACGTGCGAGCAGACCGCGTAGTTCTCGTAGAGGGTCCAGCGCAGCAGGTTCGAAACGCGCGACAGCAGCGGCGACACGCGTCCGACCTGCCGCGCCACGGTGCTCTCGAGATCGCGCAGCGTACTGGCCGCGGTGCGCACGGCGCGATTGATCTGCGACCGTGCGGTGTGCAGCAGGGAGTTGACGTGGAGGGAGGTGTTGACCGAGTTGGAGGTCGTCGTCGACGCCACCACGCTCGTGCCGTTGCGCAGGCCGAGCTCGGCACCCACGCCGACGCCGCCGCCCAACACTCCCCCGATGACGGCACCGACCGGCCCTCCCAGGAGGGCGCCGACTCCGGCGCCGAGGAGTCCGCCGAGGAGCGAGTTCCCGGAGGCACCGACGCCGGCGAAACCGGAGTTCGTCACGTTGGTGTCGGCGCGTGTCGCCACCTCGAGCAGCGAGTCGACGCTCGAGGCCTGATTCATCACGTTCCGCACGCTCTGCTCGAGAAGCGAGCGGACGTCGTCGATCGACTCCGATGCGCGCTCGACGGTGCGTTGGACGGTGTTCGTCACGTCCTGAATGATCGTGCCGGGATCGAGCGCTTCCACGCCGTTCAGTTCACCGAGCGTGTAGCCGAGGAAGATCCACTCCTGCCGCAGGCGCACGAGATAGCGCCGCGGCGGGCTGACCCGAGCCAGTCCGGGCGAGGCCGTGCTCTCGACGTTCGGCTCTCCCGCCTGCGGAAAGGTGAGGGTGGTCGGTGTCGGAACCGAGTCGATGTCGAACGTCCCGCGGAACGACGGATCGTTCGTCCCCGCGATCGTCACCTTGTCCGCGGCCGTGAGCCCGTGCGGCACGGCGGTGGTGATCGTCGCCACGCCGCCGGCGCGGCTGACGTTCGTGATGTCGGCGCCGACGCTCAGGCGCGGGACGGTGATGCGGCGGATCAGTCTCGAGCGTCCGGAGCGAAAGTCGTCGCCTGCGGCGGCCTTGCCGAGGATCGGATCGGGAACGCGTCCCATCAGCTGCGTCATGGCCTCGCAGAGCTCCACGCTGAAATCGGACGGCAACCGCTCCAGCGGATTGTCGGCAGCGGGGAGGACCGCCAGGGCCGCGAGGCCGGTGACGATCATCTCGATCACCACGTGCTGCACGCCGGCCGGAATGGTCACGTCGTGGGTGACGCTCTGGTCGAGCAGCTCCACTCGGCCGGTGGTGTCGCCGTCGCCGGTACGGGAGGGAAACCGCAGCAGCGCGAGGCCGCCCGCGCTGGTCGAGGTCAGGTCGACCAGCTCGTTCCGGATCGCGCGGCCGGCCGTCGTCGTCGTGGCGACGTCGGGCGCGAGCGGCGTGGCGAACGTGATCCTGTCGGGGGTCGGAGGCAACGTCGGCAGGACCACGAACGTGCCGTGGAAGGTCGCGTCCGACGTTCCTTCGATGGTGACGCTCTCGCCGACTTTCAACTGGTGCGCGGCGGTGGTGATGACGGTGGCGATACCGGCTGTACGGGCCACGGAGGCGATGTCGAATGCGGTGCGCTTGACCAGCCGCAGTCCGATGCCGGGCCTGGTGTTTCCGCTCGAGTCGCGAACGATGGCGATGACTACCGGCACCCGGCGGCCGTCGGTGTGGGCCGTGGCGTAGTGACTCAGCACCGGCGGGTTGTCGAGCAGCTTCTGGAGCGCCGTCTTCGGCTTGGTCAGGACATCGGCGAAGCCTGGATGGATCTTCAGCGGGAACTTCACCATCGACGGGTGGTTGAAGACACGCCGGGGCTGGAAGTCGGACCGGCGGTCGCCGAGCTGCTCCTCGATCGTGGAGTCGAGCAGCGGCGAGATCGCGCTGGCGATCTGTTTCTGCACCGTGTCGGTCTTGAGCCGCGCTTCGACCGCGTTCTCCACGATCGGGGTGAGGCCCTCCCCGACCTTCGTTTCAATCTGTGCTTCGACGTTGAGAGGGGTTTTGCTCGTATCCCGAGATGAGGGTTGCTTCCGAATCGCCATTGGTCGGTTACCTCCTTGAATACGTAGTGACAATCCCGGCGAAACGTTTCATGTCCCTCCGCGAAAGAGTCGGCGCCCAGAGTTGAAAAGGGGCCGCGGAGGCCCTGGAAGCCTCCGCGGGTTGCCGTCCGGCTACGTAGGCAGCATCAGCCGGCCGTGGTGGTGATCGGGGGAGTCGTGGCGGGCGCCGCCGGGTCCTGCGCGGCGTCTTTCTTGGTGGTGGTCGCCGGGGTCGCGGTACGGCGGCGGCCCGGTTTGCGGGGGGTGATCCGAAAGCCAGCAGGTTCTCGTTGGCGAAGCCGAGCTTCCCCTGGAGCTGGGCGGCGATGCGGCTGCGCAACGACCGGCCGCGCCGCTCCGCCTCCTGCCGGAGACGGGTGATCTCCTGGAGGCGGGCCTTGAGCGCCTGTTGCTGGCTGTCGAGGTTCTTGAGCTCGACGATCAGCGTGTCGAGGCTCTCGGACTCGTCCTTGAGGTGAGGCAGGCCTTCGAGCTGCGGTTTGAGCGTCGTGCTCAGCAGCTCACAGTAGGCAACGGTCTTTTGATACGCAAGTCCAGGCATACAGCTCTCTCCTTGAAAGCTCCGGGACCTGAATTGGCACCGGAGGGCTGAGTGTCTACGCGCCAGAGTCTTACAAAATCCTCAGCCCACCTCCGGAGTATGGATCGGAGACCTTGAAGATTCCTCCGCGTCGACAAAATGAAGGATAAGACGCCAAATTGAGGATGTCAAGGGCGTTAGCAGAGATTTTTTCAGCTCATTGCGCCGTTGCCGGCGCCATAGTTGTCGGCCGGAAGGCTGTGAAAAGAGCCGGTGGCAGTCCAAAAACCGTTTTTAGACTGTCCCTGCCGGCGGGGGACAGTCTCAAAATGCTTCCAGCACCGTCTCTGGCTGCTGGGAACGGTGCTAAAACGGTTTTGGTG